>ONPL01000021.1 GCA_900319705.1 uncultured Pseudomonadota bacterium | reverse complement strand
CACAAAGCCGAGGTTTTAATCAGAATAATTTTGATGCGTTATCTTATGACGAAATACCAGATTATATTATTCACCGTCATGACGTCATAGAGCACAGAATGAATCCAGAAGATCTTCAGAAAATGATGCGAATGGACGAAGAATCCATAAAAGAAGATCAAAAAAAAGAACGGATTGTTATGTTAATATGTTTTTTTCTTTTACCTCCACTGTTCATAGTCGTTTTAATCCTAAAGGTTTGCGGACTTCTTAGTTATAAATAAACAACTATAGGTAAATAAACATTTACGGCACTTTGTAACAAAGTGCCTTTAATAGTTGCAGAAGTTTAGATATCCGCTCCAAATGCAAACGTTCTGCTGCAATAAACACAACTGCAACATCAAAACAATCCATACGGCAAAATCACTTTAGAAAAAGTTTTACTTTCAGTCAAATCTGCAGTTACAGAACAAAGTTGCGGAACAGGAGTCAGATGCTATCTTCTGATTTTTTTTCTGGCTGATGCAGCTGCGAGATCTTTGTATTTGCCCTTGTTGGCACGTGACAAGCCCTCAAGAACGGCGTAGGCCATATCCTTGTCAGCTGTATTATCATAAAATTTGACAAAGCACTGAGTTGCCCACTCGATGTTTCCGTCATCTGCAACCAGTTCACCGAGAGCTTTCCAACTGTCAGCCTGATGCGGATTGATTTTTACAGAAGCGGTGTAATGAATAATAGCCTGGTTGCGGTTTCCAGACATGAAATAAGCCTTGCCTAGCATTGCATAAAGTTCATGATCATTGGCTCCTGCATATTTCATTTTTTCCAGCATCTGAGCGGCTTCCAGATATTTGCCCTGATCCATATAGGTAAGGGCATCAAGTTTGGTATCAAGAAGCTTCTTTTTTACATCCCCTGCGGAAAGCTCGGCCTTAGGCGGTTTTTTAGCCGGAGCCTTTGTATTGAAGCGTTTAAGTTCCTCTTCGGTAAGCTGGTAAATCTTATCAGGAGGAGTATCAATCATAGCGATCCTGATTGAATCAGGAACTTTGAATTTACGATAGTAATCGTTAACGGCTATGGTAACAGCCCTGGCATCAGCATTGTCCTTGTTCTTGTTTTTGACAGCTTCAGAACTGATATCAGCAGCTCTGTGCACACCAAGTCTGGCTTTCGGATAGGCGGTTCTCGGATTACCTGCGGCAAAAATGGAAATACAAGAACTGAAACAGTTCATCTTTGATTCCACGATGGTCGCCATTTTCTTTTCAGCAATGAAAAGACCAATCACGAGCCCCTCCCTTACATCTCCGCCGAAACTGTCAAGAACCACCATCGTAGGGGCTCCACCACCTCTGGACATGGTCTCATAGACTTCGATAAACTTTTTCGAATCCCCCTCCTCCACCATTCCGCTGAAGTGAATTGAGCCGATCCCGGTATCAGTATAGGCCGATGTAATATCCGCTGCATGAGCAGCATCAAGCATAAAAGCAGAGGCACAGACCAAAGAAAACAGGGCTGAATTACGTCTGAGAAAAGCCATCAAAAGAACCTCCGGAGAAAGGGACACCGTTAAGTTTACAACTATTTTGCAATAATGATAAATAATATCAAAATCAGCCGGGATATCAAAATACCGGCCCCGGTTTCAAATTTATTTTCTATGAATCCTCACAGTTTTTTCTGATATGTTCCAGCAGCTCCTCAGTCATACGACGCGGTCCGCGCACTGAAGTAATTCCGAATTTTGCCATTACCTTGTTGCTCAGCTGACCGTGGCGGTATCTGTTCAGGAGAGTGATTTTCATTGCATTGTACACCCACTTGTGATCATAGGGAATATTAACCTCATCCACCCGGCATTTGAACATGATTGATGAATATGGTGCACCCACATAAATAAATGCGGTGTCTCCGGGTTTGATATTGTTACTCTGCTTCCACAGGATCTGGCTGCTTTTCTTGAAGGCATCAAACACATTGTACCTAGAGGTATTGCAGATCACTATCCAGTTGCCGTTGGCAAGAGTGTAATCCTGTCCGGATGAAGAACTCTTTTTGAGTTTATCAACGGTAGCAAAACTCTTATCAATAAAACGCCGGATCGTATCAATATTTACCGTACCGTCCAGTACGATGGAAATCCAGTTGGTTTTATTCATATGATAGGCAAAATAAAAACCCTTTTTCTGAATCAGCCGAAGAACATCCTTGTGATTGACTTTGAGATTGATGATCTCCACCGGATCTTTCTTTTTCGAATCAAGCTTGCTGTAGTCAACCTGCATGATCAGGGCAAACATTTTATTATTGGCACAGCGGAATATTCCGGCATCGGGAGCCTTAAGCCAGGGGAATTCTATTTTTTTGCCGAGTTCACCTTCTATGTATGCGGTAATCAGGTTTGCCTGCTCCAGTGAATAATAATTTGATCTGAAACACCTGCTGCGGATGTCCTCCAGCAGTTTGATATATTCATTCCTGACCTTGCAGGTAAAAGAACCACCGCCGCTGTTACGTACTGGAAGATACTCCTCATCGTTGTCGAGATCTATAATCTGACCTTTGATTACAAAATCTTTTTTCTTTCCGAAAGAAATAATGATCCTGGCAAGGAACAGATCATCCATGAATTTACGGGAATATTCATACTTACCGTCATCAGCTGTAAAACCGTACTTCAAGAGCAGCTGCGGCTCAGGTATGCTGCGGGCAAAACAGGTTTCTTCAATAGTTAGCATAATCGTCAGTCCTACAAAAAACTTATAGGCACATTCTAACAGAAAACCGACTGAGATCTATCCTCTGTTTTGCGAACTGTGACTCACGTTATGAGCCGCTTATTTTTATGTTTTGCAATCCACAACCGGCTCAGTTTGTTCAGACTCCTGAAATGATAGACATCAGCGGACAGGGAAACTGCCGAGGTAACGGAAATTAAACCGGCTGCCTTCAGTAAGTTTCTGATAAGTTTCATAACTGCATGAAGAGCATTCAATCAGATAATGATACATACCCAGTTCTGTTTTAAGCGGGCGTTCATGGATCGTTTCCAGCCTGATATTCATCTGCTGCATCCTAGCCATCAGCAAAGGAAGTTCGGCGGCACTGCCGGAGGCAGTGAAAGCAAGTCTCTGCGAAACTGCGGTATCCGCTCTGTCCGCAGACAGAATATAGAATCTCGTTTTGTTACTGTCATTGAGCTGAATACTGCGGGCAAGAATTTTAACTCCGTAGACATCTGCACAGGCAGCTGACGCAACAGCGGCAGCCGCAGGATCTTTCCCCTCAGCCACAGCCTTTACCCCGGCGGCGGTACTCGAAACTTCAATCAGTTCCGCATCCGGCAGATGCTGTTGCAGCCAGGCACGCCCCTGAATCAGTCCCTGAGGATGTGAATAAACCTTTCTGACCGCAGCAAGCTCTGTCTGCGGCAGTGCCAGCAGATTCTGGCGGATCGGCAGCACCACCTCTCCTGCCACCGACAGTTCCGGATGGGCAATCAGCGTATCAACATAATCTGTCACCGCGCCGCCGACTGTATTTTCCAGGGGAACAACCGCAAAGAGATGTCTGCCCTCCGACACTGACTCAACTGCACTTTTTACTGAATCAGCGGGAATACAGCGGCCCTGTCCGGCAAAAAACAGATTGCAGGCTTCATGGGAATAGGTTCCCTCCGGACCAAGATATGCAGCGGTAAAATCATCGGGAAAAATATTTTTTTTCTGCTGTTCAGGTTCATCCGTCTGTTCATGGCAGGCGCAGCCGGACATGATGCAGGCAAATGCAAGGATCAGAAATATTTTTTTCATCTAGTTCTCCAAGTAAAAATCCTTTTAATTTGAAGGAGTGACATATTCGGGCGTACCCGCTGGCTAAAGTTCGAAGGAATTCATAATTCAATGACCACTGCCCTTGTGACTATTTTTATACCAATCCGAAATTTTGTCCACTTCTATCGTACAACCGCCACCTAAAAGGTGGCGGTCATAGTTAGTCAATCAGGCTAATCACACGGCTAAAGCTGATGTATTTTAACCCTTGAAAATCTATAAACAGATTTACAGTTCCGCCTCCTCTTCTGACTCGCAGTTATCCTCTTCAAGACCGTAAAGAGGATCTAGTGTCCAGCCCTGCCGCTGTGCCTCCATGAGATGTTCTACCAGTGTATTATTTTTGATGCAGTCATTGACCATTTCAGGAAACTGTTCATTAAGGTAATACAGACGCTGTACCGCGTATGCCGGAACCGGACGCATATCCGCCATCCTGTCAATCAGTACATTTGCCTTGAAGAAGCAGGACTCGTCCGGAGTTACCGGAAATCTGCAATCCAGATCTTCAAGAGAATTCTCAATCTGACAGGCATCAGTGTCAGAGCAGTCACTGCCGCCGGAGCTGTACACCGCTCTTCTCTCCTGCTTGCCTTTAAGCCAGGAAACCAGCTGATGACGGCGCAGCAGATCGATCAGTGAATTACGTGAGGTTATAGTGGCATAAAAACGCTGAACAGAATTCTTTACTTCCGGATCATGATACGAATTATCCCAGCGATCCAGATCAACCGTCAAATCCACATTCTGCGATCCGTCCTCAAGTTTTTTCAATGCTTCAATCAAATCGTTCATCATCACAGAAAGTTCATCTATGGCAAAAAGAGGTTTATAGACCCACTGTCGCATAACCCGCAGAATTTCATTTCCAAGATGAACAGCATGAACAATCATTGGAGTTCCACCCCTGCACAGAACAGCATCATTAATGTTCTTCTCCAGACTGGAGCTGAGTTTTCGCCAGTATTTAGGATTTCCGATATTAAGCGAGGTATGGTCAATCCATAACATTTTATTAACATTATCAATCATAAAAATTTTCCTGTTTTACTATATTTAATATTATTTAGCCCCTGCTCTGACGGCCGGGATCCGTAAAAAGCCTGAAAAGACAGGCTTAAGATATAATACTATGTTAAATAGATTTATATCCATATATTCATGATAGCATTAATAAACTTTTAGTAAAGACTCGATCCGTGATCAGTTTCACTGTATTATTCAAATTTAAAAAAGTATATTTTTTAAACAAAATAATATCAGACATTAAATTACAGAAAACGGTTGAAAAACGGGGTACGGCAGGAAAACCGCAGCATAATCAAGAAGGCTCCGCAGCCTGATTTGCCAGGAATATTCATATGAATTGAACAGTGATATGACTGCTCACACAGATCAGGAACTGCCGGGAACAATGCCGAAAAAATCGATAATCTGCCTTACCGATACCGGGAAATAATTATTGGATCAACGCCCGCGTCATAACGCCTGATCCCGTCAGCGCGATCTGCTCGTTGTAGTCAGTGCCGGCGTGAATATGCCCGTGAAGCTGAACACTGCCGTGTTCCTTCTTCGGCCATGACAGCAACGGATAGTGCATCAGCGAAAAACATACCCCGTCTAAGGTTACAGTCAGAAAATCTCTGATATCGGTAAACAGCGAACTGTCATACTGCCTGTCATGGTTACCGCTGATCAGGATCTTGCTGCCGTTTAATTTAGCCACTACCCTGTTGCACATCTCAACCTGCATATGATGGCATAGATCACCCAGAATATAGACAGTATCGGATTTGCGCACCACCGCATTGAAATTTGCAATCAGAACACGGTCCATTTCCTCCACCGTCCGGAAAGGACGGTTTTTCATGGCAATAATTCCGCGGTGACCAAGATCAGATCTGCAGTAAAATAAATCGATTAAATCCGCTCCTCTAATTAACGTTAATCCTTCAGCCGGTACGCCAGGTTACTGCTGCGGGAGTTGCGTTTCAGAACATAATCTTCTATTGCACCTTCAGCACTGTCATAGACCGTGACAAAACTTTTAGCTCTGGTTATTCCGGTATACAGCAGTTCCCTGGTTACAAAGGTACTCTTATAATCCGGCAGCACCAGTACGGTATGATCAAACTCGGAACCCTGGGATTTATGAACCGTCATGGCAAAGGCAAGTTCATAGTTGGCAAGCTCAGCAGTTGAAAAATAGCGGTAGCTGCCGTCACTCATCTGAAACAGTACCCGCATTTCAGGAACCTCCTGTTCAGAAGGGAAAAACAGTGTTATGCCGATATCACCGTTGAACAGATCAAGGTGATAGTTGTTCTTATTGATCATAACCGGACGGCCGGGATACCAGTGTTCACCCCAGGTTGAGGTACTGTTTTTCAGATATTTGAGTTTCGGATGTTCGCCGTACCAGCGCAGCACACGCTCCTCCATGGCTTCATTAATATTTTCCACCCCGAGTCCGGATCCTCGATTGGTACACAGAACCCGGTACCGGTTGAATTTAGTAAACAGAATTTCAGCCTTCTTCCGATCATCCGCAAGATTGAGAATTTGTCCGGTGCTGTTTCTGCCGACCGGATAACCGATAATATCCCTCACTTCCGCCAGATAGTCATAGAAACTGTATTTTTCAACATCTGTATTCTCTTTAAGTTCACCTGCGGCTCCTAACGGAAGGGACTGATCAATAATCCGTTTGAGGATCTTCTGCTGAAGGTTGAGCTTCAATTTTCCATCACCGGCATACTTTTCACAGTCAGAAGCCCGGATGAATTTAACACTCGGACGGTTGTCTGAATCATTGAGCATTTTTTCATACTCAGACAGGTTGGATTTCAGGGATGCACGGTTGATATCCGCCGCCAGCGCTCCGATCCCGCGAGCCTTTTCAAAACGGTAGCTTTTATACAGTCTTGCCACTGCAGGGGAAAGATCGAAGGCAAAAAGACGAAGGATCTCAAAACCAGTAAGTTCAATCAGGTTACGGGCAAGTTCAAACTGACGTTGATCCGACTCCGGAGAACTCCCCGGTTCCGCTTTGAAAGCAAGACAGAGATCGGAAAGAATGGCACCGGCCTCCACTGATGGCAGCTGTTCATGATCACCAAGCAGGATCAGTTTGCAGTCAGGTTTAACCGCCATCATCAGTCTGGCCAGCAGTTTAAGATCAATCATGGATACTTCATCAATGATGATCAAATCATAAGGAAGTTTATTGTTTTCATTATACTTTGGAATGTCTGAGCCCGGATTTATGCCGAGAAGCTTATGAATAGTACTGCTCTGACGGGGAATACTGCCGAGGTACTGCAGAATGTCGTCCCGGCTGTTGGCGGCAATCCCGAGTTTCACCAGCAGATCTGCTAGATTCTCCTTGACTGCGGTGATTTCTGCTCCTGACAGGGAATTCTTGATTGATTCCTTCATACGGTTGGCCGCCTTGCCGGTAGGAGCGGCCAGGCATACATTGAATCTTTCAGTTTCATCCTGCTGCTGTACATAGGCAAGGGCATACATCAGAAGCAGAATTTTGGTAACCGTGGTGGTCTTACCGGTTCCGGGACCTCCGGTTATCACTGTAAAATCAGACAGACAGGCTGTAGCAGCCGCAACCTTGGACCATATCACGAGATCAGGGTTGTTCCGGACTTCGGCAAGTTTTCTTTCAATTTCAGCCGATTGCACCGGATAGAGCCATTCACCGCTCTGCCCCGCACCTGCAATAAATCCTGAGACATCGAAGGATTTAACCTGCTGAATAAAGATACAGTCAAGAAACAGGCGCACCAGTTGATTGAACGGAGGAACCGGCTGTCCCGAATCAGCAAGAGTTGAGTAAAAACTGTTTACTCTGCCGCATGGTTCACATCCGTAATTAATTTTTTCGCCGATCAAACGGGAGGCCATGGTCTCATAATAAAAATTTTTACCGAAGTAAACACAAGGTTCAGACTCATCGCACGGATAGCAGATCAGCGGATAGGAATCTTTTCCTGTTCCGTTATAGCTGCTGTCCAGCAGTTCCGCCATCAGCGGAAAGCGGCGCAGCACATCAACATAGTCAGCGGCGCAGTGCCTGCTGTCATAATCGAGCAGAAAGGACCAGAAACTGTCAAAACACTGTTTTATCACCTCAGCCACATCTTCGGCAGAACCGGTTCCGCCGGTTACAGAATCAAGCTGATATCTTACAAACTGTTTCTGATAGCTGTAACTGTTGAGAACTGAAAGTTCATAAATTTTTGCCACAGCCCTCTGCACCGCCGACATTTCACCGTTTTCGCGATCCGTCAGTCTGATACAGATATCACCGAAGGAAAAAGCCATCTGATTGAGAATAACCAGATACAGCAGGATCCTGATCGATTCCGCATCCGTTTCAGTCTGTTCAGGAGGCGTTCCCTCCGGAGCAGAAGACGGTTTGTGATCATATTCCAGGATCAGATCATAAATGACAGATACATAGTGTCTGGCAATATCCGGAATATAGAGCTGTTTCTTTACATCAGCTATAAACAATTCAATTTCTTTTTCAGTAGTAGCACTAATCATTGGTCTGTCCTTTGTTGCAGCTGAACAGTGAATCAAGTTCTTCAATAAAAGAGTTGTCACGGCTGATATACGGAAGTTTTACATCATAGCAGCCGTAAACGGTTCCGTTACCCAGGGAATCGGCACTTCCGCCCTGCATTACTTTACTGGCGGCACTGCATCCTCTGATGAACAGATAGATAACACCGCCGAACACCCTGCTGAAATCAAGATTAGGTATTCTTGCCTTGAGATGGCGGTAAAGAGCCAGGGCATAAATTGAATACTGGAAATCATAACGGTGTTCAGCCACCGCCATGGCCATATTCAACCTGGAGTAATCCTCCGGTCTGTCTCCCAGATGATTACTCTTGTAATCGAGGATATAGTATTTTCCCTGATAGAGGAAAATCAGATCGATCTTACCGGTAACAAAGCCGTTGACACGATCAAAGGCAAAACTGTTGAGTTGATCCTCCCCTTCTCTCTCAGCGTTCCTGTCAATATAGTCCTTCACAGCCTGCAGCCAGAGATCTTTTCCATAGTATTTCTGATAGAAATCATTAACCCTGTCATTGCGCAGTTCCCCGAGTCTGAAAAGGAATTCCGCTTCAGCCAGACGATCCTGCATCGGTATATCGGACAGATGAACCACGGAACCGTCACCGATTACCAGCGGTGTATCAACAATATTTTTAAACCATCCCGTCAGAGCTGCGATTCCATCGGGCTCACGCCAGTGACGCAGAGTTCTCGAATCGGCGAAGAAGCCCTTCTTCACGATTCTTTCAATATAGGCTTCAAGAGATTCATACAGCGGATCAACCTTCTGGCGCTGTTCATCAAGCTGATACTGAAAATCCCGTTTTTCCATCATACCGTGCAGAAAATCACCCGGTTTACTTCCTTTCGGGAAGGTAAACTGATTCATAACATACGGCAGTTTCTCCGGCTGCTGCGTTTGCTCAACTGGATCTGGAGCTGCATCGTTTTCGTCATTATGCCCCGGCTGTTCGGTCTGAAGAGAATATTTACGGGTTTTGCGGATCCCTCTTCCCATCAGATTTGAATATGAGGTTATGGCCCAGCTTCGATCGATGCTTCCGTTAAATTCAGCGGGGGCATAATCATCAGGATTTAACAGTTCTGCAGCAGATCCCGACTGCTCCACCGACTGTGAACTGAATTTAAGACCGTTCATGAATATGCCGAGATCAGTATCGGGATCTCCGATGGTTTCATATACAGGCCGGTCAGGATTGTAATCCGGGGAATTTTTTATATTTCTTTCCATAAGTGCCAGGTATTTCTTCCAGAGTCCGGAAAGGGTCAGTTCCTCCACTCCGCACCCCTGGAATCTTCCCTGAAGAGTTGCACCGAGTATTGAATCCCTGACGAAACCGTTCAGTGCTGCAGGCGACTTAAACTTCGAACCGGACGGGATCACAAAGCAGTTGCAGAAACGGGCTCTGGTCATGGCAACATACAGCAGGCGCGCCTGTTCCTGAAGACATTCATCGATGGTTTTTTTCTCGGAATCGCTGATTTCACTCTGGTTGTATAAATTACGCTTCAGAAAGTTTTCCTTGCCAAGATCATCAATTGAGGTCAGGCCGCTTAAATTCAGGGTTGCAATTGACTGTCCCTGCTTATATTTACCCTTGACCTCTTTTTCTGCGTTCTCATGGTATTTTACCGGCTGTTCAAATTGCTTTTCCATGCCGATATACGGCATGAAAACTATCGGATATTCCAGCCCCTTGGATTTAAAAATTGTAACAATGGAAATCAGATCATCCTCGGAATCAAGACGCAGTTTATTGGCATTACGCTCCGAAGTTTCGCTTTCACCCAGTTCCTCGGCGGTCCTTGCGGTAAACCAGGAATATACGGCAAACGGGGTTGATTCCTTTGTTTCCTGAGTCTGAACCGACTCGGCAATATGCAGGATATTGGTGATAACCTTCTCGGCGTTGTCAAACCGGCGGATACGTTCAAAAAGATTTATTGACTGATCGTTGATAAAATTATAAAGAGCGGCCATGAATCCGCGGGTTTCCCAGAGTTCGAGACAGCGGCCGCACAGTTCAAGAAAACTGTTGTAGGAAACAGAGTCATTGACTACCTTATTGATTTCCTCCAGGGAAAAATGAAGTGTCGGATTAACCACCAGATGTTTAACTTTCGAAGAGTCTCTGATAAACAGCAGAGCCTCCATGAAATCAGTAATAAAATCCCGCTCCAGTCTGAGAGTGAGAATAGTGTCACGATCTGAAAGATAAACAGATCTTATGCCGTATTCCAGCAGAGATTTCTGCACCGCCGATGCTTCAAACTGTGATGATACCAGTACGGCAATATCAGATAATCTCAAAGCGGTAAGCTCCCCGGTTTTTACGTTTCTGAATGCAGCCCGGGTGAGCATTCTGTTAATCTGGAAAGCACAGATGTTAGACAGTATACTCTTCTGTTTCGGGGCGTTTATACAGGCCATTTCTTCAGGAATGAACAAATCCGCCAGATCTGTATAAATAACCGGGGCGGCAGGTCTGATTTCACCATTCTCATTCCATACCAGTTCGGTGTTTTTAGTTCTGGAACCGACCGGGAGAAAATTTATATCCCCGGTACGGAAGGTGCGTCGCGCCACGGCCTGAGTCAGCGCTGCTGCACTTGCTGAACTCTGCGCCTCCGGTGCCGCCTTCACAGGCAGGAGCTGTTCCTCTGAACAGTCCTCTTCACTGTTATTCTCATCAGCGTTGTCAGCAGGAACGTAATCACTGAAAAATTCATTGACAGATCGTACGCACTCAGGGGTTGAACGGAAGTTGATATCCATGTTGTAATAAGCTCCGCCGCATTTTTGTTCATTTCTCTCCCGGGCGGAAAAATAGGTATTAATATCAGCATTTCTAAAACGGTAAATCGACTGTTTCGGATCACCAATCAGAAAAATGGAGCACGGGTAGCCGTCAATATTGTAAAGAGAAGGTCCCTTCATATATATGCTGCTGAATATATCAAACTGACGCTTGTCAGTATCCTGAAATTCATCAATCATCGCCACCGGATAGATATCCCTGATCCTCGATGCCAGCAGAAGAGCATTGGTTCCGTGCAGCGATTCATCAAGAGAATCACGCAGATTGGTAATAAGATCATCAAATGACATCTGGTTTTTCAGTTTTTTCAGATATCCCTTAATCTTTGAAGCTTCACCGAAATGATTGACAAACCACAATGTCAGCAGTGACTGCTCACATTTGGTATATTGGGCAAGTCCTTCAGCCAGGGGAGTCTCCAGCGAAGTTGTATAATCAGGCTGTGACTTGACTGTCTTCTGCTCTATCAGCGACAGATCAATCTTCGGATCTAGCTGCAGCAGAAAGGCGGTTACATTTCTGGTTTTATCCCTGGCTACTGCCGACAGTTTCATGCTTTTCTTCATAGTCAGATGACAGTTGAGATCTTTACAGATATTTTTAAGTTCCAGCTGATCAAGTGAATCTACCGTGCTGTCAAAATCTGCCGGTAACATATTTTTATACGGCAGGAAATAAAATTTGACCGCTGCGCGAAGTTTTTCAAGCGCGAGTTTGAAATCAGCTGAATATTCCGAAATATCCGGAACTATACGATCAGCATTTTCAAATTCCCTGAGGATCTGTTCTTGTCTAGTCGGACTTATAAGGTTCTGCCATACTAGAATATCAAGAGGACCGAGATTTTTTTTGTAAAATTCATTTCTAGTGGCGGCAACCAGAGCTTCCGTATTAAGTTCGTCCTCACTGTCAATGAACTTGTTCTTAAACAGCACCCCGGATTCAAACGCATTGCGCTTAAGCATATTCTGGCAGAAACTGTGAATAGTTGAAATGGTCGCCTTGTCAATTTTTCTTTCTGCAATCTTAAGACTGTTGATCCAGTCATTCAGGCAGGACTTAATCTCTTCTGTGAACTTTCCGTTTTTAGAATCAAAAAGTTCGCGAAGCAGGATCAGTGCAAAGGGATCAACAGAACTTATACTCTGCAGATCAGCACTTTCAAGAAGCATGGACAGTTCGAATGCCTCCCTCACAGAAATAATTTTTTCGAGAACCTTGCGGCGCAGATCTGCAGTTGCCGCTTCTGTAAAGGTAACAAGAAGAATATGTTCAAGATCAAGGGGAAGACATTTGTGACCGATCAGCAGTCTTATAACCAGACCGGTAAGGGAATAGGTTTTACCGGTTCCTGCGGATGCTTCAAGCACAGCAGGTTTTGCCAGATCAACTTTTTCAATTTTGAATCCGCTTTGTTTTATTTTTGCATCAGATGTCATGAGTAAATCCTTATGCTGATTAAGTTAACTGCTATGCTGTCAGCAGACATTCACAATACAGACGGCAGTTAAAAAGATAACTGAATACGTGGCCGAAATTAAAGCAGCTGCAGTCTCTGAAACGCTCCGCAGTCCGTTTTTGCGGATAGTCGGCCGGATTGTAGAGAACAAACAAATCCAGCAGTCTGTTGATAAAATCAGCGTCGGCAGCGGCGGTTCCGGCATTTTCCAAATAACGCTTCAATGAAGCGAAATCATGATAGTCGGGGTGCTGTTCAAGCATATGCTGTACAGCTGCAATACTGCACCTGAGCGAACAGTTCTTCGAGACAGGATCCGGCAGCAGAGTGAACAGCAGATTAAACAGAGGAGGACAATCCTTTGCCTTTGATTTTGCTTTTGAACCGGAATTTCCACCGTTCATGCGTTCAGCTTCATCCTTGAGAATTGCGATCAGGTAGTCACTGATCGGTTTCTCATTGTTGTTGTGGTTTGCTGACAGCGAATTTGAATTATCAGGTTTTGTATTGATCACATCCGGCATATACTCATGCATTCCGCGGATATATTCGGCAGTCAGAGACTGGAGCATAGTATTCGCCAGCTGTCTGTCGCCCTCATAGAGCATACTGTACTGTCTGCGCTTTTTAGTATTGTTGCTATAGGAATAATCAAGAATTTCATAGTTAAAACCTGTCCCGCCGGCAGTCAGACACAACGTATCAATATAGGCCCTGGACAGGAATCTCAGGGGATACCTGCCGGTATAATTTGATTTTAGATACAGCATCTCATTGGATTTATTGACATAAAGATCATCAATCGTACCTTCAACCGATACAAGATAGCCGTTGCTGTACCTGCCCGAACTGCGGTAAACCTCCGGCAGGGCGGATTCAGGTATTCTGAACTTAAGCCGGATAAATTCAGGGCGGGACTGATAGTCAAACAGTGTTGTAATATCAGGAAGAAACATTCCCCAGGATCTGGCCTGTGCTTGAGCATCAGATTCCCCGCGCACCCCAACCGGAGCTCTTCCGCTGTAGACTACATCCCTGTAATAAGCTTGATCCCAGTGTTTGATTTCCTCATGATGTGAGGTAATCCGATCCCATACCAGAGCACAAATATCCTTCAGAGAAAGCAAATCCTCCTTCTGAGCATCGAAATTTCTGATCGTTTCAAGTTCATCATAACCTACATGGTCACAGATCAGTTTTTTCAATTCCTTGAACTTGGCATACCTGATCCTGGCTTCAGCAGTTTCATCAATATCAAACGGTTCAAACCGATCATCAGTCTCCCATTCAAAACTGTCCTTCACATTAAAGCGGCGGCGGAACATTTCAGCAGTAGGATCAAGCATAAAATCCGACAGATTCCGCAGAGACAGGGTCAGATTAGGAATTTCCGGATCACTGCCCTGGTTTTCATCAATAATTTCCAGTTCGATTCCTGTATGCTCAGGCTCCTGCCCGGTTTTAAAGCTGAACCATTCACTCTGATAGGACTGATAGAAGAAATCATGCTCAGCATTTTTTCTGAAATTATCCAGAGAACGGGAGGCGATGGAATCCTGAATGACAATTTTTTTAAGCAGTCTGCCTGCATTATTCTTGTATTCCTGATAAAGCTCGGTCAGGCACTGCTGTTTACCGCTGCGATCCTCACCCTTGAGACTTTTCAACTTATTAAGAATGTTCCGGATATTACCGTAGGTCTCCTCCGTCACAAAGGTTCTGGTCAGATAATTCTCAAGTTCACTGACGATAACCGACGGATTAAGTTCGGTTTTATCCTGAACTGAGCGTCCGATATAGGATATGTAAAGGGAATCCTTGGCAGAAAGGAGCGTTTCAAGGAACATATAGCGGCCGTCCTCCCGGTCGGAGCGATCCCCTCGTAACTGATATCCGTTCTTCATCAGATCAAAGCCGAGTTCAACCTCTTTTTTAGGAAATTCCCCGTCATTCATGCCAAGCAGGAATATATGTCTGAACGGAATACTTCTCATCGGAAGGAAAGTGCAGAAATTAACTTTTCCGGACATAAACTGTTTATACTGCTTGGTTTCTGAAATCGAGGATGACAGATAGTTCTCAAATACCGATACATCGATGCGGTAATCAGGATCAATATTGTCAAACTTTGAAATCAGATCTTCAATGAACCGTTCCAGAGTCTCCACGTCTGAGGCAATATCATCGTTAACTACGAAGAATCTTTCCAGAATATCCCGTGTAACAAACTCCTTCCACTGTGCTGCTGTTTTTCCGCCCTCGGAACTTTGCTGAATTTCCAGCAGGGATTTTCTCAAAGCCTCCAGATCATCCACAAATGAAATAAACCGGCCGAGCAGATAGGTATCGGACCCCTCGATAGCGGTGTACGGCTGAATATTGTCGAGGAAGGTATCGCTGTTTGCAATCATAGAGCCGGTAACCATACGGCGGAAGGAACGGTACCAGCTGTTATAAATTTCAATATTCTCACCCGGTTGATTGTTAAGCTGAAAATCAGCATCATTAAAGTCCACCCTGGCATTGACCTTCGCAATCCAGTCATTAATCTGCTCCCATTCCCCGGTACTGATATTGTAACGTTTCTGGATCTGGTCGATGTTCAGGAACTCCATCACCAGCGACGGAGTCAGATGCTTAACATAAAGATGAAGCATTTCGGTTACACATTCAAGAAAAGGACTTTCCGACTCGTAGGTCTGATCTGAAATAAGATACGGGATCGCCCTTTTTCTGCGTTCGCCGGCAGTATTCTGATCAAGCAGAGGCTCAAAAACCGCTCTGATAAACGGCACATAACTGTTAATATTCGGAACCATGACAATACAGTCACTAGGTTTTAAATCAGGATCCCGATCAAACCTGGTCAGCAATGCATCATAGACACATTCCACCTCACGCAGTCTGGTGTAGGCCGAATGGATCTCAAGATTGTGAGCAATTTTATAATTACCTTCTTCATTCTTCTGATCGTATACATAAAGACGGGATTTCCGGTGAAACAAATCCTGATTGAACAGGCACTCATAAGGATCAATTTCACTCAGATTGAAAATATCACTTTTGATTGCATTAAGCATAGTGTGGGTGGAAGGTTCACTGTCATTCCACGGATCTTCAAATACCTCGGTGTCATCCGTACCTGCATCAAGCAGCTGGTACAGGTTGTCCCGACCCTGTCTGCCCCATGAAAGCAACAGCGAATTGCCGCCAGAGATGGTTCCGTCACTGGCGAAACTTTTTTCAAGCTCCTCTCTGCAAAGCAGATTTCTGGAGCCTTCAGGAGCACTGAAATTAGGGAATGTCTTTACCTTGCGCATCAGTTTCTCCGCAAAGGTTTCCGCATGAATTCCGGTAATGGAATCGTAAAGTGTTTTGCTGATGTCGCCCCAGTACTGGCAGCACGGATTAAGAAACATGTAGCAAACGTCGATGTACTGACCCAGTGCCTTCAGCAGTTCCAGGAATTTAGTAGGAAGAGAGGAAATTCCGAAAACAAAAATACGCTGCGGAAGTTTTGCGCGTTTGTCACTGTCTGTCTTAAGATCAGCAATCAGCTGATCGATCATGTTGGCAATATGATGGTCACTCTCGTTCTTTTCGAGAATTTTCTCCCAAAGTACCACCTGCCACATATTATTGAGGATCAGAAGCCGGTGCTTTTCACTGAGATTTTTCCACCGTTCCGGGGAAATACCGCCCCACAGCTGATTAAGCGCATCGGTATCAGTGATTTTGTCATCTAAAATCTGAGTTTGAACAGATTTCACATCGTAGAGAGAAAAATTTTCAAGATAGCGGCACGGCTGCTTAGGTGTACCGTCATCATTTCTGTTTTTGAGCCATTTAGTGCGGTACAGCATATATCCGTCAAAAACCTTTGCTATACTCTGGCTGAACTGGAACAGTTTGACATGATCAAGAATTTTCCTACCGCTGCTCTGTGCAGGATCGTCAAAATAAACATAATCGTAAATAGCCCTAAAGCAGTCTACCGGACGATCGGCATCGTCAGAAATCAAATCAGGAAGCAGAGAGTAGATAGTCCACACCATGTTTTCCATTTTAAAACGCTGCTGAGGGTTGCTCTTTTCGTTATAACCGAGGTCGGTCAGCATCTGCCACACGAAAGCCCATGGAAAGGAATACTTAATCTGCATGCTGATCCCGAGTTCATCAGCAATACGGGCATTAAGCCAGTCACTCATGCCGTTGCTCTGGACAATAACCTGTTCACAGTCAAACGGATTGTCGAGCGGATGCTCCTTGATGATATAACTTACCAGTGAGGCCAGGTACTCAAGATTGTTCGAATGATAAACTTTTAAATCAGAAGACATTTGTTTTCCTTAATAAATTCCGTTTCCTTCCGTAATATCCCGAAGAACAGCAAAATGGCAGCGCAGTCGGGTAATTTTGGAGTTTGATTATAACACAGTTTCAGCTAAAATCTTTGATAAAGTTTCACTTTTTGATAATTTTAACAAAATAATTTAACACACATATACCAATATTGGTATACAACGACATATACCGCCATAGCAAAAACCACACACAAAAAAGATCTGTCATCGGACAGATCTTTATAAAGTCAAAAATAAGGAGTTCTAATTATGACTAATCATCAATCTTTTTCAGGTATACAGTTGCCAGAGGAGGCAGATTGAAACTGATTGACTGAGGCTTACCGGTGCACTCAATTTCTTCTGTTTCAATAACATCGGCGCCTGTATCGTAGTCACCGCCCCAGTAGTACTTGCTGTCAGAATTGAACACAACCTTGTACTTACCAGGTAAAGGAACACCTACTCGGTATCCGTCACGCGGAGTCGGAGTCATATTGGAGATAGATACGATATGACTGGTATTATCCTTGTTGTGTCTCATCATGGCAAAAATACTTCTCTGGTAGTCACCGTAGTCAAGCCATTCGAAACCTGCCTTGTCATAATCTGCATCATACAGAGCTGTTTCTGAACGGTAGAAGTTGTTCAGATCCTGAACCATCTTCTGCATTCCCTTATGCTTGTCAAACTGCAGCAGCCACCATTCGAGCTGACCGTCATGATCCCATTCTCTGGTCTGTGCAAATTCACTGCCCATGAAGTTCAGTTTCTTACCAGGATGTGCATACATGTAGGCAAGGTATGCTCTCATGTTTGCTGCCTGCTGCCATTCATCGCCTGGCATCTTGTACAGCAGAGAATGTTTGCCGTGAACCACTTCATCGTGAGAAATTGAAAGGATGAAGTTTTCGTCGTATGCGTAGATCATAGAGAAGGTCATTTCACTGTGATGATACTGACGGTAGATCGGATCAAGACTCATATATTCGAGAGTATCGTGCATCCATCCCATGTTCCACTTGAAACCGAAACCGAGACCGCCCATAAAGGTTGGACGTGAAACGCCGGCAAACGCGGTGGATTCTTCTGCAATGGTCATTGCATGAGGATATCTCTTGTAGACTTCCTCATTGAACCAGCGAAGCAGGCTGATAGCTTCATAGTTGTGGTTACCGCCATGGATATTAGGGATCCATTCGCCGTCCTTTCTTGAGTAATCCCAGTACAGCATTGAAGCAACAGCGTCAACACGCAGACCGTCGATGTGGTAGTAATCCATCCAGATCAGAGCACTTGCAACCAGGAACTGGCGCACGGTATCACGACCGAAGTCATAAATGAAGGAGTTCCAGTCAGGATGCCATCCTCTGCGAGGATCTTCGTATTCATACAGCGGAGTACCGTCGAATCTTGCCAGACCGTGGGAATCGGTTGGGAAATGAGCAGGTACCCAGTCAAGAATGATACCGATATTGTTCTGGTGCAGCTGATCTACCAGGTATTTGAAATCATCTGCTGAACCGAAACGGCTGGTAGGTGAGAACAGACCGACAGGCTGGTAACCCCAGGAACCGGAGAACGGATGTTCCATGATCGGCATGAATTCAACGTGGGTGTAACCCATCTTCTTCAGATAAGGGATCAGTTCATCAGCCATTTCACGGTAGCTTGGTGAATAGTTTTCAGCATTGCGCTTCCATGAAGCAAAATGCATTTCATAGATAGACATCGGCTGTTCAAGCTTGTTGTTAAGCTGGGATTTGATCCATTCTTCATCGTTCCAGCGGTACTTGGTCTGATCATAAACCACAGAGGCGAAAGAAGGATACTGTTCAGCATAGAAGCCGACAGGGTCAGCCTTGTGAGGCAGGCGGTTTCCGAGAGGATCCTTGAGTTCATACTTGTAGCGATCTCCGGCCTTCATGCCAGGAACGAACAGAACCCAGTGACCGTCGAGACTTCTCTGCATCGGATGACGGCGGCCGTCCCAGAAGTTGAAATCACCGATTAAACTTACAGATGTTGCTGATGGGGCATAAACAGCAAATTTAACACCCTTAACCACTACACCGTCAATGTTGAGTTCAACAATGTGTGCACCGAGTGTACGGTACAGGTTGGCTGCATCAAGTTTCATTTCTGCCAGTCCGGCGAAAGCCTCATCATGGAACTGATAAGGATCAATCACATTTATAACTGCATCAGGATATGAAACGTTGAAGGAATAGTTAAAAGGAGCATTGCAGTCAGGGAATTTAGCCTCATAAAGACCGTCTTTATGAACACATTCCATTTTTGCTAGATCCTTGGTATTGCCCAGATCTCTAACAACAACCTTTGATGAGTATGGTAACCATGCTCTTAAAACATAACCGCCCTCCGGATCCTTTACAAGACCCAGCTCCTCAAAAGGGTTATTAAGTTTTGCACCCAACAAATTATCTATAAGCATAAATTTTTCCTTTTTTTATCCCAACGGGATAACGGAAACATTCCGTTATCCGCATCATTAGGTATTAAATTATAATAATAAATTAAATATTTTATTCCTGCTGGCTTGCATTTCTGCGAGCTTCAGTCATTCTGTTAGCCAGACGGCGAAGATCCTGATCTGCAAAAATTTCGTTGATATTCTTGCTCAGTTTTCTTCTCCAGTTAGGATATTCAGTGCTGGTACCAGGAATATTCACCGGTTTCTCCATTTCCAGCCAGTCTTCAAGCTGGGTACTGAACAGAGCGCAGGTACCGTTGCACATGTGGACCTGAAGTGCAAAGTTGAGGGCCTGATCCATACCGCAGAACAGTGCGTTGCGGTTTACACTGTCAGGCAGAACACCGTGCCAGTTCAGACTGTCAAGGATCTTCTGCTTGTCAATCAGACGTGCATACATCAGGTTGTCGCGGATTGCATCAGTCTTGTACACACCGAGCTTGCGGCCGAGTTTGAGATCCTCACAGTGCCACCAGCCGCGCAGTGTAGGCATATCGTGGGTGGTAAGTGCGGACATAGCCTGGGCAGGGTAATCTCTGGTTGAGTAGAAACCGCCATCCTGTTCATTCTTTTCATTGAAGAAAATCTTGTATGAATGGATACCGCTCTGAGGCAGAAGTTTCTTCATGATATCAGGCACAGTACCGAGATCTTCACCGATAATCAGACAGTGGTTGCGAACTGATTCAAGTGCAAGAATACCGATCATATCGTTAACATTGTATTCAATGTAGGCACCCTTGGAGGCATCAGCCTTAGGAGGAACCCACCACAGTCTCAGCAGAGACATCGCATGGTCGATACGCAGAGAGCCGCATGACTTCATGTTGGAACGGAACAGATCAATAATCGGCTGGTATCTGTCACGATACAGCTTGTTAGGATCCATAGGAGGAAGACCCCAGTTCTGGCCGTTAGGTCCCAGAGGATCAGGCGGAGCACCTACAGAAGCCTTGCGGCAGTAGATTTCAGCGTTGCTCCAGATTTCAGCGGAACCTTCGGAAACACCTACAGCCAGGTCACGGTAGATACCTACAGCCATACCTGATTCCTTGGCGGTGGCGTTTGCATTGTCAAGCTGTTCGTCAGCAAGGAACTGCAGGTACTTATAGAAGTAAACATCCTGTTCGTGTTTCTTTGCCCATTCCTTCACAGCAGGAGCCTGGTATGTTTTATATTTTTCCTCCCACAGTTCTGAAGGCCAGCCCCATGCTTCCTTGCCCTTGGCATAATATGATTCCTGGATTGCATTGTATACAGCCAGCTGATCAAGACTCTCACCGCCCTCTGCAACGAATTCAGCAAAGGCTTTTGCACGATCAGATTCCTGATCTTTATGAAGAGGAACGTCCTTGTAAATCTGTTTAAGAACCTGGAGTTTGAGCTTCATAACTCCGGCATAGTCAACAAATTCCTTGGCGCGCAGTTCAACCAGTTTAGCCTGGAAATCAGCATCCTTGATCATGCTCTGAGCCTTCTTGGAGAATCTCAGTTCAGGAACTGCTTCTACGTCGATATAGATTTCATTGATCCATCTTCTTGATGACGGAGAGTACGGACTTGCAGAATCAGGATTTGCAGGGTAAAGGGCATGAATAGGATTCAGACCTACGAAACCTGCACCCCAGTCAGCCAGATTTGAAATCAGATCAGCCAGATCAGAGAAATCACCGACACCCCAGTTGGTTTCACTTCTCAGAGCATACAGCTGGATGCTAGGACCCCAGATCTTGAGGCCTTCATTAATAGCCTTCTGCTTGTAGCAGCGTTCAGGAACAACTATCAGTCTCAGGTTGCCCAGATCCTTGTCAACGGTTTTGAGAACCAGATCGTGATAACCCAGTGGGATTTCCTCACTGATAGTCAGAATCTTCTTAACATAGGTAACGCCGTCAATTTCTTTAGTTTCGATAACACTGCTGTTCTTAGCGTGAATCTTGCTGCTGATGCGCATACCGGTTTCAACCTTGATTGTGCAGTTGAGTTCACTGTTGGCAAGATCGATTGGAAGACGTACAGTCAGCTGAAGATCTTTTTTCTCACGGACAACCAGAACCGGATCAAGAGGAGAGGTCCACAGATCTCTTTCTTCCTTCTCCACCTGCTTGCGCAGATTGTCCTCGTTCTCCACATCATAACCCATGGCTGCCAGAACGGCTGCCTTACTTTCCTGCGATACCACAGCCTGTTTTCCCCAGGCATCAACATAGGTATCGGCAATTTTTTTTGCTTTCGCTAATTGTTCTACTAAAGTCATAAACATCCATCACTTCTTGTAACCTAGAATAATGACGTATTATCTCACAAATTAAATACTTATAAATGTGATAAGCGCGTTTATTATGACCAATTAAACAAAAAAAAATCCCGATTTTTGACTTACGGCAAATTTTTATAAAAAATTTTTTTTCAACTGAAAATAATTTTTCTGACAGCGACGGTTTCTGAAAACCACCGAGGCTTTTTTCTGCGCTGAATCAGTTCAGGTTCAACTGTTCAGATCTACAACATAATGTATAAAAAATATACCATGATTACAAAATATTGCGTATTGTCGCAATTTTTAAAATGCGTTATAATAGCGGCAGTGTTAGGTGAGCGAGCAATCGTTTATTCTAAATTTTGTGTCATCCGAAAGGATATTTTGTTTTAATCATCATTAATTGGAAAAAATAATATGACAATTAAAGTAGGTATTAACGGTTTTGGCCGTATCGGTCGTTTTGTTTTACGTGCTTCTTATGAAGAACAGCATAAGTCACAGGATATCAAAATTGTTGGTATCAACGACTTATTAGCAAGTGACGGTAAAGGTGGTGTTGACAGCAAGAGTGTTCAGTACTTAGCTTACATGTTAAAGTATGATTCAACTCACGGTCAGTTCCCTGGCACTGTAGAAGTTGACGGTACTACATTAGTTGTTAACGGTGACCGTATCCGCGTTACTGCAGAACGTGATCCAGCTAACTTAAAGTGGAATGAAGTTGGTGCTGACGTTGTTGCTGAAGCTACCGGTTTATTCTTAACTGATGAAAAAGCTCGCGCTCATATCAAAGCTGGTGCAAAGAAAGTTGTTATGACCGGTCCTTCAAAGGATGCTACCCCAATGTTCGTAATGGGTGTTAACAACGAAACCTACGCTGGTCAGGATATCGTTTCTAACGCTTCTTGCACAACAAACTGCTTAGCTCCATTAGCTAAAGTTATCAACGACAAGTACGGTATCAAAGACGGTCTGATGACCACTGTTCACTCTTACACCGCTACCCAGAAGACTGTTGATGGTCCTTCATCTAAAGACTGGAGAGGTGGTCGTGGTGCTGCTCAGAACATCATCCCTTCTACTACTGGTGCTGCTAAAGCTGTAGGTAAAGTTATCCCAGCATTAAACGGCAAATTAACCGGTATTTCTATCCGTGTTCCTACTCCAGATGTTTCTGTAGTTGACTTAACCTGCAACCTGGAAAAGCCAGCTTCTTATGAAGACATCTGCGCTACTATCAAGGCAGCTTCTGAAGGCGAATTAAAGGGTATTTTAGCTTACACTGAAGATGCAGTAGTTTCTTCAGACTTTATCGGTAACACCAACACCTCTATCTTCGATAAGGCTGCTGGTCTGTCATTAACCGATACTTTCGTTAAGTTAGTTTCTTGGTACGATAACGAAATCGGTTACTCTAACAAGGTATTAGACTTAACTCACTGGATCATGAATCACTAATCCTGATTTCAGTACAAAACTCTAAGTAATAATATTTTGCCCCTGCTTCCGGCAGGGGCTTTTTGATCTCATCGGCACATCCCGTAATTATTTTGGCTCATTTAAAACAGCCAGATCGTTCATTATAGATAGATCTGAGGATATTTACTTGTCAGTAGTAATAGATACTATCTACAAACCAGCCTGAAACAGCAAAACAGTAGACACAACTATGCTGTATCCATCAGCCTTGATATGTTTTCACATACAGCCAAAATCTCTGTGTACAAGCATGCCCCCAAAAGTATCAAACTCTGAAAACCCTTTGATTTCAAGGGTTTTCAGAATCATTCTGTTTTCCCCATGACAGAAAAACTACGTTTTCGACGTACAAGAAACCAATCATCTTAATAAACACTGATTCTGTCAATTAATTAAGTACCAAAAGAAAATATTGAAAACTAACAACATAGAATGATTAAAGTAAATATTGAACATCTGTATACCACAATACGACTGTTCATGTAGATATTTCAGACAAATGCCTATAATATCTGACAGTAAGAGATTTAAATCATGTGTGCACTGACAAAAGAAAATATCAAATTGCCTTTGCAGTGTATCGCAATGATATATGAAAAATGGATTAAGGATTTATTATGAGCGAAGATAAGGTTGAACTGTTATGTACTCCGTATGGTGAGGTTGCATACGAATCATTCCGTGAACTTGGATTTGCCTTTGCAGATAAAAGCGCTGTTATTCAAGAACTGGAAAGAAAGAACACTCCTCGCTATCCGGTTCTGTTGCGTCCGAGAAGATTCGGTAAAAGTACCTTTGTTCAAATGCTGAAATGCTTCTACGACATCTCATACAAAGACAGATATGAGGAAATTTTTAACGGAAAGAATATCTATACAGCAAACCTTTCTAGTCATAACACC
>ONPL01000106.1 GCA_900319705.1 uncultured Pseudomonadota bacterium | reverse complement strand
ATAGATGGGTTTTGGATCGATTCTCGAGGTCTGTTCAAAAAAAATATTTGTTATGCATTATGTGATGTATATCAACATAAATTTTTAAAGAACCAACGCCCGTCCTGGGGCTGTTTTTACTATAATCATAAGTACAGTTTTAGGTCATTATGGAGCGTTTACTTGAAGCGGCACCGGTGGAAGCGGACAGCTGTACGGAAGTCTGCTGATGATGCAGTCAGAGTTTTCAGAGCACCGCTCCACCATAAATCAGGAGCATCTTTTGATCCTATGTTACGCAACCAAAAGGTATAAAAAATTACGATAACGCAGTCGCACCAAGGATATAATCAAGGTTGTCATTGTATGTAAGGGCAGCCTTTCTTTAAACCATAAAAACCGGTAAGCATAACACAACCATCCGGAAACTCGGTACCTGACAAGATTAAATCGGTTCTGCAAATACACGTGAATCGTATACATATTCACTCTTCTTCATAACACATACGGCATTTCAACAATTTACATAAGGTACATCTGAAAGTGCAGTTCGTGCAGTGAAATGAGAGCCGCAAAAGTTTTCTGATCGTTTTAAATCGGCAATAAATCAACCTATCGGAGGTTGCTTTCAATGGCCGCTAATTATTTTTACAGTGACATTACAGAAGTTTTACAGTGACATTTACAGTGACATGTCACTGTAAATAAAGGTACTAATTAGCTTTTCCCCCGGGACTCTCCAAATCTATCTCCAGTCTTTATCCTCATTGTTATCAAGAATACAATCTTTCAATAATCTTCTTCCAAAGTTTATTCCTGCATTTACATCAGAGATCAATCTTATTTTGGCCGAAAACATGGCTCTCAAAAATATTTCTCATCTTTCCCCCAAAACTGACAGACCGCAAAAAACACACTGTTCAGGCTCCTTTATGTTATACTCTCATAAAGTAGAGACTTGACTGTCAAAGCAAATGAACAGTCAGGCGGACGTCCGCACATTTACTCAATCAGCAGGGCTTTTTCCGCCAGTCTCAAATCATTCAGGGGAGTTTCCGGAATTTTCACAGATGATCCAGATCCTATTCAACCAGTTGGAAAATATCGAAAAACAGTTTAAAAGCGGCACCGCCGCAAGCGGACAGCTGTACGGCAGTCTGATGATGATGATGTCGGAGTTTTCAGAGCACCGCTCCTCCATAAATCCGGAACGTTCCGACGCCCGCCGGCTGGTCAATTCACTAAGAGATCTGATCATAAAATCAGGTTCATCTCTTACCGCTGCCGAATTAAGGGTGCTTACCGGGAAATTCAATGTTCTGATAGAAAATCTGACAAAGGATACTGCAGTAAGTCCGGAATATTTTCAGATAGACGGCGAAGAGGGCGGAACCGCTGCCCCAAAAGATGATCAGGCAGAGGCCAAACCGGATCTCTACAGCGACTACATACAGAAAGAGGAGCAGAAAAACCGGAAAATCATCAGTCAGAAAATCGAGGGAAGTCTGCTCAAATCATTCATCATTCCGATCTTCAAACGCTACGGAACCAACATGTACCGCAAAGACTGCAGACCGGAGCAGAAAAAGCCTGCTGCGAATGACAGCGCAGCTTCACCGCTGCTGAAAAAAGCTGCCGCATTTGTCAGGGCCCGCAGAGCACTTCTTACCGTGCTGGCCGTGATACTGCTGACCGGAGGGTTTGTCATCTATCTTCTCAAATACGATCACGAAATGCTGCAGAACCTTCTTCCTGAAGGTCTCTACCGCGCCCTGTTCATCGAGAAGCAGATCGAACTGTGGGACGACAGCATGTTCTCAGATGAGAATGAAGGTTCGGGAGAAACCGGAGAAACACAGCGGTAACTCCGGCGGGATGTTCCATCCCTTCCTGTTAAGGTTCCGCCTCAGTCTCCGCTCTGCGGCACAAGATCCCGGTAACGCTGCAGAATTTCACCCAGTTTTTCATTCTGCTCCGGCTCGAACTTGAGTTCCGCCTGCAGATTATCCCTGGCGAACTGGAACAGTTCAGTCATCCATTTTTTTACAAATTCAAATTTCTGATCCCGTGGCTGTTCCGACAGAACCGGCAGACCTCCGGCATCAAGATTGGAATTCTGCAGATCTGAAATACGGCCTCCGAAGGTGGACACAAATTCCGAAATTATCCGCGAAGAGCAGCTGCTTACCGGAATAACCGCGGCATCACGGCGGTTTTCCTTCTTGATAATCCCGTCAACCGCTTTTTCAAGCACCTCCCCCAGGGACGGGGTAACCTTTCTTGAGCAGTCAAGCAGTTCATTGGCAATGGCGGTGAACTGAGCCTGGGTTATGCCGAAATACCCCAGCAGTCTACGGTTTTCCGCAAGAGATCTGACATACTCGCACCAGCGGCTGTAGATATAGCGCCCGCAGGATCCGTGTTCGGCCGGAGATGTGGCAGAAAGACCGTCAAGTTCACCGGTAAGTTCATCCAGATTGTCGAAGAAATCACCTCCGTCATCCGGCTCCGACGCCCCTGCGCCGGAAGCCTCAGTGTCTGAACCGGCCGCTGGTTCGGAGAATTCAACCAGACTGTACATCCGGTGCGGCGGCAGATTGAGGAAACTTAGAAAATAACCGAACTGGGAGACAAATCCTGAATTCGGCCGGTTTTTGAGCAGATCCAGCAGAGACTTGAGCACCCTGCCCTTCTGTTTTCTGATCTCCGCCGGATCTTCATCGGTATAGAGATATTCCAGTCTGGTCAGAATATTTTCCACCACCCTGCCGAGCTGCACATTCATAAACTCGATACGTTTCTGCTCCGACGGAAACTGTGCAATCCTACGGCTGAGATTCTTTAGTCCGCCGTCATTGAGTCTGAGCATTTCATCCCAGACTGCAGACGGTTCGGATACATACCGCTGCACCACCGGATCTGAAACAAAACCTTTCTTCATTTTTTCCAGGAACGGCTGAACTGCAGGGATAATCCCGGTTTCATTCTGAGCCTCGGTTGAAAACACCGCCGAGGTTCTGATCCCCGGTTTGCGCACCAGGTAGACATTACGGAACGGAATGCCGTCACTCCAGTTCTGCAGCCATCTGCAGTTGCCGAATTTCTCCAGCACGGTCTGCTGCAGCAGTCCGTTTTCACCGAAATTCATATTCGGATTGTTGATGTAATCCTCGATTTTTTTATCAAACTGGGTAATCGCCCAGAACAGTCCGTTCCGGTCTGAGGAGCGTACCGCCGGATCCTCGCCCTGGGTGTTGCGGATCCATTCAGAAACCACTTCAGGCATACCGACACTGTTGATCTGACTCTGGGAGGAGGTGCATACCACCAGACAGTTCATCTCGAACAGATCGGTATAGCGTTCAAACAGATAGGAGACCTTGCCGCGCAGGTAAAGCTCCTTGACCATACTGCCGTCACTTTCATCAAGATCCCGCGGCAGCAGATTCAGCCGTCCACGGTAGCCCGGAAAATCAAGCACATCAAGCCGGTCGATGACACCGAAACCGCCGTCCGCGGCATCAATCGGTATAACCAGTTCAGCCGTAAGAGCGGTAATGGAGCTTAAGGCGGCACTGAATTTTTTCCCGCCGCAGTGAACCTCCACCCGCGGTCCACTGGTATCAGGTTCAACCGAAAGTCCGTTCAGGGCGTCCACATTAATAATCGAGGCACTGCCGGAACCGCCGTCTGCCGACGGTGCCACGGCGGATACCCCCACCCTGACTCTTTCCGGACAGCCCAGATTACCAAGTTCCCGCGCCAGCGCAGTGTACAGACCGGTGAAGATCCGGTTGCGGTTCCACAGACAGGAGAAATATTCCGCACGTTTTTCAAGAGGAAGGCACCTTACAGTGTTCATCGCCTCCTGCCAGTAGCCGTCACTTAACACACTGTCCCGCAGGAACGGATATTTTTTCTCCACATACTGTCTGAGTGAAACCACGTCATAGACGGAAATCGAGGAACTGCGCTCACCTGCTGGGACAGACTGCCGGATCTGTTTTACCAGTTCATTCACGTCACTGCGGGAAATAAGACTGGCCTTGGCATCCCGCAGATCATTGTAGTAGGAGTTGATCAGAATTTTGGCAATCTCCAGCTCCCGCAGCAGCACCAGTTCAAATCCCGGCTCAGCGCTGTTACCGCAGCGGGAGGAGAATCTGGTCACCACGCCGGTGGATTCCTTGCCGCTTCCCTGGGGGTTGATGTCCCGCAGAAAATCCAGGGTTTTACCACCGGTGCGGATCGGACTTCCGCCGCTGCGGTCGGAAATTAGCGTAGATACCAGAAAGGACTTGCCCGCCTGGGATTCACCGAAGATCCCGACACTGTTGGTTTTGCTGCAGTTGTCCTTCATTCTTGCGGCATATTCAAGCTGTTCCGCCAGGCCGGCGCAGCAGCTGTCGTATTCATTTTCAAGATACCGGCTGTTACGGTTTCTGTCGAGCCAGTTCAGAGCCTCACGGGTGTTTTCAACCACCGCCGACCAGGCGCGTTCCAAATCTGCAATTGAATTATACATTTAGCATTACACTCCCGCTGTCAAGCCAGTACACAATCTCCCCGAGAGACGGATTCGGCATGGTGCACAGTCGCAGTTTCACCACATCCGAAAGTTCGCTGATCCCGAGCGCCTCCTCCGGCTGTTCACCGCGGTATTCACCGTTTACGGCTCTGCCTTTGACTCTGGCGATACAGATCCCGTCATCGGAATAAATTTTTCTGCTGTCCTCCTGATCCTCATTTTCCGTTCTCGCCAGTACCACCGACAGCGCATAGTTGGCATGGGCGTTAAGCCAGTTGCAGACCCGCTGATCGATGGTAAGCTGATAAAGCGGATAGGCCGGCCATCTTTCTATACCGAGCTGGCGGTAGCCCACCGTCATGCTTCCCGGAGGGATCGGTATTTCCACACTGTCAGGCAGTCTGAATTTCGGATCGTCAAGATTAAGCGGTTCACGGTAGAACAGTTTCTCATTGAGGAGATGTTCACCGGCGGTATCAAGCCGGCCCAGATATCTGATGCTGGACTTGATCTTCAGTGTTTCCACCTTCAGATAGAAATTCGGCAGTTTACCCCGGCAGACCAGGTTGCACAGTGCAGCCCCAACCGCCGCTGAAGTTTTAGGATCACGGGAGCAGCCGTTAGCGTCGGTGTACGGATACCAGCTGTCAAAATGATAGTTGTTGAAGGAGATGATCCGATCTTTCGGAATGCGCAGATGGTTTCTGAAGAAGATCTCCACCCCCGGAAGCCGCGCCGGTCTGCCGGTAATGATCACCACATCGCACACATAGCTGTTGATGACCTCGGAAATGCAGCTGAAAACCTTTTCACAGATATCCAGTCTGGTTCCGGTGGCAAAACTGCTGTTTAATTCATCCAGTCTGAAGGTTACAGGTACATCCGCCACCCTGAAATTTTCCACCCCGGGCAGTGCGTTGAGATCCTGCTCAATATAGCGGTAGACCTCAGCCGGCACACTTACGGCGATCCTTCGCTCCTGCTGTTCAATAATTTCCCGGAACAGAACCGGATCTTCATCCCCGCGGCTGTTCATCGGATCGTAGTTCTCATAGCGGGACAGATATTCAATGGCCAGCGGATAGAGGATCCGGTGGGTGAACTGGCGCTTGAGTGATCGTTCGGTTACATCCTCGGAGGTGCTTCCGCCCAGTTTCTCCTTGAGCAGATCGGTAACCGCCTGGCGCTGTGCGCCGAGAGATACCGCATAGTCTGCAATAGCGGGAATGATGTACATTCTGATGATCTGCAGCAGAATATCATCCCCGGCCACCTTGAAACTTTCCCTGAAGAGCTGCTCCGGCAGGAAGGTGTCATTGCGCTCGGATTCGGCAGTATAGCGGTTGATCACCAGATCGGTGGTTCCGCCTCCGATATCAACCGTGGCAACGCAGACGCAGCGATCGTTTCTGACATTCCACTTTCTGGCCGAGAATGCGTCAAAGAAAGCTGACAGACTGCCCCGGTAGTTCTTGGCGATTTCATTGTAAAGATAGCAGATCTGACCGCACATTGCCTCATCCCAGTCCACCCTGACCTCCGGGATCACCGGCCATAGGGTGTTGCGGGAAGGATCTTCGAGGATCTGCCGTACTGTGTTGTTTTCATCGGCTGACAGATCCCATTTCATGGCCTTCCAGAGGATCCCGATAGCCTGATATACACAGTCCCTGAATATTTTGATCTCCTGCTTCGGCATGGCCGGAGGAACGGTCAGAATAATGGATTCAAGATAGCGGTACTGATCGGTGTGACTCTTGATCCTGCGGTGGGCGAAACTGTTGATCTGCGAAACCGTCTGGGAAAGGATTTCTATAATCAGCATGGTCATCATTGAACGGCGCGATCCTCTCGGGGTGAAGGACGGCATGGATTCATGGGCCGGATCGTCAAACAGGACCTTGCCGAAAACAGCCTCAAAGCGATCGTTGACCAGTGAAATCACCGGAGCAATGGTGGCAAGATTCTCCGTAGTCCGGTGCAGCGGATCAAACTGTCTGAGGGAGCGGTTGATCTTCCATTCCGTGGCAGCCTTCTGATCGTCCCACAGATAGCGCTTCGGACTGGACAGCCCGGTGTTGCCCTCATTGCCGCATTTGGCGCAGGAGAGCGCCTCGGCCTCGAATCCCGTGCGGACCATCGAAGTCCAGAGAAACAGGCTTGAATCAAAATTTTTTTCCAGCGCCGGAAGATCCACCATGGAGGTTTCAGCAAACTCCACAGAACTCGGGAACGGCTCATCATAGACATAGACCGGTCTGGTCAGATTGCGGATATTAAGAAAACTCTTGTCGGCAAGATTGCCGTTTTCAACCAGCACCCCGCAGGTGCGTGAATTACCGATATCAAGGATCAGCTGAACCGGAATGGCACTGCTGCGCAGCTGATCGGTATTCGGCTTAACCTTGATCTGGGGAAACAGGGTGACATCACGGTCGTTTATCAGTGTAATAAGATTAATATAGTGGGCAAGATAGGACAGGTATTCGCGGCTGTCACTGCGGATCCTGCTGTCATCCCTGAAGTTTCCGCTACGCTTCTGATATTCACTGTACAGTTCCTTGAGCCAGCCGTTAATCTTTACATCGGTAATAAACTTTTCAAGATCGCGGTAGCGGTTGCACAGTCCGTATACCTCGCCGTTGCACAGATCCTCCCTGGTGAGCAGGCGGTTCTCCGCCACATCCTCGCTGATGCTGGTATCAAGAGCCACCATATCCCCTGGCCCAGTACAGGGGCTGCTGGAAAAAGCTGCCCACGCCGTTTTTTTTCAGCACCGGCAGAGGAAACCACCTGTCACTGAAAATATCCAGAGATTCTTCATACTGGTAACTCTTTGCATTAATATTGCCGAGCATGCCGTCCGAAAAAAGATCCCGGTATCCCTCCTTCTCCTTCCTGACCAGATGCCGGGTGAACTTTTCCGACTGATCTTTCGGATCTGTATACGACACCACCGTATATAAATTTCCGGAACTGAAGGTTTCCGCGCTGATATTCAGATCGAAATCAAGAAACTGAATATTTGTTTTCTCAAAAAGAACAACCTGGTATTCACCGGATTTTTCGTCACTCAGGGCTTTTGGAATCATTCTAAATTACACCGTCCGAAATATAAAAAGCACAGGATCGGCTCTGCCGGATTACGGCCGCACCGCCACATACTGAAATTATAATTCGGATCATACAGTCTGTTTGTGAAGTCTCTTGTAATTCGGATCTTTTGTTGCCTTGCGGCAATGCCGATGCGGTGAAGTCACCGGACTGTCAAGGGATGAAACTGTCTTCCTAACAGTTCGGATCTATCCGGCACAGATAATCTTTCGGTTCGTCTTCGGGCTTCCCGCTGTAAGACATTCCACAGCGGAGGATTCTTTCCCTTTCCTGAATTGACCGTTTTCTGCATTGCAATTTGCTTAACAGCTTCCGCGGTTCAATTTTTTTACTAACTAGAAAAGCATAAAAATTATGTGATATATATCAAATTTATTATTTATATCAGTATGTTTTATATACATATTGTATATATTTTATTCTATTAAGCGTTTTTTGTTATCTTTTTTTACACTTTTTGTTGTGCATATTTTAAAAATCCGTATTATAAAAACTGTGAAGCAAATCACGTTTCACAAGGAGTACTAAAA
>ONPL01000026.1 GCA_900319705.1 uncultured Pseudomonadota bacterium | reverse complement strand
GTAGTAGAAATATCCGGTATCGGTAAAATTGGTATTGCTCTTTGCACCGCCGATCAGGAAGAATCCGTCGCTGGTCTGCAGGGATGACGAAGCAGTTCCGAACCCCTTCATATTGCCTTCAAGATAAACCTGACTTCCGGAACTCCATACCACAGGATAACGGACGCCGGTATCAAAAGTACGGCTCTGATTTTCAACCCATCCGGTTATCATAGTTGTTCCGTCGGTTCCTAGATTGGTTCTTATACCCTGGAACATGTCAAGTTCTTCACCGTAGCTGAGTTTTGAAGACATATAGGAGGTATTCTCATGAAGAGCCTTAAAGAAGCTATGTGTTTTACCGTCATCAACAATATCTGAATCATAGTAGCTGTTGCATACAGCACTGTCATATATGCACCCTATTAGATAGGTATGATAGTCACCGAGACTGATTTCAGTTGGAAGAGAATCAAAGTAGGACCACCAGTCATACTTCTGCACTATATTTGAATAAACATCCGCCTTCGCTGCCAGTTTGTAACCGTATTCATTATCATTGTCTGAAATTTCGGTAATGGTAAAGAATGGCTGATCAGCCGCCATTGCAGAAGAATAAGCCATGGTCAGTGCTGATGCGATCAGAGTCAACTTTAATTTTTTCAATTTTTTCCTCTTAATTTGTTCTGTAAATCTTCCAGTTCGGTCCAGCGATCATACTTTTTCTGTAAATCAGCGGACAGAGCATCTAAATTCTTTAGAGTTTCCTTGATCTGCTCCTCAGGACGGGAGTAGAAGGCAGGTTCAGATACGGTTTTCTGCAGTTCTTCAATCTGCAGCTCCAGATTTTCAATTTCCTGCGGCAGGGTGGTCAGTTCCCGCTGCTCATTATAACTTAATTTAGTTTTTTCCTTCACAGGTTTTACGTATTTTTTTGTTTCCTGCGCAGCGGTACTTTTTTTGCCCAGTTCCTTCTGCTGTTCCAGTTCAGTCAGTCTTAGCAGTTCATCATAACCGCCGACAATCTGATCAATGCGACCGCCTTCTCTGAAGTGCCAGATCTCGGTAACGATGTTATTGACAAAGGAACGGTCATGACTTACCAGCAGCAGGGTTCCCTTATAGCCGGTCAGCAGTTCCTCAAGCAGTTCAAGAGTTTCAATATCGAGATCGTTGGTAGGTTCATCCATAACCAGTACATTGAATTTCTTAAGGAACAGTTTTGCCAGCAGCAGACGGTTCTTTTCACCGCCGGAGAGAGCTTTCACCGGAACCATGGCACGACGGGGTTCAAACAGAAAATCCTGCAGATAACCGATTACATGTTTGCGGTGGCCGTTCACCTCAACCTCGGTTCTGCCGTTGGTAAGGTTGTCAATTACGGTTTTTTCACCGTCAAGCTGTTCACGGTACTGATCAAAATAGGCAATTTCAACATTGGCTCCGGTTTTAACCGTTCCTCCGGCAGGTTCCAGCTGACCGAGAAGAAGTTTGAGCAGAGTTGATTTTCCGCATCCGTTACCGCCGATGAGAGCAATCTTGTCACCTCTCATAACCTGACAGCTGAAGTTGTCAATGATCACCTTCGAGCCGTAACTGAAGGAAATATTCTCACCGACAAAAACCAGATCGCCGGATCTGATCCCCTCCGAAAGCTGCATGGACACATTACCCTTGCGGGATCTGCGGTTGCGCCGCTCTTCACGCATTTTGATCAGATCTCTTACCCTGCCCTCGTTTCTGGTGCGGCGGGCTTTGATCCCCTGACGGATCCACACCTCCTCCTGGGACAGTTTGCGGTCAAAAGCCTGATTGCGCTTTTCCTCAAGTTCCAGCTGATAGTCACGGTTTTTGACATACTGGCTGTAACTTCCCGGATAGGAGTAGATCCTGCCGCGGTCAAGCTCCACTATTCTGGTGGCCACCCTGTCGATGAATTCACGGTCATGACTGATAAAAATAACACTGCCGCGGTAGGAGCTGATAAAGTTCTGAAGCCACAGGATTGCATCGATATCAAGATGATTGGTCGGTTCATCAAGCAGCAGCAGATCGGGCTGTGATGACAGGGCATCGGCAAGGGCAACGCGGCGCAGCAGACCACCGGAAAGGCCGTTGAGAGGCTTATCCGGATCGAGATCCATCTTTCCGAGCAGAACCCTGATCCGGTTTTCAACCTCGTAATGATCCTCGTGTCCTCCGTCAGGAAGTCTTGCAAAATGGCAGGAGATCAGATATTCCATAATGGTCTGATCCCTGGAGAAATGAGGAGGATCCTGTTCAAGTCTGCAGACATTGAGATCCTGCTGAAACACCAGGGATCCTTCATCTATTGACGTCTCACGATTGAAAATCTTGAGCAGGGTCGACTTACCTACACCGTTACGTCCAACAATACAAACTCTTTCTCCAGCCTCGATACTGAAATCCGCATGATCAAGCAAAGGCAGATCAGAATATGAGAGGCATGCTGAATCCATTGACAATATACTCATGGCACAGTTCTCCGCATTAAAGTGTCAGCAGCCAGCAGTTATGCAGAGCCTTTGCCTTGACATAATCCTTCGACAATGTTTCGGCACTAAGATCTCTGACGGTAAAACCGAGTTCTCCGATCTTATCGTAGTCAAAACGGAAATTCTTCCGGTTGTTGGAGAAAATAATACTTCCACCGGGACGCAGCAGTTCCTTCAGCGAAGAAAGCAACTGCACATGGTCGCGCTCTACATCAAATGTGGTATCCATTCTCTTGGAGTTGGAAAATGTAGGAGGATCGACAAAAATCAGATCAAACTGCGAAGTACACTCACTGATCCATTTAAGGCAGTCAGCCTGTTCAAACAGGTATTTTCTGCGATCGGTAAAATTATTGATGCGAAGATTCTCCTTGGCCCAGTTCAGATAGGTTCTGCTCATATCCACTGTGGTGGTGGTTCTTGCGCCGCCGAGAGCAGCCTGGACGGTTGCAGTGCCGGTATAGGCAAACAGATTGAGAAAATCCCGATCACGACTGTTCATCCGGATATACTTGCGCACCAGGCGGTGATCGCAGAACATGCCGGTATCTAGATAGTCGTACAGATTTACAATATATTTTGCTCCGTACTCATGGACAGTGACGGTATGGTTGAGATCATCAAGTTTGCGGTACTGCTCATCACCTTTTTGTTTTTCGCGGCGTTTTACAATCACCCTGTCACCCGGAATATCAAGAACGCTGCGGGTAACCTGCATAATATCAAGCAGTCTTTCATGAGCGGTTTTCGGTGATACAGTTTTAGGAGGTGCGTATTCCTGAACCACCGCATACCCTGCATATACGTCAATGGCCGCATTGTAGTTCGGAAGATCGGCATCATAGATGCGATATGCCTCAAGTGATTCCGATTCAATCCATTTTTTAAGATTTTTGAGATTCTTTTTAAGGCGGTTGGCAAACTCCTGCGCACCGCTGCTCAGAACTGTCTCTTTTACAGCTGAAGCACTCTGCTCCTCATCCCTGCGTTCAGAAATCACATAGTTTTTAAGCAGACATTCCAGAGCACCGTTAAACAGCTTGTAGGTTTTATCAGCTCTCAGTCTGATACAGCTTAACAGATCTGCTGAGGATGAAATAACCGTGGCGGTGGACCCCGGAAACTCCTGTCTGAATTTGGCACCGAGCAGAGAATAAAGATCCAGCAGTTCGGTAAAGTTGCCGAGACGTTCACCGTAAGGTGGATTGGTGATAATACTGCAAGCACCTGCTCCTTCAGGTTTTTTAAGATCCTTCAGGGCCACACAGTCAAATTCAATCAGATCTGCAAAGCCTGCATTTTCAGCGTTGGTTCTGGCGATTTCTATAACCCTCTGATCCTGATCGAAACCGTACAGTTTCACTCCCCGCTGCTGAAGCTGTTCACGACCTTTAGCGCTTCTTGCCTTGGCATCGAGAAGAATACTTTTCCACAGCTGCGGATCATGAATTTTCAGATTGGCAAAACCGATATTTTCACGCAGAAGTCCCGGAGCTGTATCAGTGAGTTTCATGGCGGCTTCAATCAGTATCGTGCCCGAGCCGCACATCGGATCCACCACGGTACCTTCAGGTCTGGCTCTTGCCACAATAGCAGCTGCAAGATTTTCCTTAAGCGGAGCTGCACCGGCATTGGAACGGTATGATCTGCGGTGAAGTGAAACACCGGTAATGTCAAAATTGATGGAAACCTTCTGTCTTTTGTTCAGATGGGCAACTATACGCACATCCGGGTTATCCTTGTCAACATTCGGACGCTCCCCGAATCTCTTACTGAAACGGTCCACGATCGCGTCTTTAATTTTCTGGGCTCCGTAAAGAGTGTTTTTAATCGATTCAGAAACACCGGAGAAATCCACGGCTATGGTACTTGAAGGATCGAAATACTTCTCCCAGGAGATATTGTTGACCCCGAGATACAGTTCAAAATCATCGGAAGCACCGAATTCAGCAATATTAATCAGAACTCTGGATGCAAAACGGGTCCACAGGGCGGCACGGTAACCAACAGACAGATCACCTTTGAAATAAACTCCTGACACGGTAGATCTGACATCGGAGGCGCCGATTGCGCCAAGTTCATCCACCAGCAGAGGTTCTATGCCCTTCGGGCAGGTAGCAAAATAATTATTCATAATGTCTGTGGCGAGGAAACCCGCGGCAGCCCGCAGGAGGATCACCACTGCCTCCCTTTATCAATTAAATAAAAAATTCCCACGCATAAAGATCCAGGCTGTCCGCAGACACCCGCACGGGCATGCCCGCGGTTATCAGTGAGAGGTATTCAAAAAAAGCTGGTTAATTATACCAAAGATCCCGATTCATGTGGATATTTTGCGAGATACGTCACAGACAAATGTATAAATCAGTTAAGAGAAAAATTGAAAATGTATAAATGAAAAACGCATCCTGAAACCGTATCTACACTTTCAGAATGCGTTACTGTCAGTTCCGGCGGGAGCCGGCAGACATTGAATTAAAGCTTGTTCAGGATCTCCAGATCTCCGAATACAGCTCTTGCTGCGGCAATACGCTGAGCCTTGTTGCCGGAATTGATGCGACCGTTAATCACAGCAGCAACTACACCGATAACTGCAGGGATGATTGTATAAACCCATCCGGCGGTAAATCCGAGAACAAGAGCAATAATAACCAGAGCGATCATACCGAACATGAACAGGTTACCTCTCTTGTGCATAGCATCATCGATAGGATGTGTCCAGTCCTTAAGATTCTTGTTAACACCTGAAGAAACGAAGAAGAACTGCTGATCGCCGTATGAATACTGGGTATACCAGAAAGGAACCAGCACGGATTCGCTTCTGTCGCGGTAGCTCTGATCAAGTTCAACACTGGTTGAACATCTCAGATTGCGTTTACCGCTAGGAGCCTGATCTCCGGCCTTGTTTTCAGCAATGCGTTCAACAACCCTCTGACCCTCATTGTTCCAGGTTGAACGGGCATCCTTGTTGATCTTCATTACTCTGAATTTAGGATCATCAGGGTTTGATGAATCCTGAACCATGGAGGATTCAAAGAGGGAACCGTTGATTTCCTTGAATTCTTTCATTACATCGTCATTTTCGATGAATCTGGTCAGTTCTGACGGAAGTGAGTTTTCATCTGAACCGGGGGTATTGGCCCAGGCCGGGCACAGTACTCTGAAGTTACCGTTGGTAAAACCGCTGTGCGGATAGTATTCGGTTCTCTGATCCTGACCTGAACCTACCTTGCGTGGAACTTCGCAGTTCCATGAGCTGTAATAGCTTCCCTGGTAGGAAAAATAAGGAACATAAAGTCTTTCAATGCGGTCGAATGACAGCTGCTGGAAAATATCCAGCGGAACATCATTGGTTGTAATCAGGTTGGTAATAATCTGATCACTGAAATCCTCCACATTGGTCTGGAACGGATAGATCAGGTTAGGTTCATTGCTGTTACCAGAGGTTACAGCACCGCCGGCAGCGGCATTCTGCAGTTGCTGCTTGAACGGATTAAGGAACTCTTTTTTACAGAACGGACAAACAACAGTATCGGAATTTTTGTCAAAATTAGTGATACTCTGTCCGCAACCGGAACATTTTAATTCTTTTAAATACTCTTGATTAGTACTCATTTTTATTATCCCAAAGATTTTAATTTATTGTTTCTGTTCAGCATGGCCTGTTGTGCAGCTTCAAACATGGCATTGTAGTCAGACTGCTCTCCGGCTTTGATCTGGCTGATGATATCGGCAACGGTACTGCGGACTTCATCCTCAAGGTTTCTGACATCATCTCTCGAAGCCATCGGGCTGCTGTTGATGAGATCAATAAGCTGCTGGAGATTTTTTCTCTCAGCGGCATCCTTGAACAGATACTCCACACTTTTAAGATCAATAACAATAGATCTCAGACTGTTGCTGTCATCAAGCTGCTGATGAGCCATACCGGCGGATCTGCTGTTGATCAGCATGTATACGAGGACACAGGCAGCTTCAAGCATAGTCAGGACAAACATTACTACGAAAGTAGATACACCCCAAGACTCCGGATTGATAGCCATAATCAGGAAACCGATCAGGAAAATAATTACAAAACCACCGGCGGTTATCAGATAAACCATATAATTGGCGGCTTCAGTATTCTTCTCCTTAGGCTTCAGATACGGCAGCAGAATCATTGCTGCATAGGACAGGTTGACAAAAAACCACGACCACCAGGCAGCCGCGTGCACACTGGTAAAAATCAGAATCAACAGAAAAATAACGTTGAAGGTTATTGGAAATACCAGTTTCAACAGTGTTGCTAATGACTTTGAATTCATATTCTGCTCACCTTATTCCTTTAAAACAATCTGACACCGGCATGCTACATATTGGCAAGAATATTCTTCTTGGCAGCATTGTATTCATCCTGCTCAATCAAACCTGCATCAAGCATCTTCTTGAGTTTGGCAAGTTTTTCGAACGGATCCTCGGCTGCCGCCCCCGCTGCTGCGGCGCCTGCGGCTGCTCCTGCAGCAGCTGCTCCGGCTGCGGCACCAGCTACACCTGCGGCCTGCATATTAGGAGCTGCCTGCTGTGGTGCTGCACCGCCGAAAATTCCTCTGGCCATTTCACCCATTACACCGCCGGCTGCAACGCCCATTCCGAGACCGACACCAGCACCGGCAAGGCCGCCGCTGCTCTGGTTGTTGGCAACATCCTTCATGATTTCCATACCTTTAACCAGGCGGTAGTTATCACCAAGAATATCCAATTCTCTTGAACGAACATATGCATCTTCGAGTTTCTGACGGTTTGGATCGTCTTCCGGAATGTCGAGGGCATGGATATTGAATGTCTGCAGTCTCAGACCGTATTCGCCAAGCACCTGGGCGATAGATGGGGTAAGTTCCTCTGCAAATTCATCAAGACGTGAACATACACCGAGAATTTCTTCATTGGAATTCTTAAGTGCAGTTGCAATTGCAGACTTGATCTTCTGCTGGAACTGTGAATAGAAATAATGATCGAGATCTTCAGGAGAAAATCCTCTTACATTACCGCTCAGTTTGGTAATGAAAAGGCCTGCATTGTCAACAGTTACCTTGTATGAACCTCTTCCTCTCAGTGAGGTCTGCAGTCTCTGTACCGGGTCACGAAGCTGGATCGGAGAATCTGTACCCCAGAGAATTTCATTGCTGAGTGCTTTTCTAACAAAATAGATCTCGGAGGTGTATACAGACTGACCGCCGCTCAGCAGATTTCTCAGATTACTGAGGAACGGATAGTTTTCAGTTTTTAATTCATAACGGCCGTTCTCGAATTCCTGAACAATCTGACCGTTCTTGATAAATACAGCTGCTTCACCTGGATTTACAATCAGAACAGAGTTCGTGTTGAAATCCATTACCGGAGACTTCCAAATCAGAAGACTTGGATCACCTTCATTGGATATGGCATTCAGAATATGAACCTGTGAAGTAGATCTTACGGTACCGCCACCTTTCGGTGCATTTCCGCCACCTCTATTCATACTAAATATTGACATTTGCGATTCCTAAATTAAATAAAACAAATCATATTAAGGGGCCGTTCAGCCAGCCCGTATATATAAACACTGAACAAATCAAGTATATACAATTTTGATTAATAATGCATACATTTATCAGCGTTCAATTATTTAAATTTGCCGTAATTCACAACTATTGAACAGCAAAACATCTGATTAAAACCGACCGCATTCAGACAGTGAAATGTAAAAACCGGCCGTCCACCTGCGGAAGGCCGGTTTTATGTCTGAAAGAAGCTGTCAGCGTGTTATTTAACCCCGCATCCGTCACCGTGTATCGATTTAACCGATACAGGGAAAGTGAAATATGTATCAGGGTACGGCTCATTCTTCAGAGTGAAATGCCACCACTCCTCCGCCAGGGGTTTAAAACCGTTATTGAGCATTGCCTCCCGCAGGAGCATACGGTTGTCATACTGCTGTTTGGTAATATTTTTATATGAAGGGTGACTGAGCTTTCCGAAATAGTCGAATGTTCCGCCCATGTCCACCTCTCTTTCTGTTTTCATATCAAAAAGAGTCAGATCGAGCGTACTGCCGCGGCTGTGGCCTGAATGTTCAGCAATATAACCCTGCGGAAACAGCACATCCTTCTTCAGTTCCGGATAGAAATACTGCTTCATTGCCACATCATTCTTGTCCAAAGCCCATCTCATGAAATGATTAACAGCCATCTGCGGACGGTAGGCATCAAAAATTTTCAGACGGTAGCCTTTTTTGATTAATTCATCGCTTACTTTTCTTAGTGCGTCAGCAGCCTCTTTGGTCAACAGAGCCACCGGCTCCTCATAACCGTCAATTCTTGTTCCTACAAAATTGTAGGTTGAATAGTACCGTATTTCCAGAATTGCATCCGGAACCGCCTCACTCAGCAGTACGAAATCACTCGCGTCATCCGAGAGTTTTACCGAACTCTTTTTTGCAACGGTATTCTCCTTCTGACTGCCGCTGTCGGCAAGTCCGAAGGATGCATATGAAGAAAACGCGGTCAGCGCCAGGGCAAAAGCAATATTTTTGATCATTTTATTCATTTTTTTTCCGCCACGGGTATTTAAAATTGAAAAATGCCGGATTTTTTTTTGTGTGTGATAAATCAGCGGCTCCGCCGTCAACGTACGGTTCACTGCACTTATACTACCCGATAGAACCTCACCTTACCTGTATCATTATCACAATTTCCAAATGACTGACAATATTCCTGAACAGTAATATCGGCCAAATTCGGCAAAAAAAAATCCCGAACCTGGATCCGGGATTTAAAACATAGTTTATTAGAAGCTAATCTGAATTACTTGTTGTTAGGAACGAGTTCCCATGTCAGATTTGCATCGTTAACATTCAGAGTGTATGAACCAACTTCAGAGATAGCGATATCCGGGCATGAAGCTTCATTGCTGCAGAGTTTGTGATCACCTGCATTGCCCCATACTGTACCCTTCCAGTTGGCATCACTTGTTACCTTGAAGCGCTGGCCGCCGTTGTTGTCGCCCTTGCCGTCAAGATTCAGAGTGATGGTCCAGTTACCTGTTGCGGTATTGTAATCCATAGCGGAATGACCCCATGAATTTGCAGTACCGGCAAAGTACATTGAACTTCTTGTAGCAGGAATGTACTTGTCAGTTACAACTACAGACTGGGTAACAGTTCCGGTCTTTTCACCGTCTGAAGCTTTCAGAGTTACATTATATGTACCTGGATTCTTGAAGGTATGTGAAGGAGAAACTTCATCTGAAACTTCACCGTCATCGAAATCCCAGGCATATGTCATTGCATCGCCGTCCTGATCTGTTGACAGGTTGTTGAATGCAACACTCAGTTTAGCAACAGAAGTTGAGAACTTGGCAACCGGAGCATGGTTTGCGCCTGAAACAGGGGTCAGAGTCCATGTCAGATCACGGTCGTTAACAGCCAGTTCATAAGTACCAACCTGGTTGATAACAACGTCGGCGCATGAAGCCTGATTGTCACAGAGTTTGTTGCCGCCGGCTGTACCGAATACACGACCCTTCCAGTCAGGGGTTGTAGTAACCTTGAAGCGCTGAGCTCCGTTGCTGTCACCCTTACCGGTAAGTTCAAGAGTAATCTTGTATTCGCCGGTCTGGGCATCAAAGGTCATTTCATCGTGTTTCCAGCTGTTGGTTGTACCTGCAAAGAACAGATTTGGCAGAGTTCTTTCAAACACAACCACGTCAACAGTAACTTCCTTGTTAACAGAGTGCTTGTCAGTACCGTCGCTTGCAGTCAGGATGATATTGTATGTACCAGCCTTGGCGAAGGTATGCTCTGCGTCAGCTGTGGTTGCACCGGTACCGTCATCGAATGACCAGTTGTAGGTCAGAGTGTCACCGTCAGCATCTGTTGAGGTGTTCTTAACCTTCACTGTCAGTCCGCTAACTTCAACATCAAAGGATGCAACAGGAGCGGTATTGCCCAGCTTGGTGAGATACCATGTCAGGTTGTTATCGTTAACAGCAAGTCTGTAGTTACCCTTTTCAGTGATTACCACGTCACCGCAGGCAGCCTGATCCTTGCACAGAGTGTTGCCGCCGGCTGTACCGTAAACATCTCCGTTCCAGTTAGGAGTTGTGGTTACCTTGAAGCGCTGAGCTCCGTTGCTGTCACCCTTTCCGTCCAGAACCAGATCGACAGTCCATTCATCAGATTTTGAATCATAGGTCATCGCGTCATGTTTCCAGCTGTTTGCAGTTCCAGCAAAGTACAGAGCAGGCAGATCCTGATCATTTTCCTGAATCGGTGTAACGATAATTGTCTGATCAACAGTAGTATTACCGTTAGGCTTACCGTCAGACACTGTTACCGAATAGGTGGTTGTTGACTTAGGAGAAACAGTGATTGTAGCGGCATTTGAACCGTTGCTCCACTGATAGAAAAGCTTATCACCATCCTGGTCGGTAGCCTTGGCTGTCAGAGTTACGCTTGCACCTTCAATGATTTCAGTCTTGTCTGCAGCAATTTCAACTACAGGAGCATGATTGTCTACAACAGGAATAACTGTCACATTAACAGAAGCGGTATCGGTAGCACCCTTGTCATCGGTTACAGTTACATAGTAAGTTGTATCTGATGCAGGTGATACTGTGATTGAGTCTGTGGTTGCACCGGTGTTCCACTTGTAGGAAACAATCTTTCCGTCCTTGTCGGTAGAGCCGGATGCATCCAGAGTCAGAGACTGTCCCTGGGTAATGGTCAGACCGGTTGATTCAATCTTGGCAACCGGCGGCAGATTGTTTACAGTCTTAACGGTAACAGATGCTACAGCACTTGACTGTGCTCCCTTGTCATCGGTTACAACCAGAGTATAGGTGGTTGTAGCGGTAGGAACTACAGTGATTGACTTGGTAGTCTCACCGGTACTCCACTTGTAGGAAACAATAGAGCCGTCCTTGTCGTAGGAATTTGCACCGCTGATGGTCAGCTTGTCGCCGAGAGTAACGGTTGCAGTTGATGGATCAACCACTGCAACAGGGCTGAGGTTGCCAACAGGACCGTCCTGATGCTTGCTGATCTCGGTTCCGTTAACATCATAGCTGTCGATCTCGTTAACTACGAAATTACCGCCTGCTGCTGTCTTGAACCACTGATTTGCGCAGTCATTGAACAGGAATTCAATTCCTTCAGCATTGTCAGCAAGAGTAAGTTCCTTAACCCATACACCGTTCTGCTGTACCATCTTCTCACCTGGAACTGCAGTCCAGCCGGTATCGCTGGCAGCAGGAAGTGAACGGTAGTGAACACATGCCTGTGACAGTGAAACGGAAGGTTTGAAGTACAGAGTTGATCTTGCAACCAGATCAGAAGGTTTACCCTGTGAAACTGAGCCGCTGTCCTGATCAATGGTGTACACACCTGAGCTCAGACAGATATTGTCAGAAGGATATGAATTTCCTTCACCGAAATTGGTAAGTTTGATGTCAGCACATCCTGCTTCTCTCTTATAGGATACGGTAGCCTTGTAGTAGGTGTTCTGATCACCCTTAACCATGGTCATCTGTTTGTTCTTCCATGAATCAGTACCCTGATCCTTGAACTGAACATTTACATCTGCAACACTCTGGTTGGATGGTTTTGCATAGATGGTCAGACTGTCTTCGAAACCGTTGAAGTCGTCGGTGAAGAACATGTGAGCACCGTCGATATCACCGTTTACATCTTCAACGATCTTTCCGCCAACTTTCTTGAACTTACCTGCACCAACGTATACAGACTGAATTTCAGATCTGGTTATATTGCCTTTTTCATCGGTAGCTTCCATGTAGTAGTCGATCAGCTGATCGCGGTAGTCACTGATGTATGCATAGTAGGTGCTGCCGATCTTCTTGGCAGAAACTACATTCATAACAGCAGAGTTTGCATTGTTCTGCCATGGTACACCGTTGATATCAGGAGTGAGATCTCTCACCTTGGTATCATAGGTTACCCATTCACCAACCTGTGAAGGATCGTTGTTAGGAATGTTGCCCAGAGAGGCCGGATCGTATACGCGCGGAGCAATATCGGTCGGAGACATTCTCTTATCCTTGTGGGTACGGATCTTAACTTTAACATCCTTGATCCCGCTTACGTCATAGGCGTAGGTATAGATTGCAAAAACATTATCTGCATAAACGTGTGTCCAGCCTTCAGCCTTTGATGCGTTACCGCTGCCCGGATTGTACGGATAGCGCTGAACCCACCACATGGAAGGACCGGTGCGGTCTTCAGCAATGTGTTTGTTTACATACGGTTCGGTGAAATAAAGAGACTGGTTGAAACCGAGTGTAGGTTTTACGTTATCATCGGTGTTTTCATCATAGTAGCCGAAACCTGAATCGATAGAGGCGATCAGGAAGTACCAGCCGAGTTCTGCAGGGTTTGCACCACCCTTGTAGTCGTTGTTTTCATCGCCCTTAACCGGGAATGAGAACATGTAAGGGTTGAGCTGGTTGCCCTCATAGGTAACCTGGCGTTCCTTATCGGTCTTTGGAGACCAGTAGTTAGGGTGGGAATCAAGCCAGATCTGCTCTGCGGTTTCTGCATAGTTCTGTGCAGCCTGCAGCAGTGCGAAATTGCGCTCAAGATAATGATAGCCGAATTCCATGGAAACAGCGTGACCGAACGGTGTGCCGTCCTGGTTTACAGGCAGTTTGAAATCGGTACCCATTGCGGTATTGAAATCAGCAATCTGTCCCTTCCAAACACCCATAGGGATGTGCCAGTGATACCAGGTAGGGTCTGCGGATGAATCACGGGTATCAATCCATGAACCGTCCTGAACGTGCTGAACATCGTCCGCAGGGATCGGATATTTGGCAAGATATTCGTTAACACCGATACCGAGTACACCGCTCTGTGCATAGGTATAGTTACCGGAATTCAACCAGGTGTCGCCGGAACCTGCTCTACCGGATGAGTTATCACCGTCGTGTGCGATTACAAAGTACTGAGGGCGCTTTGAATTGTTATCATATTCCATGATTGCTGTCGGAGCAACCTGGCCTTCCCAGCCTTCCAGCCATGAACCGGCCTGTTCTACAGGAATACCTGCAATACGTGAAACTTCACCGGTCTCAGGATCAACATACTGTACCCAGTGCGGAGTTGTGGCAAACGGGAACTTGTTGTAGGTGGTCTGCTGTTCGTGTTCCATAGCCAGAGCCTTCCAGTCACCTTCATCGGAGGTGTTCTGCAGATCTGCTCTGTTAGGAGGGGAAACCAGGGTATCGATTCCAAGATCGTCAAGGTAAGGATAATCCTTCAGTGCGCGTGAATAGTGAACATCGCCGAGTACGGACCATTCAACGCCGATCTTCTTTAATGTAGGAATAAGTCTTTCGGAGAATCCAAGCTCTGTCGGGAAATAGCCTTTTGAAGATACGAAGCTGTTACCCAGGAAGTAATCCTGCTGCAGAGTAACATTCTGGAAAATCAAATCTTTCAGGAAATATTTAGGTCCAACCAGAGGGCCCATGCTGTGATGGCCGGTAAAGTGGATTGCGTCGAGTGCAGGATAGCCGTTCTGTGTCTTCAGATTAGGCTGAACAGATTTCCAGCCGTTGGCCCAGCCTTGATCATATCCCATGCCTTCAATACTGAGATCTGCAAAGCTCTGCAGGTTGTTAACCAGCGCACCTGACATGGTTACGTGGGTGGTACTCAGAGGATATCTTCCGCTGTTGCTCTGTGCGGTTTCAATAGGCCATGACTTATAGGCACCCTGTTTTGCATGATGCTGGTAGTATGCCTGAAAATCATCATGAGGCATAACCTTGCCTGAAGAAGGATTGAAATAGGTATACCCGGCAGGAGGATTCTCCTTGATGCGGATAACCTGTCCATCATAGGTATAACGGATTGGATCACCAACCTTGGTATTAGCGTACTGGTTTACATCATAGTACGGCCAGAAGTTAGGCATGTGATTGTGGTACACATGGGTGGCTGCTACTAAAGCATGTGCCTGAGAGATTGCAAAGATACCCATTGTAGAGGCAATTGCCATTGCTACAGAGGCACTCACAAACGTACGTTTAAACTTTGAACTAGTTTTTGAACGTTGCATCTTATCTCCGAATTTGAACAAACAAATGAAAACATAATCTCTGGAAATCATAAGATCTCCAATCTCGACGATTATCGATCATAATTCAAACAACTCACAACGAATATGATTTTTATTTAATCAAAATTTTAATATGATCACACTTTTCAAAAAGTTAAGAATCATGATAAATCAACTAGATATCGTGTATGGAATGGCGGCTCATCCAACATATGATGTTTTTAGAATCGCAGCAGAAAAAAATGATAGGAAAAACAACCGTCAGTCTTCACTCCGGCGGAAATACCTCTCCTTCTCGTAGAAATCACCGATGGCGCAGCCCTGGGCGCCGTATTTTGCAAGGTAGCAGGCAACAGCATCAATAACCGGAAATCTTTTGATGCAGTAGTCCGGAGCCACCAGCTGATCAATCCGCGCGGTGGCACTTACCCGGTGGAAAACTATATCAGCAGGAGTGTTTGCAATAAGTTCACCGGCTATCTGCACATACTGCTCCTGGGTCGGAAGACTGAGTCTTCCGGCGCGGTACTGCCCCTCCATGACCGATCCCCTGACAACATGCAGAGGATGAAGCTTAAGCGCAGTGGTTCCTGCATCAAGCACGAGGTTCAGCGTTCTCATATTGTCATCAAGATCCTCGCGGGGAAGGCCTATTATCATATGAGTGCATACTTCGAACCCGTAACTGCGCAGAAGCCTGCAGGAATCATGGTAGCACCGGAAATCGTGTCCGCGGTTGATTGCCTTTAAAGTGCGGTCGTTGGCTGTCTGCAGTCCCAGTTCAACAATGATGTCGAATCCCCGGTCGGCATAGGACAGAAGCAGATCTATGCATTCTCTGCTCAGACAGTCGGGGCGGGTTCCCACACACAGACCGACTATATCAGCCTCGCACAGAGCCTGATCGTACAGATGTCGCAGATACTCCACCTCCGCATAGGTGCTGGTGTAGGCCTGAAAATAGGCAAAATATCTGCGGCTGCGCTCCGCAATGTTTTTGCGGCCGCGGCAGAGTTGCTCGGCCACCGACAGACCGCCGGCAGGATCGGTAAATGCATCCACATTGCAGAAGGTACAGCCGCCCCGCCCGATGGTTCCGTCACGGTTCGGACATGAAAAACCTGCCGACAGAGTCAGTTTGTGAATTTTTTCTTTATAACGGTGCTGCCATTCGGCACCCACCGTGTGAACAAAATCGTCTAAATGCATCTGTATCCGCTGAATATAGTCCGCTCCGGAGCAGGGATGGAACTGCCGTCCCGATGAATATCAACGCTCCTGGATCAGGGAGCAGTAATTATCAAACTTTCGTGAAACCGTTATTTTTGAAATCTAACAGTCGTAAAACCAGCAGATCTTAACAGAAACGGTGCGGCCGGGCAAAACAAAAGGATCAGAATGTCACAGCGTTCTCCGGCCTGCAGGCCACGTATCACTCCGGCCGGGAGCATGTATGTAACTAGAAAGAACAGCTAAACCTGGGTAGGTTCACGTTTAAGATGTTCACAGATCAAATCATATGCATCCCGTACCTGCAGAACCTTCTGGCTGTCAACCCTGTTCTTGTCCGGATGGAATCTGAGCATCAGATTAAGATAAGCCTGTCTGATCTCCTCATATCCTGCAGCTTCATCAACATTGAGAAGTTTATAGGCCCGTTTAAGATCTCCGTCGGCAGCCATGCGTCTGCTCTGATTTGCAGCTATGCAGATCCCGCTGATAAACGGATTGTTTTCATAATCATAATAACATTCGGATGATACACTCTTAAGATCAGCCTTCTGGGCGGCGGTATTGTTGCGCATCAGCTCCCTAAGCCGCATTCTTGCCTTCTCAGAACCCTGCTCCGACGATTTTGTCAGAAAATAGACCGCCTTGAGCATACTTACCGTATCGTCTTTTTCCGCGTAGACAGTCCCGAGAAGATACTGGGCTTCGGCATTGCCCTGAAAAGATGAGGCTTCAAGCCAAACCTTGCCGTTATTCAGGTTTGGACTGATCCCCTGACCGTACATGAACATTCTTCCGACATACATCTGAGCCTCGGCATCTCCGGCCAGAGCACCTTCAAAAAGAAGAGAGAATGCTTTGGTGAAATCCCGCGGAAGCCCCCGTCCGTTGTAATAGTTTTTACCGATTTTAATACTGTCCATGATGTGCGGATCCACCTGAATGGCCGGAACATCTCCATTAACATCCACCGCAGAAATCGGTTCAATATGCTCAGGTTCCGGCTCATCCTGCGCCGCTTCATCCTCAGTGTTTCCGGCATCAGATGCATGACAGTGGTAAATCACCAGATCGTAGATAAACACAACGGTCAGAGCAATAATGCCGGAAACCAGTGTAAGCAGTCCCGGTTCTCTGGCATTAATATAAATATAGAAAGCGCCGGCTGTAAAAAACAGAAGAACGAGATTAACTGCAACCGACTTGATAGTTTTCTTCATTAACAAATAAGATCCTAAAAATCACCGCCGCATTTTTTCCCGACGGGACGCAAATCATTAACACACCCATGCGGAATTATATTATTGTTCAGCCTGCCGGTGAAACAGTTTATCAATAATGGCGGAAAAAAATCAGAGCCGATCAAATTATGCAGAAAATACAGCAGAATATTCAGTTCTGAGATCATAACCGAAAGAAAATAGGTGCAAAACAGAGACCGGAATGTTTTAATATTTCTTACAGCAGTCACACTGCATATCATATATACGAGAAAAAAAGCAAAATGAAAAAATTCAGAAACATCACCGTTCTGGGTGCCGGCTCCGCCATTGCGGGGGAAATAATCAGAATTCTGGCCGCAGACGGGGCAGAAAAATTTTCTCTGATTTCCCGCAGTGAGCAGACCAACCTCAGCCGCATCAGGGATATCAAATCACGGGAGCCGTCTCTGCACTGCTCTTCCATAGTAGCCTCCGGAACTGAAATTACTGCAGATCTGATGGAAAAGATGGATCCGCAGACCGATCTGCTGCTGATTGCGGTAGGAAGACTGACTGACAGCACCGTGCAGGATCCCCGTGAACTTGAAACGACAATGAGAGTCAATTTCATCTATCCGGCCCTGTTCATGAACGAGTATATTAGAAGTGTATACATACGCAACAGCTGCCGCCACAATCTGACCATTGCAGTAATCGGCTCGGTTGCAGGATGCAGGGCCAGAGCCTCCAACTACTGCTACGGTGCCGGCAAGGCGGCAGTTTCCGAATTTGCCGAAGGACTCAACGCTTTCTGCAGTCAGCAGAAACTCAATATCGGGATCAGGATCATCAGACCCGGACTGGTTGCAACGCCGATGATCAGCAACAGAAAAGATCGACGGCTGGTGGCGGAACCCGCCGCGGTTGCAAGAACTATCGTCAGCGGTCTGAAAAAGGACAGAAGAATCATCTACTGTCCGTGGTACTGGCGCTGGATCATGCTGGCGGTAAAAATAATGCCGTACCGGCTGTTTAAAAAAATAAAGAGCTGATACGGCATATACCTGAAACTGCAGCTGAGAGTCAGGAACTAGAAATTGTAAATCAGACCGAGCAGAGCGGCATTCTCACTTTCATCAACAAATACAGATTCATAACGACGTTCAAGTTCGGTATAAATCTGGAAATTGGCGGTCAGATTATAAATAATTTCGCCGCCGAGTTTTGAGGAAAGAACGGATTTATCATTGCGGCTGAGTTTCTTCTCCTCATTATGGAGGTAGCCGTATGTGGCCATAAAGGTCCAGTCGGTCTGAGGTGTGGTATAGGCAAGTGAAGCTTCAAAACCGCGACCGGCATAGGTATGATCAAGTTTGCCGTAATTATATACCAGCGCCATATACATACCCGGAGCACCATAGCTTCCCCAGTATGCAGACAGTGCCCACTCATGCTTGTCCGCACCGTAGAAATATCCGTCCTCGCGATAGCCGTACTTGTTATTGCTTTCGTATCCGCTGTAGCGGTTGAAACCGGCCATCAGACCGAGCGGCTTGCCCCATACGTTTTCAAACTCATATCCGAAGGTACCGCCGTAGGAGTGATCAATCTGCTTTGACAGATCTCTGAACTGATAGGACAGAGCCAGAAAATACCCCTGGTAATTGACATCATAAAGGACCTGGCCGTCAAGTCTTCCGCCGTAATCATTAGGAGAAAGCTTCCAGTATGAAACACCGCCGTCACCCCAGTTCAAAAACAGATCAGTAGGAGCGGTACTTTTATAATATGCATCCTCGAAACGTCCGAAAGCAAGTGTGCCGTAGTCACCGAAATCAAATCCTGCAAAACCGTAACGGATGTTGATACGATCCTCCGCCTTGTCATCCTGGGCTGACAGATCGTAAAGAAGTTTACCGAATACGGAAATACCGTCAGTCACTGCGGTTTTGCCGTATACACCGAAACGGGCTGTCTGAAGCATGCGGTGTTCTGCATCGGCATCATTGTTTGCCAGATCCACCTTTACACGGCCGAGTATATCAAGTCTGGAGGAATCATCACTGTAAACGGTGGCGGCTCCCGCTGTGCCTGCGTAAAATGCGGCGGCAACAGCCACTGCTAAAATTTTTTTCATATCATTTCCTATCGTATTATTCAATATTGGTATGAACAATTATCATACAGTTGTTTTTTGCGTAGTATATCACAAAAACACTGACATGGCACTTTTCGAAAATTAAAGCATCTGCACAGCATTGACTGGCGGGGACAAAAACGCACTGCAATGATATAATTCGGGAAGAGCAATAAGGAGGGTTGTATGATATTTCTGATAGACACGACACCGGGAACTCTAGCCGGTGCGGATGCATGGTCATCCTACATTGAACGCCATCCGGAGGAGAATGCGGCAAAAGCTCCTCAGGACGGCAGCTACAGCGGAACTTCCCTTGCAGAGCACTGGACCGGAGATAGATTTGATTTTGATGCTGTTATTCTGCCGGTATTTCTGATCCACACCGTAAAATCACTGACGGGAATTTTTCCTCTTGACCGCTATCTTGCCGCCCACTATGAACACCAGATGCTCGAGACAGTCCCTCACTTCAGTGAAACCGAAAAGGACTGGCTCAACCGGCACTGTCTGCGGGAGGAAACCTCAGTACAGGACTGCATCAGTGAAAATGCAGAGAAATTCCTGAAGTTTCAGCGAAAAATCTACCTTCACTATGACCGTGTTGATTAAGGTCACCGGTTGATCTAAGATCTTCCCGGGTTTTTATATGCATTCGGAGCTGTAATATGGAACGCAAACCAATAGCAAAAAATGATTTAATCGCCATCGCAAATAAAATAATGAAGGAATGCGATGACTACGTTGAAGGAATTGAAGTCATTGATGTCAGAAATTCCAATGAGGCATTTGTTTTCAGCGGGGAGTACTACCTGAATGATGACGGTACCCCTTCAGCAAAAACACTGGCCGTATTCAATGTATTCAAATTTCTAAACCACCATCTGTCCCAGCTGTACATCCTTGAAGAACATGACTGAGACACCCTGAAACCGGAGTTTTAATGGACTACACATTTGATAATTTCTGCGGGCGCGATCCGTCACACCTGATCGAAGTGGCTGAATTTAAAAACTGCAGACTCACTGCACCTACTGCGGAGGCTTTTCTTGCCATGTGCAAAGCTGCACAGCAGGACGGGATCGATCTTGCCCCGGCTTCTTCTTTCCGCGACTTTGACCGCCAGCTGACAATCTGGAATGAAAAATACATGGGGGACAGAACAGTTCTCGACAATCACGGACAGCCGGTGAATATCGGTCAGCTTACAGGAATCGAGGCGGCCTATGCGATCCTGTACTGGTCGGCACTGCCGGGATTCAGCCGCCATCACTGGGGTACTGATCTCGATGTCTACTCCCCTGCACTGATGCCGGAAAACTATGAACTTCAGCTGGTTGCCGCAGAGTATGATAAAGACGGGATTTTCCATCCGCTGACTCAGTGGCTGGATCAGAACATGGAAAAGTTCGGATTCTACCGTCCGTTCACTGATGACGCCCGTGTAAGGGTCGGCAGTGAACTTTGGCACATCAGCTACAGATCTGAGGCCGAGAAATTTCTTCCGTTTGTCACCAGAAAAAATATCGAGGATCTGATCAGATCTTCACCGATAGCCGGAAAGTACTGTCTGCTCAACATGGTCGATGAACTGTACGATGACTACATCATTAATGAAACCAACAAAGATCAGCACTTCAATACCTGACCGGAAATAAGGATAACAGACTCAACGGAAGCAGCAGGTGACCACCGCGCTTCCGTTTTTTTTCTCTGTCTGCTGTAACAGTTATTAAGACAGATAGTACAATCCGGAACAGTTGTGACCGTGTCAGCACAGGTCTGAATATCTTTCAAATCATCCACCACCGCAGACAGGATCGAAAAATCCCGCATCAGGTGCGGGATTTACAGTTTATTTGACAGAAGACTTTTCAGTCCAGGCTCTTTTACTTATTGAATTCAAGTTCTATCGAGCGGGCGAATCCGCTGTACATCTTCAGGAACAGATCGTCACTGAGCGGCTGTTTGAGATTGTTGAAAATGGTGATCACAGTCTTGCCGTTTTCAATACCTACCTGGAAACGGTACTTGTCATCTTCAATCACATAGTTATCAATACCGTTGCTGGTAAAGAAGCTGTCACTAGGTTCATCATAGTCGACATCTACAATACCGCGGGTCTTCTCATTCAGCAGTACTTCAAAGCCACAGGCAGGAAGCATTTTTATGAAACGGTTCCATACTGTTTCATAATCAGCGTTGATTACCCACGCATACTGACCGTTCTTGTCACGGCCGAGGCTGGCGGTAATATAACCGGTGTGAGCCACAGTTACGCCGCTGTCACCGGTGGCAGCACTGCCACCGTGCAGAGAAGAGATAAAATCATTCAGGAAAAGACTCGAATATCTGGACTGAACAAAGCTGTCCGGATCGGCATAAATACGATCACCCTGGTGGTACACCTTGAAATTGGTCAGAGCGGCGGCCATCTGTACGATATGTTTTTCAGGAACTGATTTGATGGCCACGTCGTACTTAACGCGGTATTCTTCCAGATCGTCATTGTCTGCCAGCATTTTAGGAGTGATGCGGTTGAAATTCACATCAACCGAAAACCATCCGGTTGACAGTGTATTATTGAGTGAATCAATTTTCTCTATACCGATATTATTGGTTTTGAGGTAGTTGAGAAATTTGTCCCACAGAATATTATCATAGTTCTCATAACCGCTTTCATAGGTATCCACAGACATGACTGCAACATTGTTCTTCAGAGTTGAAACAGAACCCGGGATGGAATCAAGGATCTGGATCGGTGCAGTAATATCAATCTGTTTGCCCACCATGGCATCATCAGGGTTGATATTTTCATTCTGAATATAGTATTTTTCGTTAAAGTTGAAATTACTGTGCTCAGGATCGACTGCAAACTTAAGCCGATCGGCATCGGTGTTCAGATAGCGGAATCCGTTGTTGGCGGATTTCGGGGAATCGTGCAGCAGATCGGTAAGATAAAAGGAACATCCGGACAATAAAACAGAAGCTGTTACCACCATGGCCGCTGTTACATTGGTACTGATGCGAGACTTCATTAAATTCAACTCCAAAGCAAAAAATCAGACTGAAAGCGATTATATCACAAATAGGGAAACATTTTCGATCCCATCCTTAGCTGTGCCGCATTTTTCCTGCGGCACTGCATTCAGTCAGATGAAAACTAGTCAAAACTGAAGGTATAGAACAGATCCACCGCCTGCTCTGCGCCGTTGAGGTACTGCAGATAAAGTTTTCTCATCAGCTGATACCTGAGTTTAAGCTGCATGATCGAATCAAACAGACCGTAACCGTAGGAAACCTTAAGTTTACGGGTCAGATAAAAGGATGCCTGCACTGCTGAACTGTCACCCGAACCGGTTGACTCAAGCTGGAAATCCTTCAAACCGATGGCATTGGTGAAATCCTGCATTGAATTGCTGGCACTGCCGAGACTTGCTCCGAGAAGCATACCGGCGGCGGCGGCGGAGTTTTCACCTCCATCCTCCGACAGCGGGGTTCCCTTGAGCAGATATGAGAGTTTTTCAGCATCGGACATTTCCGGTTCTGAGAAAATTTTAAGCTGCATCTTAAGCGGGGTTCCGAACACGCGCAGTCCGGCAATGGTTCCGCTGTTGTCATTAATGGTTTCCGGATCTCTGATAGCATCAAACTTGATGCTAGGATTGGTCAGCAGACCGTCAAACAGAACCTCTCCGTTGCGGATAATCAGACTCTGTCCGAAAGAGCGTAAACGTCCGTGGGTGATACTGATCTTGCCGTGGGCATCCATGGCATTGTTGTCGCTGCGGGTATTGCTGACAACCAGTTTTCCCACCAGACCGCCTTTGAATCCGAAACCTTTCACGGAAATCATCGGACCGACAGAAACATTAATGTCATAAAGCAGATTGGTCGGGGTCTGAGGAAGATTTCGTTTCTTCTCCTCCGGAGTCTGTGATGTGATAACCTCCACATCCGAAGACATGGACACACCGCTGTCACCGATTTCGGCAACCTCAATTTTAGCCTGCGGGATTTTGATCAGGCCCTTGATATACATCAGCAGATTTTCAGGATCCTTCTCATTTTCACGGAACGACATGTTAAAACGGCTGTCCACAGTTGCGGAGCCGTATCCCATCAGGTTTACCGTGGTACTGTCAAGAAGAAGTGATATGTTACCCTTAGGGATCCCTCCGGTGTACATCGGTCTCAGATCTAAATCCCCCTTGAGATTTCCTTGCCCCTCGCCCAGGTTGAAACCTCCGTCAAGTCGCACAGCATCATGGCTGGATTTAATATTAAAATGCAGATTGGTAAGGTTGGCGATATCCAGCTGGGTTACCACCTGACCCTCGGTAATATCAAAATTACCGTCAACATAAAGATTTCCGCTCTTCTGATCTATATTGACAGTTCCCTCGCCGTTTACCACCGCCTTGAGAGTTTCAACCGGATTAGCCAGCGGATTGAACAGACCGAGATCAAAATTATCAAATCTGATCACTGAGGATTCACCGAACATAACTTTATTGGTTTTGAGGTCAAACATGGTTCTGGCGCTGAATTTGCCGAATTCGTCGGCATTGATCAGCAGTTCAGCCGCAGCCATCTGCTTTTCATCCAGTTTGAGATTGATGTCGATCCTTTCGAAGCTGGTACCGCTTTCAGGTCCGATGAACGAGCCGTTTTTGGAGTAGATATTCGCATCGACAATGAAGTTCTTATACGGTTTTGAAGTTATATCCACGTTACCGTGAACCGAGGCGAAAATCTTGGTATCCTGCGGCATGAAACGGTTCAGGAACTCCAGGCGGAATCTTTTGAACTGAAGATGGATATCACTGCTGTGATCAGCGACATTGAAAAATCCCTGCTTCACCACAAAACTCTGCTCTCCGTTAAGAAGATTGAACGGGGAGAAGCGCAGCAGATTTTTCTGCAGATCATAATCAAGCGTCAGCTTCTGCTTCTGTTTCCAGTTGCCTACCGGAGTATTGAGTTCAATCTGATCAAAGTCGGCACGGTACATTTTTCCGTTGAAGGAGCCGGTCTCCTTGAAGGCAAATGACTGATCGTCGGCAAGCTGCAGCCAGGCGATAAACTTATGCAGTTCCTGGTTGCCGTCAAGCTTCAGGATCAGGTTCTTAACCTCACGTCCCGCCGCCATGGATTTCTTGATTTTAAGGAGAGTCAGACCGCTGAACTTAAGATTATCCACGTCCAGCTTTTCGTCAACCTTGAGCGTAAGTTGATTCACCGTAAAGGTATCACCCATGGCAAGGTGATCGGTTGCGGCATCCATCCTGATCACCGGTTTCATCAGAGTTCCGCCGAGGGAGGCACTGGCATTGAGGTAACCCTCCAGGGGCTGACTCATGAACAGTCCGGTCAGTTCGGCCGGGTTGGCCAGTTTGATATCAAGTTTGAAATCGTTGTCCCTTATGCCTGAGATTCTGCCGCCGGCAGCAACGGTGTTTCTGCAGACATCAAGATCAAGTTTACCGACATTCACATCCATTTTCATCAGATCGTCAACCGGAACAGTTCCGTCCAGCTGGGCCCTGATTTTAACCGGATATTTGAGCACGGTTCCGGAAAAATCCAGTTTGGGCAGTTTGAATTCTGCTACATTTTTCTCCAGATCATACACGGCATCTGAATGAAGCTGACCCTGCAGCGAATCCACCGCACCGTCGGTAAGAATATTGGAAAGTTTTCCGTCAATGGCGAAGTCCAGGTTCTGCACGGTAACCTTTGAACCGTTGTAAAGCAGATGTGCGGCCAGTGCCAGTTTATTGTTCTCCCCCGAGGACAGAGACAGACCGTTGACGGTAAGATCCTCCAGAGTTCCGGCGGCATCAGCGGCAAATTTAAGTTTTTTACCAGGCAGGAAGGAGGTGGTCACGGAGGAACCGGCCTTGAGATTCAGCTCAGTCAGAGTTCCCCTGTAGCTGACAGTTCCGTCGGTAAGAACATGATCAGGAGAGGCGGCGTCAAGAGGCCATTCGAGTTTTTTGTATTTAATCTCTGAAACGTTGGTGAGATTTCCGTCGATCAGATTGATGCGCGATTTGACAGCAATCGCCCGCTGGTCGGCTGTCAGCAGATCAACATCCAGATCTGTAAGATCACCTTTTGCCTTCAGATTGAACGGAAATTTGAGTTTGAGATCATCCGTCACCGCATAATCAAGATCGCCGCTGGCGTGCAGATCGAGATCAAGATTGTCCTTGAGCCCCACATGTCCGGAAATACCTATTTTTCCGTACTGTTCGCTGTCAATGGAGGATCTGACCAGATCGATATTATATTCATGAATATGTCCGTGCAGCACCGCGGTAAGTTTCTGCGTATCATATGAGGACTGGTGGTAGCGGGAGTTTTTCAGTTCCAGCCGTTTAATGTAAATTTCAAATGGAATGAACACCGGAGGAAGGGTTGTAATTCTGCTTCTGATCTCCTCTTTGTCGAATCCGTCCTTAATCTTAAGCGACGGGAAGGTCGGATACACCGGGGAGTTAAGATCAAGCAGTTCAAAATCCCACTCGTCGCCGACAGCCACGGTATCGGTCATGATATGCTTGTAGAGACTGGTACTGAGATCCATGCGTCTGCCGGTAAGAACAAACAGTTCTGAATTCATGGTGAAGTTTTTAACCGTTGCCTTCTTCAGATTGATCAGCAGCGGGATATCGATGATCAGAGGATCCTTTTTGGCCTCCTCATTCTCACGGTTGACCGAGGCGGTCTGCTCCAGCAGTTTCTGCTCAAGTTCGCGGTCGAGCACCGAAGGGTCCCCTCCGTTCCAGATGGTTTTTACCTTGCTGAAGAAGAAACCGTCGTATTCGCTGTCGGTGCTCTGCGGCGGAATGGCCAGATCAAGTCTGATCCCGTCAACCTCAAGATCATTGATATCAAAACGCCCGTAGAGGAGCGTCAGCATGTCCCAGCTGCTTTTAAGTCTGTCGATCCCGATGCGGAATCCGTCCACCTCGAGTGAAAAATCCCTGATATTGAGCCCCGAGGCCAGATTACCGGATTCGAGCTCCCCTTTAATCATGGGAACATATTCCTTTGCGGTATCCCAGACCAGCTTTGAACCTCTGTCGGTGAAAAGAACACCGAAAACAACGGCAAAAATAAAAACCAGCAGCAGCAGAAATGAAACTGTCAGCCAGCGGATAATTTTCAAAATCATAACTCAGGACCTATACCGAAATGAATTTTCCAAGGTACATGCGTTTCAGAAACTCCGACACCGATATCAAAACGGATCGGACCGACCGGAGAGATATAGCGTACACCGAGACCGGTACCGTAATGCATATCAGGATGAATGTAGCTGTTGTTGACTGTTCCCGCATCCAGGAATGTTGCAAGACGCATTCCGGTACGGATCGGGAACTGCATCTCCACCGAACCGACCGACAGGTAGCGTCCTCCGAGCAGTTCGCCCTTGTTGTTTTTAGGGGCGATTTTCTCAAAGCCGTAGCCGCGGATACTCTGATCACCGCCGGCAAAGAATCTCAGACGCGGCGGGATCTTCTTCATATCACCGCCGAACAGCCAGCCCTGTTCATAACGCATCACCAGACGGGAGTTCTCTGTCGGTGACAGAACCCACTTCATGGAGGCGTTGACATGTGCAAGACTCTGGTTTGAGATCACCCGTTCAAGCGAGGTCTTGCCGGTAACCGTGAAGCGGTATCCCCAGGAAGGATCCATGGTATTCTCCTCCATGTCTGAAGTCGAAAGTTGAACCCCGGGCATAAGCAGGCTGGCATTGCCGTGCTCACCGCCCTGCTCAAAATCATCATAGCCGTACTCAAGGAAGTATTTACGCTCCCATCTGCCGTGAGTCTTGGTCACATAGGCAAGGGTCATCACGACGGAGTCATACAGGGTATCGTTGTTATCCTTGTGTTCAAAATGAGGACTGATTACATAGAAATCCCTGAGGGGATCATTGCGGGGTATAATATAGTCACCGTGAATGTACTGGTTTACCTGTGAAACCTTCATGAACGAATTGAACGAATGTCCCTTTGAATTCAGCCACGGCATTTTTCCGAACAGCTGCAGACGGACACCTTCATCGGTTGATACACCGATACCCGCATCGAGTGTTGCATATGGTCTTCGCGCCAGTTCAACCTTGAGCGGAACCTGGTCATCCACAATATCATCCTTCTTGGTCTGGATGTCTGCGGTTTTGAAATATCCGGACTCGTAGAGGTTGTGGTTCATTTTTGAAATTTTTTCTGTATCGTAGTACTCGCCCGCCTTAATCGGGGTGAGTTTACGGGCCATATCGTGGGATTCCTCGAAACCGTGGAATTCAATCCTGCTTATTTTATAGCGCGGACCGCCGTCAAAAGTGATGAAAATATCGGCCGCATTCTCCTCAGGATAGAGTTTTACGCGGGATGAGACAAGTTTGGCCTTCAGGTATCCTTTCGAAACTGCATTGGCGATAAGAGAGCTTTTATATGATTCATAGTCGCTGTGATTAAAAATTCCGTCCTTTACCATATGGTTTAACAGACGCACCTTCTCAAGCAGAGCCAGAACCTCGTCGTCAACATTCAAATCAGCTTCAATATTGCGGATCAGCACCGGCTTTCCCTTACGGGCTTTAACCAGCACCTCACCGTTTGCATAGTCACTCTGATCTGCAAGTTCAATGGTTATTTCAGGATTGTAGTAACCGAAAACAGCCATGGCCTCGGCAACTTTTTTCTCAATTTCCTTTTTATGAAACACAAAACCGCGGCGGCGGATTTTGGACAGGGTATTAAGATATGCCCGGATGTTGTCCTCGATATCACTCTGATCCGCGGTTACGGTATAGGACAGATAGACCGGCTTACGGTTCTGCATGCGGGCGATACTCTCCTTGAAGGACTGACGGTCCTCCGAGGTTCTTATATTCATCCAGATCCGGCGCACCACCTGACTGGCGTGTCTGGGCTCGGTTACAAGTTCACCGTCCTTGTGGACACTGCCGATATCAGCATATTCGATTGCACCGGCGCCTGCCTCCGGGCTCTTTTCCCGTTCAGCGGCCGCACTGCAGGTTGTTGCGGACGCAAGCAGCGCGGCAAGAATATTCAGTGAAAAAAGATTAATTCTTCTGTCAGTCGCTAACATTGCTAAAATCAGTTAAAAGTTTAATATCAATATATATTCCGAGATTTTTCATTCCGCCGCCGGCAACCCGGGGGATCTCACCAAGCAGAGGCAGATCACTGAAATAATTTTTCAGCCAGGAGATATTCTGCTCACGGTGATCCATACACGGATCTGCGCTGTTGATGACGTAGCCGGCAACAGTACAACCGGATCGTTCTATTTCATTTCTGGTCAGAATAGCATGGTTGATGCATCCGAGTTTGGCACCTACCACCAGTATTACCGGAAACTTTCTTTCAGATACCCAGTCAGCCATGAAAGTATTCCCCGAGAGCGGAAGGAACCAGCCGCCGGCACCCTCGATGAACATCAGATCAGGATGATACGCGGAGGAAAATTCACTGATGCGCTTATCGAACAGTCCGGTATCAATATTCACTCCGGCCTCTGCCGCCGCGATATGCGGTGCGATTGCAGGACGGAATTTGTAACAGCTCAGCTGTTCATAGGGAATATCAAATGACGAATTCTCCTGCAGGGATAATACATCGGGATTAATCAGAACTCCGCCAGCCTCGCTGCATCCGGAGGCCACCGGTTTAAGACCGCACACGGAAAAAGAGGAAAGTCTGGCGGCCTGCATCAATGCGGCCACCGCAGTTGTCTTGCCGGAATCCGTATCGGTTCCGGTAACAAAAAATATTCTGGTCATAACTGAAAAAATCTGCCGAAGCTCAAATATTTACACTCTGGTGCCTATTATAAAGCAAATCTTCCATGAAATATTGAAAACATTGGCATTATTTTCCGCACGGGTATGATTAATGAGATTTTTGAGGATCGTCTTGCTCAGTTTGTGTTCATATTTCTCATTGGTATTGGTATAGGCACCGACCTTGGAAATACTGTGAAGCACATCAAGCACCCCGGGGTAGACAAGTCTTACAGTTTCAGTGGTTACCGAAACGGAATAGTTGGTCAGCTGGGCTTCATCGAGCGCCTTTTTTACCTGTTCCTCTGAATAGAATTCGTTGATGAAACCGGGCTCACCGATCTCCACAAACGCGTTTTTCAGTTCACTCAGAGATCCGCTGATCGGGAAGGCAAAGGCAAACATGCTCTTTCTGGTGGAGCAGCGCTTGAGGGATGCGAACAGTCTGGTAAGATTCTGACTCCACTGCAGCGAATAGTTGGAAACAATCAGATCGTAGTTAGTGCTGATACAGGAATCCAGATTGTCAAAATCACCTACAACAGTCTCAACGGTAGGATAACGCTGTTTTACAAAGGAGATCATCTTCTCCGAAGCGTCAAGACAGGTGACATGCTGGGCAAGCTCCTGCAGTTCCGGAATGAAGAAACCGGTACCGCAGCCCAGATCCAGCACCCTCATGTAACTGAGCGCGGGGATCCGTTCAAGCAGCATCTGCCCCGAAAGCTTTTGAATTCTTGAATACTGATCGTAAAACTCAGCCTTGCTGCTGAAATTGTCAATAATCTGGTTTACCGAAGTTGAAGACATGCAAAAAGTCCTTCTGTTAATTTATCAATCTGCTCAAAACTGTGCCCTGCCGTTATGGTAATCCGCAGCCGCGCGGTATTCTTAGGAACGGTAGGATGACGGATTGCGGAAACATAGCATCCGTGATTTACAAGCTCCCTACTCCATTGTAGCGCTTTTTCAGACGATCCTGTCACAATCGGCTGAATTGATGTTACAGATTGCGACGCAGTTAAACTTAATTGTTCCAGAGCTCTTTTGAAATACCTGAGATTCTCCCCCAGCTTCCGCCGCAGATGCTCTCCGGAACGCACTATTTTTACCGCCTGCAGGGTCGCATATGCCACCGATGGCGCCATGTGGGTCGAATAAACGTACTCACGGGAAAAGTTGATCATGTAGTCGATAAAATCCTTTGAACCGGCCACAAATGCACCGCTGGTGCCGAGCGCCTTGCCGAAGGTTCCCATGATCACATCAATATCACGGTGACGCAGTCCCTGCAGATCCACCGTTCCCCTGCCCTCTGAACCGTGAACGCCGAATCCGTGGGCGTCATCCACAAAAAGTATATTGCCGCTGCGCTGCGCAATATCATAAAGCCGGTTGAGCGGCGCCTGATCCCCGTCCATGCTGAAAACACCCTCGGTTATAATCATGCCGCTCTGAGGGGAAATCTTTGACTCAAGGGAGGCTGGATCATTGTGAAGGAAACGAACATAGCGTGCTCCGCTCAGCACTGACGCCTCCTGCAGCGATGCATGGGCAAGGCGGTCGGCATAGATAACGGTATTTTTGCTGTTTAAAGCCTTGACCACCGCCTGGTTGGCGGCAAATCCAGAATTAAACAGGATCGCATCCTCCACCCCGAGCCAGTCGCAGATCTCATCCTGCAGATCACGGTGGGCCCGGGTAAGTCCGGTCACCAGGGGGGAGGCTCCGGAACCGCAGCCCCACAGTCTAATCCCCTCGCGCCATGCCTCGGCAAGATGCGGATCCCCGGACAGTCCCAGATAATCGTTGGAACAGAAATTCACATACTCTCTTCCGCCGATGCTGATCTGCGAATCAGTTCTGGCGTCCACACAGACACAGGAACGCAGGATATGCTGCTCCCTTCGCTCCTCCAGCTGCCGGTTAAGTCTGAGAAAATCAAATCTGCTGTTCATGGCTTCTCTACTCCAGTCTGAAGCAGCCGTGATGCTCCGCCTGATCATCGTGGGCACCTTCATGGATCTTCTCGAATATTATTCTAAGATCCTCCTCATCGCTGGCGGCTGCAGCGGGAGTTCCGCGGATCCCGAGTTTTTTCAGAAGACTGTCATCGCGGGTCTCTGCAGAATTCGGGGTGGTCAGCAGCTTGGTTCCGTAGAAAATGGAACTTGCACCTGCCATAAACGCCCAGGCCTGCATCTCCTCCGACATTTTCTCCCTGCCGGCGGACAGCCTTATTACAGAATCCGGCATAATGATCCTTGCCGTGGCAACCACACGGATGAATTCAAACGGATCAAGATCCGGCGCGCTTTCCAGCGGAGTGCCCTTCACCTTGACCAGCATATTGATCGGTACGCTTTCCGGATGCGGGTTGATAATGGCAAGCTGCCTGAGGAAGCTGGCACGATCATCCCGTGACTCGCCCATGCCCAGGATACCGCCGCAGCAGATTTTAATATGATGGCGGCGCAGCGATTTGATGGTTTCCAGCCGATCCTCGTAGCTGCGGGTGGTTATGATATTCTCGTAGAATTCAGGAGAGGTGTCGAGATTGTGGTTGTAGTAGTCAAGACCGGCCTCCGCCAGGCGCTGAGTCTGGCTGTCGGTCAGCATACCGAGAGTCATGCAGGTTTCAAGGCCCAGTGATTTCACGCCCCTGATTACTTCGACAATGAAATCGATGTCACGATCCTTCGGGTTGCGCCATGCAGCCCCCATGCAGAATCTGGTCGCACCTGATTTTCTGGCACAGGCGGCCTTCTGCATTATTGTTTCATAGGAAAGCAGTTTCTCCTTCTGCACCCCGGTGGAGTAATGGGCGCTCTGCGGACAGTATTTGCAGTCCTCGGGGCAGGATCCGGTTTTTATTGACAGCAGCGCACTAATCTGAACCTCGTTGGCCGGAAAATTCTCCCGGTGTACAGTTTGCGCCTTATACAGCAGATCCAGAAACGGCATTTCCATAATTTGTTTGATTTCTTCGACCGTCCAGTCGTACCTGATTATACTTTCCATCGATCACCCTCTTTTAAACATATCTGTCTAGGATAATGTTTAATACAGATAGATCAACCTTTCCCGGCCAATCCTGCTTTTATAAATTTACCTCTGTTTATTTTTTAGCTTTCGGGGAGTAAAACTTGCGCAGCTGCTTCGTCATGAAGGATCGCGGGTACAGCGTTATGTGCAGTATGATCTAGCGTCGGCTGCCTGTACAAAAATTCAGCCCGCAGGTGGTGCATAATAAAAGACAAACCGCAGACAGAACGGTAACTGCTGAGCAGTTCCACACCGTCCCGATCTGCGGTCCACGCCCGGATTTTCAGTCCGTAATATAATTCAGGTTATTTTTTGGAAACCTGGCTTCCGTAGATTGAAACCCAGTCATCTCTCATTGAAACAGGGGTCCAGTTCTGCTTGGTGCACAGATCCAGCATCTTGGCCGCCTTGGCCTCACTGCCGTTCTCACGTACGGTATCATCACACAGAAGCATGAAGGCCATACTGCGGTAAGGATTGCCGCGGGTTACAAACGCAGCCATACTGCCGTCACCGGTACTGTTTCCGAAGGATAGAACCGGCTGCTGGCCGATTTCCTTCACGATAACTGAAACCTTGTTCATTTTCAGATTTTTAATAATGAAGGTACCGCCGAGTTTAGGCTGATCCTTTTCACCGTAGAAGTACTCAAGACCGTCGGTGCTGCCCTGACCTGATGCAACCACGGTTTCATCTGAACCGATAATCTGGCTGTTAGGAAGATTCAGCATGGAGTCATGTATAATGCCTCTTACAATGAACCGGTCGGTGCCGCTCACCACATAAACCCTGAAATAGTTTCTGGTCAGATAGTCAACCACCTGGAGCATCGGACGGTAGAAGCACTCACCCCGTTTCATACCGTTATAACTTGGCAGATCCTGCTGTTTGAATTTCTGAACATAGTCATTGAATTCATTGATAGTCATACCGGCGAATGAAGATGCCACCGCCTTTCCGTGATCAACCTCGAGACCGCTGAACGATTTGCCGGTTTCATTCTGCTCCCTGATCTTGTTTGCAACCTCACGTTCGAATTCGGATGCCTTGTCACGATAGTCGGGATCATCAAGAACGCGGTGTTTGAGAAGCATATAGTCGAAGTAGTTCGGATCGGTTTCGCAGAACAGGGTGCCGTCAAAATCGAACACCGCCACACGATCCTTGACCGGAATGAAATCCTGCCCCTCCTCATCGGTTACGGCATCCACATAGTCAAGCAGCTGTCTTCTGCTCTGTGCACCGTTCCTCCACAGACTCAGTGCCGATACGTTGCTGAAATGATAAAGAATATCCCTGGCCTCAAGCAGGCTCACCTCGCTCTTCGCATATTCAGCATTCCCGGAAACCTCCATCACTCCGAGATCTGCGGCCCATTTAAGCGCTTTCTCGGCCCATGGTGAATAATTTTTTATTTCTGCAGCATCCTTCTCACTGTATGAAAGATCCATTCCGTTATATTCGGCATATTTATACAGCATAAATGCCAGCTGCTCATGATTAAGAGAACCGTATACCCTGATCTGGGCGGTCACAAAATCATTCATGATTTTCTCAGCCCAGCTGCTGTCATCTGCAGCCGCATCATATCTGTTGAGATCATTATTCAGAAGAAATTCGGTAACATACTCTGTCGTCACCGGGGTTTTCAGTTCAGCTGAAACTGCAGCACTCTGCAGATCGCAGCTGGACAGTTCCGGAGCATCCTTCGCAATTGATGTGGAGCCGAACAGTCCGGTGGAAAGACAAAGAATAGCGGCGGCGGTAAGAGTGCCGATCCTGTTTCTGATAAATTTCATTTTAACTCCCGTGCTTTAAAGCCATCAAATTATTAATCAAATATAACTGGAAACATTGTAACGGTAAATTAAGCAGCGAGCCGGATTTATGCCCCGTTTTTTTTTAATTACGCGGAGTGAGTTCAAAAAATACAAAAATGCAGAAAAAATAACTGTGAATTTCCATACCGAAAATCCGATAAAAGACCATTCTCAATCTGACAACCACCTTATCTTAAAAATCTAATTCCTAGCATTTTAACCGAGGTGCATTCTTAACTCGACAGATGCGATTAATATTAAATTCTGCAAATTTATAAAAGTTGGCACTATGCAAAATTAATTGACATAAGCAACAACTGAATTCGGTATACAGACAAATCCACGGAGGTGGATATAACTTTACATTCGTAAATATCTATGAAGTAGCATTGCTATCCATTCAACAGATAAACTCTCAATATTTCTCAATATTTCTCAATATTAATAGTGTCATACTGATCTATACTTTTAGAGAGGTACTGAAAGCAATTATTGTTCACTCTTTGTTTAACATTTTTATCCGAATCCTTACTACTTATATACGTAGGAGCAATATTCGTTCTTTTCCTCAAGAAACTTTCTAGTTAAAAAAATGGTTCTGCAATATTTACTGATCCCAAATAATAGTTCATGATGTAATCATCATATACACCTTGGTAAAACATTGCTTTATTGACAGAATAGAGTTACAAATTCCGGTAACCCTACTAAATAAAAAATCAGGCTACCATTGTTTTTTGTACAGTTCCTATATTATCTGAATACAGTTCTATGGTCTGACACTCAATGATTTTTTTACATGAACTGTTGTCTCATAGATTCTCCAACAAATAATGTAACATTACCTTTAGCCGTACGTTAAAAAGAAGAGGGCCTAAAAATCAATTAGTTAGAGAGTTATGGAACAAATTTCATCACTTGCCCCAAAAAATAAAATTGCTAATACAAACCAGGCTCAATCAGTAGCTTCAGTATAAAAACTCCTAATATCAGTTTCTGTGCTCTATACATCAATCAAAGCTGAAAATAAGGAATACAATATAGCAATTCCATCATAGAACAAATAAGGACTTATTTTTATGAATGACAGTAAAGAAAATTTAACAACCGGAGGTTTCAGCGGAACACCGCAGAATGCCGGACGTTCCGGTCACCGGGTGGAAAACACCGCTCTGCTGATCCTGGTGGCACTGTGCCTGCTGTTTATCGGCCTGAGCATGACAGTTTTCAAGGGGACTGATTTCCGCGCCGATCTGGACTATCTGATGGCAATTCAGAATTTCAGAGAGTTCAGCCACCAGGCATTCAATAAATTCTTTCTCTTTATTACGGACTTCGGCTCCGGCAAACTGTGCTGTCTGATCCTTATTTTTATCTATTTCGGATTCTCCACCAGACTGGGAAACTTTATCGTCCAGGTTTATGCCTACGCCGATTTCATGAACGGGCTGCTCAAGCTAACGGTATGCGCCTTCAGACCATGGGTCCGTGATGAACTGATCCTTCCTCCTGGAGATGCCAAGGTTGCGGCAACCGGATATTCCTTCCCCAGCGGTCACAAAAATCACTGGCTCTAATTATCGGAGCAGGATTAATGCTGATTCTTGTTCTTTTCTCCAGAAACTACCTGGGCGTTCACACCCCGCAGGATGTTTTTATCGGACTGCTGAGCACTCTGGCACTGATCCTGGTAATGCGAAAGATTTTCCGGTGGCTTGAAACCGGCAATCAACTGTCAAAGAAATGGATCCTGTTCGTAATCTCCCTGGTACTCAGCACTTTAGCCGCCGTGTACTACGAATTCAAATCATACCCGTTGCTTACCGGTGCCGACGGCAGCCTTATTGTAGATCCGGCAAAACTGATCCTGGATTCTTATAAAGGCATCGGCTACTATATAGGAGGCGCGGCATCCCTGCTTTTTGTCCATTATTTCAGGGGATATGAAGCAGAAAAAGCAACCGCCGAGCAGAGGATCGGAACAGTTTTAATCGCACTGATAGTATACTACCTCGTAACAATGGTGCTGTCACCGCAGTTCATACACATGCTTCCGGCAAGATTCGCCTATACCGCTGAAGGATTTTCAAGAATATTCATCACCTTCGGTATTCTACCGGTAGTAGCAGGAAGGATGCTCGCAAAAAAATCCGGCTGACAGGCACTGTTTAAACTGTTAAAACAGTGCAGGATCTGCCGCAGGATCTGCGGCGGATCTTCTGTTTTAAGATCCGGGAAAAACAAAAAATCTGTAACATTTACTTTTTTCATCCGTTTAATGGGTAACAGAGCAGAAAATATTAGTTTCAAAAAATATTTAGGAGATTGATCATGGCTTTAACAATGTATATGAAGGTTACCGGTAAAAACCAGGGCGAAATCAAGGGTTCATGCGAACAGGGCGGCGACAAGAAGGATAAAATCCTCGTTTATGCAATGGATCACAAGGTTGAAATTCCAAAGGACACCCACACCGGTCTGCCAACCGGCCAGCGCATCCATCATCCTCTTACTGTAATGAAAGCTAAGGACGTATCATCCCCTAAACTGTTTGCAGCCTGCTGCAAGGGTGAACAGGTTGATGTTGAACTGGATTTCTACAGAATCAAACCAACCGGCGAGGAGGAACTGTACTACAAAATCACCATCAATGATGCAGTAATCGTTGAAATGCAGGAAAATACTCCAACCACCTTCCTGGCAGAGAACAAACCTTATCATGACATGGAGAATGTAAGCTTCACCTATTCAAAGATTACCTGGTCCTACACCGACGGCAATATTGAATACGTCGACGACTGGAGGGCATAGCGGCACAGCAGTATCAGGAAAACTTGAAATACCGGCCTCATTAATATGAGGCCTTTTTGCCATACCACACCATGTGCAGACAGCATTTTTGTTTACATCCGGCACTTCCGTGATATTTTCACAGAAAAGCATTTGAGATCCGGCGATGTGTAATATAATAGCTGATAACTGCGGCTTGTTTAAAAAAAGTTCTTCACTAACATCCGCTTCGCCGTTCCGCTGACAACTGCGGGCGGTTCTGTTCTAAACCATTTCATGTTCCCGGCATTAACGGAGATTATCCATGAACTATAATATGACCCAGCAGAAGGAAAAAGCAAACTACCGTCCCGATATCGACGGTTTAAGAGCGCTTGCCTGTCTGTCCGTTGTTTTCTACCATGCGTACCCCTGGACTGTTACCGGCGGATTCACCGGTGTGGATGTATTTTTTGTCATTTCAGGATACCTTATATCCCTGATCCTGTACCGCAATCTTTTCAGCACACAGGATCCGGGTTCAGTAAATATTATCGATTTCTATATCAGACGTGTTAAAAGAATTTTTCCGGCTCTGCTGCTGATCCTGATCTGCTGCATGGCGGCCGGCTGGTTCATTCTCCTTCCGGAGGAGTACCAGATGCTGGGCAAACACACCTTCGGCGGTGCCGTCTATATCAGCAATTTCATTCTTTATGATGAAACCGGCTCCTACTTTGACTTCAGTTCCAACAGCAAACTCCTGCTTCATCTGTGGTCACTGGGTATCGAGGAGCAGTTCTACCTGGTGTTCCCGCTGTTCCTGCTTCTGCTTTACAAAGTCGGCAGGGGATTCAACGCAGCACTGGCCGGATTCACACTGCTGTCCTTCTGCGCCTGTATACTTGAGATCCACGGACACAATCAGCCGGCAGCCTTCTATCTGCCGTGGTGCAGATTCTGGGAACTGAGTTCCGGAGCCCTGCTGGCCAGGCTGATCCACTACCCGAACCGCATCCGCGATCTGACCTCCCGTTTTGACAGACCGGCAGTCAGACATTTTCTCTCGCTGGCGGGTCTTGCCCTTATGATCACCGGGATCATCATGATCGACCGCAGCTGGCATTTTCCCGGATTCTCCGCACTGCTTCCGGTATGCGGTGCCTGCATGATCATCACGGCAGGGAAAGATGCAGTGGTAAACAGATTTATACTGGGCAACCGGGTGGCGGTATTTCTCGGTCTGATCAGTTATCCGCTCTATCTGTGGCACTGGCCGCTGCTTTCCCTCAACTACATCTACGAGGGCCGAATTGCTGAAGACCACGAGAAAATCATAATCATATCCACCGCACTGCTGCTGTCGGTGCTGACCTTCCGCTACGTTGAAAGACCGCTGCGCTACGGCAGATATCCGGTACAGAAGGCTGCTGCTCTGCTTGCAGTACTTCTTGCAGTCGGCGCCTGCGGCTATGCAGTTGCACACAGCAGCGGTGTTCCGTCACGTTTCGGCAGTGAATACGGGGAAAATCTCTCGGCGGAGGAAATCAGCAACCGAGATCTGATCATGAGCCAGCTGAGCAGAGAGAACATCAACTGCATCGAAAAATATCCGGAATGGGAAAAGCAGGATAATACCTGCTACATGAGCGACAGCCAGGAACGCGTTGAGGTTGCGCTGGTCGGAGACTCCTATGCCGGTCACCTGCGCTTCGGTCTTCAGGATCAGTTCAACCGGGCAGGAATAAACTACAATCTGTTCACGGTAAGCTGCCAGCTGCCGGGCTACGGCTTCAGAAGCGCCATAGATCAGGGCCGCTACGGAGTGATGAGATCTGCAGGTGCCAAACTCAGAGACCGGGCCTTTGAGGATCAGCTTAAAAATCCGGCAACCTCGGTATTCGTGTTTGCACACAATCCGGAATGCTCCTACGGCGGCTCTCTCGGACAGGTGTATGACGACATTGAACCTGCCAACAACACTCTGTCAGATGAGGAGAAATGGCTGGTTGCCTTCCGAAGAACCATGAATATGCTTAAGGAGCACGGTAAAAAGGCACTGTTTGTACTGCCTAATCCGTACCTTCCGTTTGAATCCTTCGTCTGCAGGAAACGTCCGTTCTCAGACAGCCAAATCTGTGATTATCCGGTACAGGATGCACGCTTTGCCGAGCTCTACGGAAAATACCGTGAAGCTGTAAAACAGATTGTCTCAGAATACGACAATGCAGATCTGATAGATCTGGCCGACTACTTCTGCGACGAATCAAAATGTTATCTGATCCGCAACGGAAGGCTGATGTACCATGACAAGGGACATCTGAATTTCAACGGTTCACTGTATGTGGCACCTCACATCTACGACAAGATCAGAAAGCTGATGGACCGCTAGTCCAAACAGCTGATTTTCAGGATCCGGCCGGTTCTGACACTCCGGCCGGATTTTTTTTTCAACCTTCCTCTCTTTTTTTCATGATTTTACCGGCAAAAAAATGATTTCAGCGTCACCCCGCTATATAATAATCGGGGTTTGATCCGTATAACTATAACAAATTAAGAGGATCATCCACATCAGTATACACGGAGCGAAGCGGGGTTAAAATGTCTAGAAACAGATCAATCGTGGAAAAATTTTTCAGATATACGGCAATCGGGCTCACGGCGGCGGCTGTGATGCACGCATCATACGCAGCGGAATTCAACAGTGAAACCATGAAAAAGATGGGGGTGTTTCTCTCCAATTTCACTGAAACAGGACTGCGCAATTTCAATCTTTCAGAACTTACCGGCACTGATCAGGGAATTCAGCAGATTGTGATGTTCGCCTATAATCACATCAGAATCAACACACCGGCAAAATACATTTCTGAAGCTCAGGAATACTACAATCTCAACCGGGTTTCGGAAAAGGATCTCAATGCGGTTCTGCAGCGGTATATGGATCTTGACGGTTTCCTTTCCAGCCGGGCAAGACAGCAGGATGAGTTTATTCTGCCGGATTACATCAATACCCTGAACACCTGGGAATTCCCGGATCAGGTTCCGGATCTGGCTGAGTATGTCGAGGTTACCAGTGCATCACGTCAGGATGACGGAACCGTATTAATGAAGGGACGGACCTACTATCCGGATCTGAACATCAGCAGCGGTTCAAAATGCGAAGCAGTGGCCAAACCGCATAAATACCAGAATAAAGATACCTGGGCAATAATCTCACTGCACTGTGAACCTTATCAAATATAACTTTACGCAAATACGGACGGACTATGTTAAAAAACACATTAAAAGCAGCGGTACCATGTCTGGCGGTTCTGCTGAGCCTGCAGGCGGATGCAGGGGAAATCAAACTCAAAGGTGATGAAATTGTCAGACTGAACGACCAGATCTCCTTCTGTACCATAAACAATATGATGAATTTCAATACTGCGGAGTACTTCAGCAATCCGGATAAACATGCGGAAAATCTGGTATATGCCGCCATATACGAACGCTTCAACAATAACGGCGACACCATCGAACCGTGCGGTGAAAGCTACGGCTGCGTAAACAATTTCCAGATCAACTCCACTCTGATGAATATTTTCGGCAGAACCCTGGATTTCGACAGTCTTTTCAAAACCGACTTTACCAGCGACGGTATATCCTACGACATGAAAACCCGAACCTGGAAATTCCCGTATGCCTCGGGGGAGCAGCGCGAGGTTTTCCGTACCGAAAAGGTTTCCTCCCTTGATCGGGACAGGATCCTGGTTGAAGGATATACAGAAACCGACAGCAGCAGTCTGGTAAGCAGATGCAGAGCTGAACTAAGACACAATCCGCTCAAAAACAACCGCAGCGCCTATGCCGTCGAAACTCTTCAGTGCGCTGCCGCAGAACCGCTGGAAGAAGAACCGGAGGAATAAACAGTTTGAAAGGACTTAAGCAGTATGACGGACTGTGTGTCAGTATCACTGATCCCGGCGGTCAGGTGTACGAGGGGGTATGCTGCTACTGTGATCCCGAATACTGCGAACACGAATTCGGCAGGTTCGATGAGGCTCTGGATCTGAACGGTTTTCTGTTCTATCCGGATGACATCGCCGCGATTGAATCCCTCGAATGCTTCAGCAGCAGTTACGGGAAATTCCGGACACCCTACGGGATCATCGAACTGACCTATGCCGAAGAGGGAACCGGCAGTATCCGGGATGTGCTGTCCGGAGACACTCCGGAACACATTGAACGGATGCTTCGCTGTATTAATGATCTGCTGGACGGAAAACTGGAATTCCAGTGTGAAGATCGGGAAGGGTTGAAAGAGGCACTCGGAGATCTGATCAAATACGGCACTGAGGAAAAATTTAAAATAAAAGCGGCTTCGCTTCTCAAAAAAATCTGAACCTGTTACTTTTTCTTGCGATCTTCAATACTCATATTGATATTGGTCTTGAAGGTCTGGAACATATTCTTGAGACTGGCGATGGTTACAGGTTTGCTCACAATATCGATCATTCCGGCCGCACGGCACTCGGTACGCTCTGTCTGCGAGGCATTGGCGGTGAGCGCCAGAATAACCAGTTTAGGATGATATTTGATAATACGTTTGGTTGCCTCGATACCGTCCATCTCCGGCATCTGCAGATCCATCAGCACCAGATCAGGCTCATTCTTCTCAACACACTCGATCGCCTCGAGACCGTTATTCGCCACTTCAACGCTGTGACCGATATTTTCAAGCATCTTTTTGATAATGAACTGGTTGACCTTACTGTCTTCAACCAGCAGTATACGGTATTTGCGCTCCTCGTTGTTGTTAAGTTCGCGGTTTTCCGCCTTGACAATGGACTTGGCGGTAATTACACCGCTTGATCTTGTAGGCAGACGAGGAGGAATTACAAACCAGAAGGTACTGCCCTTGCCGATTTCTGATTCTACGCCGATCTGACCGTCCATCAGTTCGATGATTTTACGGCAGATAGCCAGGCCCAGACCGGTACCGCCGAAACGTCTGGTCATAGTGGCATCCACCTGACGGAACGGATGGAACAGTATTTTAACCTTATCCTGGGAAATACCTATACCGGTATCGGAGATTTCAAATCTGAGCGTATGGTTCTTCTGCACATAGGCCTTGAGTTTAACTTCACCGTACTGGGTGAACTTGATGGCGTTACCGATCAGATTGAAAATAACCTGGGACAGTCTGGTCTGATCACCGACGATCATATTCGGGAACTTGTCATCGATTTCCAGTTTGAGTTCGATACCCTGCTCCTTCGCCTTCGGCAGCATCTGTTTGATAATCGAACTCATGGTAAAGCGGACGGAGAATTCCAGCTCCTCAAGTTTCATTTCGTTGGAACCCATGCGGGAATAGTCAAGCACATCCTTGAGCAGAGTCTGCAGCAGATTGGCCGAATGAGTTACGTGCTGGATCAAATTCTTCTGTTCATCCGTCAGTTCCGTAAGATTCAGCAGATCGAGCACACCCACAATAGCCTGCATCGGAGTCTTGATTTCGTGTGACATCATGGCCAGGAACTGGGTTTTGGAACGGCTGACATCCTCACTGATCTTCTTGGCGCTTTCCAGATTCTGCTGAATGCGCACCTCCTCCGACAGATCGTAGAACACACCGATATAGCCGATGAACTTGCCGTTCTCCTCATAGTTCGGCTTGCCGTGCAGTCCGATAAAATACTCGGTGCCCTGCAGTTTGATCGGGGTGATAAACTTGTAGATATCTGAATGGTTGTAAACAATATTCTGAATGGTCGAGGTATCCTTCTGCGGTTTGACCGGCTCCTCGCTGTACACCTCATCTATCGATTTGAGATCCAGCAGATTTGATTTGAACAGAACCTCCGCCACATTTTTAAGATGCATGGAAAGAGGGAATCCCAGGTTGTCCCTGACAAAGGTGTGGGACTCGTCGGTACGCCAGTAGGCAAAATTGGAAATCTCGATAAATCTTCTGATTTTATCGATGGTTTTCTTGTAGGTACCGGTCTGACGGTTGATTTCCCTCGACATTGCCCCGTGATACCAGGCCATGTTGATCGCCTGATTCAGCAGAGGAAAATACTTTAGCAGCAGATCCCTGGCATACAGATCCAGCTTAAACTTCTCACGGCTGGAAAGAACCAGCAGATAACAGTTATCATAATAAATGGTCAGACCGCCCATCAGCACCGAGTTGAAATATTTCGCCAGTCTGGAATTGACCGCGGTGAACTCCTGAAACTGAAACGGATCATAAAGTGCCACAACCTGCCCCTCCAGCACCACTCTCTTGGTAAGAGAACTGTTGGCAAGGGCCACATTGATCAGATTGGCATCATTGCTGTAAATCGGCTCCCAGATATCTTCATGCAGCTTAAACAGCGTAAGATAGTCAAAGTTGATCAGTTCCTGCAGATGAACCGTAAGATTGTTGAAAATCGAATTGAAGTCACCGCTGTCGGCAATAGAATCCACCGCATTGAGAATTGAATTGATTTCCACACTTTCATGGTGCTCACGATCGATGCTGAAGGTAAGCATAAGTCTGCTTTTCTTCAGTTCATTCAGGAGTTCATCCTTGGTTGCGGAAATCTCATTGGCCATGGCTAGTGCCTCTCATAGAAAATTACAGATTCAATCATCAGATTGGATTCATGATTCGTGCCGTTGGTAAATCTTCCGTGTTCACCGGAGGAAACTAACCCCATCAGCGGCATGGTAACCTTCTCAAGAAATTTGAGATTTTTCGGAACCAGCTGATTGCGGTATCCGGCACAGACTGCTGAAAGGACTCCGTAAATCTTGCTGTTGTCAAAATAAATATCGTTGAGCATCAGCTGGGACTGAAACTCGCGATCAAGTGAATTGTCCTTGTTAAGGGAAAGCAGGGTAATCCTGTCACCGAATTTGAAATGGTTGGTGGTAACCAGTTCCTGATCGTCCACCGTTTCCATAATCTGGAACACCTGGTAGTTCTGCTCAATACCAGCCACCCCGATCTGGATCCCCAGCGGATGAAGCAGCAGCAGCTCATCCATATAGACAGACTGATCCTCGAACATCTCCCGGGGAACAATGGAATTGAGCCATCCGGAGTAAACCTGGTATGCCGGCTTGTAATCAATTTCAATAACCCGATCATCCTCAACCCTGGTGATCATTCCGGTAAATTTGGTGGACTGGTAGAGTGAACCGAATCCGGTCTTGATTTCACAGGATGGATACATCAGCACCAGCATCAGGTAGTGACCGTTGAAAAAAATGTTGTTCTGGTCATAACAGACCTTCTGATCACCCACCTTGCCCGGAACACCGCCGAAAATAGGCACAGAACTGCCGAAATACTCCTCCAGCACATCAATAATCTTTTCCTGGTCTGAATTTGCCGCATAGAACCAGACAAGTCGCGGAAGCTCACCCTCGCGGTTGCAGTCCTGAAGAGCATCCTGGATAATCTGCTGAACCGACTCGGTTAAATTTTCCTCCTGCAGATAGCCGCTGGCTGTTCCGTAGGCACCGTCGGGATCATAGAAGGCCATAACCCCCACTGCCTGCTCCATATTGTAGAAATTCTGATTATTGCTGATGATGCCGTGTTCGGAGGAACTTGCGATAATACGGACATCAGGGAAATTCTCAAGGAGAAGTTCCCTGGAATCGACGATCTCATTAATTGAGGAATAGAAAACAAACATAAGATCGGGACGGCGATCCATTCCGCGATCCCTGACCGCATCCGCCGCCAGCTGTGTAGTCGAAAGAAGTTCTCTTCCGCTGAACTGGAAACTGGATATTTTCATATGTTCCTAGATTTTGATTTCCTTTATTTCCTTCATTGCTTCATTCAGTTCATCTGAAAGCTGCGCCACCGTTTTACCGATGGTTTCATTATCAGACGGATGATCCACGCACATTTTTTCAAGATCCTTGGCTATTGCCGAACAACCCATTGCGCCGTACTGGGCACATACCGACTTTAGGGTGTGTGCGGTAATTTTCAGCTTTGCCAGATCATTGTTTTCAAACTGGCTTTTCAGTGATTCTAGACGCTCGCTTGAATCGGAAATAAAAATTTCGATCAAACTGTCATACATGTCCATTCCGACATCATTGCCAATCTGTTTAAGAATATTAACATCAATCCTACTCATGTCTCTCTCCCAGCTCTGTGAGCTTTATTATAATTTACGTTCTGCTGTGTACAGATACGCCTTGTCATATTCTATCACGAGAACAGCCGCTGATAAACAAGTGCCGCAAAAACATTTCAGCAGGAAAGACACTACATGGCCGGGTTTTTCTCCCGATCCTCACGGTTCCACACCTTCATTTTACGATAGATGGTGGATGAATTAATCTCAAGCGCCTTGGATGCCTTCTCGATATTTCCCTGGAAATATCTGATGGTTTTTTCAATTGCCTCGCGCTCGATCTTCGCCAGAGGTTTGATTTCAAACATTTCACTCTGTTTGAGATCATACGGACGCGGTACTGAACCGACAATGCCGGCAGGGATCTCGTAATCCTTGTTGACAAAACTGCGGATGCTTTCCGGCAGCATTTCCTCCGTCACCTCAGTTCCGTCGTTGAGAACCACGATCTGACGGACAATATTCTGCAGCTGGCGCACATTTCCCGGCCAGTCGTATGACATCATCAGCTGACTTGCTCTCAGACTGAAACGGGTAAATGACTTCTTCTCCTCGTTGGAGAACTCAATCAGGAATTTCTGGGCAATACGTTCGATATCGTCACCGCGCTCCCGCAGAGGCGGAAGGGAAATCGGTATTACATGCAGACGGTAGAACAGATCCTCTCTGAAACGGCCCGCCTTGACTTCAACCATCGGGTTGCGGTTGGTGGCACACACAATTCTGACATCCACCGATTCAAGCTGGTTGGAACCCACCTTGTAGTATTTTCCGGTCTGCAGAAAACGCAGCAGCTTGCTCTGCAGCGACAGATCCATTTCACAGATTTCATCAAGGAACAGTGTACCTCCGTCAGCCAGACCCACCGCACCCTCACGGGATGTAACCGCACCGGTGAAGGCACCCTTGACGTGACCGAAGATCTCACTTTCTATAAGTTCCCGCGGAATTGCGGCGCAGTTGAGAGGGATGAATTTCCCGTTTTTGCAGTTGCTCAGCTTATGGATGGCCTCGGCACAGACCTCCTTTCCGGTACCGCTCTCCCCGGTTATAAATACCGTGGCCTTTGACGGTGCCACTCTCTCAATGGTCTGGTAGACACCCTGCATCACCTTGGAGGCGCCGATAAAGCCGACAAAATGGTCCGACTGCTGTGACTGGTACTGTGTAACCAGATTATTAAGATGAAGATTGTTGATGGTATTGTTCAGAGTAACCTTGAGACGGGCTGCCGATATCGGCTTGGAGAGGAAATCATACGCCCCGTAGTGCATGGCATCGATGGCATCGGTTACAGAATCAGAACCGGTTATCACAATGACCTTTATGTCAAGCTTGGCGGAAAAAACCATTTTGAGAATTTCAAGTCCTGACATATCGGGAAGATATATATCCAGAAGGATGATGTGCGGTTTAAATGAATTGATCAGATCGAGGGCTTTTTCGCCGGTGGAAGATATTTTAAGATTAATCTGTTCGTTCTTCAGGTACGCTGAGAATACCGCCTGAAGCGGTGCAGAATCCTCGACCATTAACACCTTGGGTACAAAAGTGTCCATTGTGATGTTTCCTGTTGCCTCTTATGTTTTATTGTTATAGTTATAGTTATAGTTATCTTTACCCTGTTATTATATTCTTCACTGAATGCTAAATACTGTTCGGCATATTTACGAACTCAACATCAAGCCCGAAACGATCAGCCAGAACATGCCCGAGTTTCCTTATACCGAAGATCTCGGTACAGTGATGACCTGCCGCAACGTAGGCAATACCAAGCTCCTCGGCCTCGTGAACAGTACGCTCCGCAATCTCCCCTGAAATATAAAGCCCGGCTCCGCAGCGGGCGGCAAGTTCAATGTTGTCGTGTGCGGCCCCGGTGCACCAGGCAATTCTGTCTATTATTGCACCGCCGTCACCGATATAAAACGATTTACGGTCAAGTTTGTGATCTATAAGTGCAATAAAATCACTGAGACGGCACGGCTGTGCAAGATGTCCCCTCAGCACCAGCGGATGCTTCTCACCCTCGTCGCAGGCACCGTCAATCTCGATTCCGAGTGTCTGTGCCAGCAGTACATTGTTGCCGATTTCCGGATGGGCATCCAGCGGCAGATGGTAGGCAAAAAGATTCAGATCGTTTTTAATCAGGATTTCAATGCGTTTTCTGCGGAAAGTTCTGATGGCCTGCGGATCTCCCTTCCAGAATATACCGTGATGAACCAGCACAGCATCGGCACCGGTACGGGCGGCGTACTCCAGCAGTTTTGCAGAGGCGCTCACCCCGGTGACAATCCGGCGGATCTCATCTTTTCCCTCCACCTGGATCCCGTTGGGACAGTAGTCTCTGAATTCATTCACTTTAAGGTAGCTGTTAAGCCAGTTTTCAAGTTCAAGCGCCTTCAATTTATTTCACCTTCTGCAACTGCGCACTTACGTACGGTTTAATCTGATTCTGTATTCTCTGCAGTTCAGAAACGTTGGTGGAGTTTCCGCAGATCACCCTGAACATTCTCACACGGGTACTCTGGTTCATCACCGGAACGGTTCTGGTAACGCCGCAGTATTTTTTAATTTTCTGCTCCAGATTGCGGGCCGCCGTCATGGTCGAATAAGCTCCGGCATTCAGCTCGTAGCGTTCAATATTTCCCGTAATCGGATTCTTGGTGGTAATCGGTGAACTTTCAATTTTTTTACCGCCGTCATATATATAGTTCGGATCCGGTTTCGGCTGTTTCACCGGAACTTCAATGGTACGCTTTGTCTGCTGATTGATTACCGTTACCGTATTCTTCGGCTGCGGTCTGCTCTCCTGCTTAGGTGGCTGACGGACAGGTTCCTGCTTCGGTGCAGGCTTCTGTGCCACGGTTCTGCTGTCATTTCGTGCAGGTTCAGGTTTTCTGTTTTCCTTCGGCTGCTGAGAGGCAGGCCCGGTTTCCCTGTGATCATCCACGATGCGTACATTGTCCAGATCACCGGGTGCAGGACGTGCTGCCGGCTTTTTCGGTTCAGGTTCGGAAATCTGTGGAACAGTCTGCGGTACAGGTGCTGCCTGCTCCGAAGTTTCACCGCTGTATCCGGATGCTGCCTCCATGGAGGCATGATGACGCTCGATCTGTTCGAGCAGTCTCTGATCTCTGTTTACATTTTTACCAGAGATGAATACAGGAACGGCTATCATGAATACAGCAATAAGAATCAGTGCTCCGACAAGCCGTTTCTTAAGTTCTTCCGGAATCATTACAATCTCCTAGCGACGTACAGTGATATTATAATATTTTTTTTGTTTAAATTCCCGTCAGATCGGCCTTTGCGCCGCTTTTTTATTATTCAGTCCGGTTCCAGTGGCCGGACACTGTTAATACGGGCAAAAATCCCGGCAGCCGTTGCAACAGCTGTCGGGACAGTTCAGATTATAGACAAATCAGTACCAGAAACTACTGAAGAGCCTTTCTTGCATTCCTGAATGCTCTCAGCCAAGGGCTGGCCTCCTGCCAGTCGGAAGGATGCCATGAGTTGCACACTGCACGTACAACACGCTCAGGATGAGGCATCATGATGGTAACACGGCCGTCTGTAGTGGTAAGACCGGTAATACCCAGTGGAGAACCGTTAGGATTGAACGGATACTGAACTGTAGGTTCACCGTAGTTGTTAATAAACTTCACCGCTACCAGATTGGATGCCACCGTCTGATCCAGGTGGTTCTGATCTCTGAATTCGGCACGTCCTTCACCGTGTGAAACTGCAATCGGCATATGAGAGCCGGCCATGTCTGAGAAGAACAGGGACGGAGACTTCTGAATTTCAACCAGGGCAAAACGGGCCTCGAATCTTTCAGATTCATTTCTTACAAAGTGCGGCCACAGTTCAGCACCAGGGATCAGATCACGCAGATTTGACATCATCTGACAGCCGTTGCACACACCGAGAGCCAGGGTATCACCGCGTTTGAAGAATGCTTCAAACTCGTCACGGGCCACACTGTTGAACAGAATTGATTTAGCCCAGCCCTCACCGGCACCAAGTACGTCACCGTAGGAGAAACCGCCGCATGCTGCCAGTGCCTTGAAGTCCTTCAGAGAAACTCTGCCGGAGAGAATATCGCTCATGTGAACATCGATGGCATTGAAACCGGCCTTCTTGAAGGCGTTGGCCATTTCGTTCTGCGAGTTGACACCCTGCTCACGCAGAATGGCAATCTTAGGAGCAACACCTACGTTTACAAACGGTGCTGTGATATCTTCATTCAGATCAAAGGTCAGTTTAACATTCAGACCGGGATCCTTTTCATCAAACTTGGCATCGAATTCGCTCTTTGCACACTTAGGATTGTCACGCAGTGCCTGCATACGGTAGGTTGTTTCAGCCCATACGGTTCTGAAATGAACACGGCTGTCGCTCAGTACAGGGTTACCGTCACGGGTAAAGGTGATGTGATCATCACTGCTGAGTTTACCGATTACATAGGTATGGTTGCCCAGACCGTGACCGGCAAAAATGTTGAGAACCTTTTCCTTCTCCTCTTCAGCAACCTGGATTACCGCACCGAGTTCTTCAGAGAACAGCGCCCTGACATCATCCACATCAATCTGATCAAGACTTACCTTCACACCGGTCTTTCCGGCGAATGCCATTTCGGCAACTGTCACAAACAGACCGCCGTCGGAACGGTCATGGTATGCAAGGATCTTGTTGCGTGAAACCAGGAACTGCATTGCATCGAAAAATGCCTTGAGCTGTTCGGCGCTTTCAACATCCGGAGTTTCCCTGCCCAGTTCCTTGTAAACCTGAGCCAGAGCACTTCCGCCCAGACGGTTTCTGCCCTTACCGAGATCAACAAGGATCAGGGAGGTATCACCGCAGTCGGTTCTGAGCTGAGGAGTTACAGTCTTGCGCACATCTTCAACACGTGCAAAGGCACTGATAATCAGTGACAGCGGAGAGATAACCTCCTTCTGCTCACCGTTCTCCTCCCATTTGGTCTTCATGGACATGGAATCCTTTCCAACAGGGATGGTGATACCGAGTTTAGGACATAAATCCTCGCCCACAGCCTTTACCGCCTCGTACAGACCGGCATCCTCACCAGGGTGACCGGCAGCCGCCATCCAGTTGGCTGAAAGTTTTACACGTTCAATATTGCCGATGTTCACACTGGCAATATTGGTCAGAGCCTCGGCTACAGCAAGACGTGCAGATGCGCCGTAGTTAAGCAGGGCAACCGGGGTGCGTTCACCCATGGACATGGCCTCACCGTAGTAGCTGTCGTAGCTGGCGGTGGTAACAGCATTGTCCGCAACCGGAACCTGCCACGGACCAACCATCTGGTCACGTGAAACCATACCGGTAACGGTACGGTCACCGATGGTAATAAGGAATGTTTTCTCTGCAATGGTAGGAAGACGCAGCAGACGGTCGGCAGCATCGTGAAGCTGGATGTGCTGGGTTGAAATATCCTGACCTTCAGCCTTCAGGGATTTAACATTCTTGTGCATTCTAGGAGGCTTGCCGAGAAGTACATCGGTAGGAAGATCAATCGGCTTGTTGTTGAAGTAGCTGTCGTCAAGTTCCAGACGGCGCTCCTCGATTGCGGTTCCCACTACAGCAAACTGAGCTCTTTCGCGTTTGCAGATTTCTTCGAATACAGGGAAATCCTCTTCAGATACAGCCAGTACATAACGTTCCTGGGATTCATTACACCAGATTTCATACGGACTCATGCCCGGCTCATCGTTAGGAACACTGCGCAGCTGGAATACACCGCCTCTGTTACCGTCGTTAACCAGTTCCGGCAGAGCATTTGAAAGTCCGCCTGCTCCCACATCATGGATGAACAGAATAGGATTCTTCTTGCCCATCTGCCAGCAGCAGTCGATAACCTCCTGGCAGCGGCGTTCCATTTCAGGATTGTCACGCTGTACAGAGGCGAAATCAAGATCCTCGGCAGACTGACCGGAGGTCATGGATGAAGCGGCACCGCCGCCAAGACCGATGTTCATGGCAGGACCGCCCAGCACGATCAGTTTGGCACCAACCGGTATAACACCCTTGTTGATGTGTTCCTTCTTGATATTGCCCAGACCTCCGGCAAGCATGATCGGTTTGTGATAACCGCGGATTTCCTCACCGTTGTGACTTTTAACCTTTTCTTCATAGGTTCTGAAATAACCGACAATATTAGGTCTTCCGAATTCGTTATTGAATCCTGCAGCACCGAGAGGACCCTCGATCATGATATCAAGAGCTGATGAAATACGGGAAGGTTTACCGAAATCCGTCTCCCACGGCTGAATAAAATCAGGAATTCTCAGATTGGACACGGAGAAACCGCACATACCGGCCTTAGGCTTGGAACCGACACCTGTTGCACCTTCATCACGGATTTCACCGCCGGAACCGGTTGCAGCTCCCGGATAAGGGGAGATTGCGGTTGGATGGTTGTGAGTTTCAACCTTCATCAGAATATCAATCGGTTCATTGTGGAATTCATACTGTTTGGTCACCGGATCAGGATAGAAACGGCCTGCCTGCGAACCGTCCATAACTGCAGCATTATCTTTATAGGCAGATGAAATATAGTCATGATTGCAGTCATAGGTATTCTTAATCATTTTGAACAGGGATTTATCCTGCTTAACCCCGTCAATCACCCAGTCGGCATTGAACACCTTGTGACGGCAGTGTTCGGAATTGGCCTGGGCGAACATGTAGAGTTCAACATCGTTAGGATTGCGCTTCAGTTCGGTAAAGCTCTTAACCAGGTACTCCATTTCATCATGACTGAGGGCAAGACCGAGTTCAACATTTGCCTTTTCGAGAGCTGCGATACCGTCCTTGAGAATATCAACTGAAGTCATAGGTGCAGGAGTCTGTGAGCTGAAAAGCTTCTGGGCATCATCCAGGGAACCGAAAACAACCTCCATCATACGGTCGTGGATCAGAGGTTTGATAAGATTCACATCCAGCGGCTTTGCGGAGGAGATATAGTATGCAATACCGCGCTCGAGACGCTTGATTTTGCCTAGACCGCAGTTGTGAGCGATATCGGTAGCCTTGGATGACCAAGGGGAAATTGTGCCTGGACGAGGAACTACCAGCAGCAGGGTTCCGTCCGGATCGTGCTGTTCAATGGCGGGACCGTAGGTCAGCAGTCTGGCAAGTACTTCAGATTCCCCGCTGTTCAGAGCTTCGCTGACATCGGCGAAGTGAACAAATTCGGCATAAACGGAATCAACATCAAGACCGAGTTTTTTACATTCATCAAGCAGTTTGTTAACACGAAATTCGGATAAGGCCGGAGCACCTTTTAAAATTTCCATAGAATACTCTCACAAAACAAAAATCAGCTGTTCCCCCGCATTCCGGCGGAAAACACAGCAATAATCAAAGAACCGGGCAATACGCAGCTGTTTTCCGGAGACTGCCGGAAACAGAAAAAACATTATGCCGCATGCAGAATTCATCGGGCAGATCTGTTCATATTGTCGTGATAATTTTAAAAAAAATCGGATTTTTGATCAAGTTCAAAAGGATCAAAAAAAGCAGCTGTCTCCTCTTGACATACCGTTTGCCGTACAGTTGCGACATCACCCCGGAGTGCTCATTTCCTGTACAATTACAGCTGTACAAAAAAGCACACAAAAATTCAAGATCTAATATTCTTTATACAGCAAAAAAGTGATACACTTAGCAAAATTGATTAAGATTTGTTTTTTTATTTCATTTTGTTATTTCATTTCGTTGTTTAATGTTGTTTTAAGTTGTCTGAAATGCAGTTTTTTGATATTCACAATTCCAGATATGAAGTTGAAAGACTTCTTGGTAAAGGTAAGGGCGGATATTCCTATCTGGTCCGCGATGAGGAGAGCAATCCTTTCACCGTCAAAAAAATCCACCATGAAAAGTGTGATTACTACAGTTTCCCTGAGGACAAAATCGGGCTTGAACTTGCCCACTATGATTTTCTCAGACGCATCGGGATCAAGATGCCGATGATGATTGACTTTGACAAAAGCCAGGAAATTATTCTCAAGGAATATATTGAAGGTCCGGTTCTGATTGATTACATCATGGATGGTTCCATCACTGAAGATCACCTGAATCAGATCCGTGCAATGCAGGATATCTGCAGAAACAACAAAATCAATATCGACTACTTCCCTACCAATTTTGTAGTTCACAACGGAGAACTTTTCTACGTTGACTATGAACTCAATGAATACACTGAAAAATACAATTTTGACAACTGGGGAATCAAGTACTATAACAGAAACAGTCCTGAATTCATCAACTACCTGGATTCAGTTCATAACGACAGGTAAAAGGAGGAATCTGCAAGTGAGAAGATCAATCTTCAAGAAAAAACCGGTTCGCGCCCGTTCACATTTCAGAATGGTAAAAAAAATCAAGATGCGCAACAAGAGTCACCGGAAGGTATGCTTCTTCAACAGCGCCTCCTAGATATGCGCCTTTCCTTATTAACACAGCTCAAGCCGGATCAATCCGGCTTTTTTATTGCAAATAATCATGATTTTCAGCAGCCGGCCTGTCTGCCGTTTCTTTCAATAATCAGAACCGTCTTATCGTCACGGGAAAAATTTTCCAGAGCCATCTCAACCAACGATGCTGTTTTCTGCTCTGAGGAAACCGAACCGTCAGCCATCAGATCTTCAAAGTCATCAAGTTCTACATACTCATGAATGCCGTCGGATGTCAGGATCATTATTTCAGGGATCTGATCTTTCTCCAGTACTTTGATTTCCAGTCTTCGCAATCCCTCCGGATCCCCGCCGCCGAGAAAACTGTATATTTCCGATTTATTGCATCTTTCCGACGCTTCATAATCGCCGATGTCCCTCAGATACTGGTAGGTGGAATGATCGGTATTGAGCTGTTTGAGAAAACAGTTGTTAAGTGCGTTGAGTCTGGTATTCCCCGCATGGGCTATGATAATTCTGCCGCCACTGCAGAACAGCGCGGTAAAGGTTGTGGCCATATGGGCTTTTTCATGCAGATCTGAAGAGTATGACACCAGATCACAGTTGATCTGCCTGATTTTATCCCTGATCTGCCCGGCATCAAACGGAACCTCAAGATCACTGAACTGTTCAAGCAGAGCATTCATGGCAAAGGTACTTGCATCACGGCCTCCTGGATTTCCTCCGACACCGTCGGCTATGGCGATAATGCACGGCTCTTCAATTCTGGTTGAACCGTTTCCTCCGTGCAGGAGCTCACGGCTGCCGCGATCATAAATCAGAGCACTGTCTTCACACTCCTCCTTGCCCTCTCCGGTCAGCATTCTATAGGTAACAAGCATGATCAACTCCATTGTGACAATAAAACCGTAAACCAAACTCTATTCTATGCAAATAAGCTACAAATCCATATCTTTACCGCACAGCAGACCGGAATTTTTTGGATCAGTTCAAACTCTAGTCCACAATAATACCTTTCCCGGCCAGATTCTCAGCAAGATCCTGATGATATCCCGGCTGATGGATCCCGACAGATACAAAACCCTGCGCCGCACGGAAATTCTGGATCCGGTTGGTATTACCCCGGATATAGTTCTCATAAAAATCTTTCATCTGAGGATCCAGGATCCGGATTTTCTGATTGTCTGATCCGCGCAGAAAACAGTTGCGGTTGCGTGATTCGATATATTTCCCGTCAATAAGAACTGTAATGGATGACAGAATATCCGGATATCTGCGTTTAAGTTCAGAATAGGTGAATCCGCTGTAAACCAGAATATCAGAACAGAACCGTCTGAAAAACGGGATCAACTCCCGCAGTGCATCCGGCTGAAGAAACGGTTCACCGCCGCTTATGGTAAAACCGTCAATACGGTTTGATTCAGCGATTTTTGAAATAAAATCCATGATCGGAGCGGAGGTTACATGGTATTTTTCGTCAAAATCCCACAGTTCAGGATTGCTGCACCCTCTGCATCCGTGGTGACATCCGCACATCCAGATCCCGATCCGTTCACCCGGTCCGAGCACCTTGACCGGATAGAGAATTCGTGCGATATACACTACTGCTCATCCTTCGAGTATTGAACCGTAAAATAGGCTGTATCCGGATCCTTCTGGTCTTCATTCCACGGTCCGCCCAGTGAAACCCGATCTCCCTCATGAAGGAGTTCCTCCTCGCCTGCGGTAATTTTCCGGTAATTGATGAAAGTACCGTTACTGCTGTTCAGATCAGTGATGGACACCAGGTCGCCGCGGTATCCAACCTTGGCATGTCTGCGGCTTACATAACCCTTGTCATGAAGATATTCCGCCATCTGATTCTCTCTGCCGATAACCGCCAGCGAGTGCTGCGGATCAATTGAAAATGAATAGTCATCTGTGGCGGATTTAAGTGTGAACACCGGGGTACCGGTATGTTCCCGGACCGGTGTCCGGGGGGTTTCAGAGTTCTGAATGTTCTTTTTTATCTCCTGCAGTTCATCCATGGCTCTCTGATATCTGCCGGCATCAATAAAAACCCTCAGCTGATTTTTGATAGATCCGCGGCATTTGGCACAGAACTTCATTGTCGGTGAATTAATCTGTCCGCAGGTACAGATCTTTGCCGGTTTAGTCTCAGTACTTTCTGTCGTTTCAGTACTCTGCACCGGCTGTGCGTCCATGTCTTCAGAAGATGCGCCCGGCTCCGGTTCATTATGCGGTACAGTCGATTCCTGAAAAGCTTCTTCTGAAAGAGGAACCCCGCTCAAATCATATCCGCATTCGCAGCACTCCACATCTCCTGGACTGTTGCTGGTATGACATTCTGGACAGATTTTTATTTTAGCCATACTACCTGTTCTCCTGTTAGTTATTCTTCTTGTTCAACAGACATAGACTTCTGGGTTTCTGCGGCTGCATTCTGGATGCTTTGTGCAGTCTGAATACATGACTGTTTGGTTTCCTCATCAACGTCATAATCCTCAAGATTATGGATCTGGGCATATTCAGGGGAAGGTTTGAGTTCCGAAACAAGAGTCAGGTTCACACAGCGTTCAGCCACCTTTTCTTTGAAAATCCTATAATCATCGCAGAATTCCTTCATTTCATTTGCCTGTTCCGCCGCTTCAGCAGTATCGGCATCACGATCACAGACATCCATTCCTCCAAGCTCCGCACAGATCTGGCCGTTGGAACAGGTGATTCTTATGGCAGTGTGTTCCCCGTAGCGAAACAGAGTATCATACTGTGTTCCTTCATACAGCACCTTGCTGCAGCCGAGAACATTGTATCCCATTTCCTCCATAACCTCGTCGATAACCCTTTGAATATAACGCTCCTCGTTGCGATGCTGTGCAAGTTTATGAAGTCTTTCAATCTCTGAAATGTAGAAGGCAATACTTTCCTTTTCACACGGCAGCTGCCTGGCCTCCAGTGCAAGTTCCTCACACAGAACCTCATATTCAGCCTTCTTCCCGGAATAAATTTCAGCCATTTCCCTGAACTGTGCATCACAGACTCGGCATTTTTTGATGAAAGGAATAACAGTAATGGACTGGTAGTTTTTCAAAAAGGCTGAATCATAGCCGGCCAGAGCGGTATTTTCAAGGATTTCCAGCATCTGATCACGCAGATGAACATCAAGGTGCAGACTACGCAGTTCATCTACAGAAGAATAGATATCGGAAATTATTTTTTCCTTCTTCTGCTGCTCCTGCCTTGCCTCCTCAAGCTTCTGCATTTCCTGTCGCCGGGCTTCCTGCTTTCTGCGGTTTTCCTCTGCTATACGGGATTTTTCCAGTTCTCTGGCAACAGTCTCTCCGGCAAGAGCAATCTCTTCCATAAGTCTTCCGCAGTACTGCTCTGTCATCGCGGTACGGGCACCGGCAATATCTGCAATCTGTTTTTCCTGAGCCTGCTGTCCCTTTTTCAGTGAACCGATAACACTGCTTAAATAGTCCGGATCATCAGAGTCAAGATCCACCTTTACATCATTATCACGGTTGACAGTCTGCGCACTTTCTGCCACAGAATCCGGTACTTCCACCTCCACCTTTTTTGAATAATCCGAAAGCTCCTGCATCGCCGAAGCGGCGGCATCAGCTACCTTTCTGTAACTTTCGGTTTCTTCAGTGATCTTTTTCTTCAGACGCAGGATATTACACGCCTGCTGAATCAGATCTGCGGAACGGGCGGCTAGATCTGCAGCACTTCGTTCAACCTTTTTAATACTTGATTCAAGATCCTGCAGACTATTACTTCCTAAATCTACAGATCTGACTATGGAATTTTTTTCTGCAACAAAATCTAATTCAGACAGGATCCCCGGTACACGGACCCCGAGCTTATTCGCATCAGCTGCAATCTGTGAACGGCTGTTTTCAAAACTCCGTCTCAGTTCTTCAATATCGTTCAATCCGGCCCTGAGAGTATTCTGAAGTTTCCGGATCCTGGCTCTGCCCGCTTTGGAATCCTTCGGGCCGCTCATCGTCAATATCTCCTTCGCAAATACGCAAATGCCGCATCAAACAGCAGAAATTATAGCAACAAGAACGAATCTAAAATGTGATCATTATCGTCAGTTCAATACAACGTTACTATTCACGGTCTATCAAACGAGGATCAAGGTGACAGATGAGGAATTAAGCAAGGTTAATTTATATCAAAATGAACTCCAGGGTGAGAGGAATTATAGGATAGTTCTCAATACATAATCCTAGGATATTATTCCGCAAAAATTACAGCATAAGAGGAGAGTGTAAAAATGCCGATTATTATTTAGGCTATTCCCACAGATAACTGAATACGGGTACACACACTGATTTCAGATATTTGGGTAAAGTAACTCACGCTTCAGCTTTCTTGTCACTATCCCTTATTTTTCTGTAGTAATGCTGAAAATCCTTCTCTTACATTTTTACACTCTTAATCTGCCGATCATCATGCCAGGAGGATCAGGTAATTATTTTGATCTGATTGCATCAACAATAGCATTCGTTGATGCTTCCGATACCTCTCTGTTGTTTGTATCGTTAAGACGAGTGGCAATAATACTGCTGATCATCTGTTCAGCCTGAGAAGCCTTTGCCTTTTCAAAAATGATAAACGGAATGTAGTAATATGCTCCTGAAGTGGTATCAATCTTAAGTTCAGTGATAAAAGAGTTGATGAGCAAACTTAGAGCGAGTGCAAGTATGATGAGCCCTGCAAGTATTCCGTTACCACCAGAAGAAAAACAACTGAGAGAAATAAGCGTGAAGAAAAGACCTACGAAAAAGCTCTTAATGTCAAATTTAAAATTTGAAGCTACTGAAGATATCTGGGCTACCGGTACGTTGTATTTGCGTGAACCTAAAGGAATGAGAGCCAGAACGGTGTTAGGGAACCTAATCTTAAGAAAATTCTGCTCCGTTGCAATTTCTCCCTTAATGTAAAAAGTTAACAGACTAGTCATATATTTGATTGCTTCCATGATTCAAACTCCTAATGTACGGAAAATAATTTATTTATAAACACTGAAATTTTCAGCGCCATA
>ONPL01000029.1 GCA_900319705.1 uncultured Pseudomonadota bacterium | reverse complement strand
TTCATTCTCTCATAACGTAGTTCATTCACTTTTCAGTGAAATCACTTAGACTAAGCAAAAGCCATAATTACCTTAAAGGTTATTATGGATCGTTTACTAGTTAGTTCCGTAATTGATAAAATTTTCGGGAATTATATCACAATTCGTGAATTACCTTACTGCAGTGCCTGATTTTTTATGGATTTTTTTTGCTCTGCATGCTGCCTGAAACGTTGTACAGCTTGGAAAAACAACGGGAATTCCCGCGACCTTTTTGTGCCATTAGTATGTTGATAGATGCAGTGATTTTATCTATAATTACCGAATAGATCAAAAAGTCTAAAGTCGAACAGAATTCCCTTATTTGTATATTGAATGTACAGATATTTAAACGAAACAAAGGTTGATTAACAAAATGACTATCAAAACTAGATTTGCACCTAGTCCAACAGGTTTTCTCCATGTCGGCGGTGCCCGTACTGCATTGTATTCATGGCTGTATGCGAAGCATAACGGCGGACAGTTTGTTCTGAGAATAGAGGATACCGATCTTGAACGTTCAACCCAGGAAGCGATAGATGCAATTATCGAGTCCATGAAATGGCTGAAGTTAAACTGGGATGAGGGTCCTTACTATCAGACCAAGAGATTCGACCGTTACAACAAACTGATTGATGAAATGCTGGCTGACGGTCGTGCCTACAAGTGCTACTGCACCAAGGAACGTCTAGAGAAACTTCGCGAAGAGCAGATGAAACGCGGAGAGAAACCATGTTATGATGGTCACTGCCGCTGTTCACAGGAACAGCATTCACCTGATGAACCGTACTGTGTAAGATTCAAGAATCCTACCGAGGGTACAGTCAAGTTCCACGATCACATCCGCGGCGATGTTGAAATCAGCAACCGTGAACTTGATGATCTGGTTATCAGAAGAACCGACGGTACTCCTACCTATAATTTCTGTGTGGTTGTAGATGATTATGATATGGGGATCACCCATGTGGTAAGAGGCGAGGATCATGTTAACAATACTCCGCGCCAGATCAATATCTACAAGGCACTCAATGCCAAGGTGCCTGAATTTGCCCATGTATCCATGATCCTGGGACCGGACGGTGCAAAACTTTCAAAACGTCACGGGGCTGTAAGTGTAATGCAGTACCGCGATGACGGATTCCTGCCTGAGGCTCTGCTTAACTATCTGGTAAGACTGGGCTGGGGACACGGCGATCAGGAACTGTTTTCTGTTCAGGAAATGATTGATCTGTTCGATCTTGATACTGTAAGCAAGTCTGCATCCGCATTCGATCTGAACAAACTCAAGTGGATGAACAACCACTATATCAAGACTCTTGATCCTGAATATGTAGCCTCCCATCTTGAGTGGCACATGAAGGATCAGAAGATCGACTATTCAAAGGGACCTGCACTTTCCTCCATAGTTAAAGCCTATGCAGAGCGCTGCAGCACCCTGAAGGAAATGGCTGAGCAGTGCCGTTATGTTTATGAGGACTTCACTGAACTCGATGAGGCTGCTTCAAAGAAATGGTTCAAGGCAAACACTCCGGAAGTTCTTACCAGATGCCTGGAGAAATTTGCCGCTGTCAGTGAAGAGAACTGGAAGGCTGAAAATCTTCATCCGGTGGTTGAAAGTGTTGCCCAGGAAATGGAAATCGGTATGGGCAAGGTCGGCATGCCTCTCAGAATTGCGGTAACCGGCCGCGGTCAGTCTCCTGGAATAGATGTGACAATGGAATTGATCGGTAAATCAAAGTGCATGGAACGAATTGAAAGAGTTCGTGATATGCTTGCAGGCGCAAATTAAAATTGCAATATCAGTAGACAATAGGATGTTTTGAGGAATTCATGGCTATTATTATCAACAGTAACCGCGTAAAGTTTGTAATCCGTGCACTTGTTGCAGCCGGATTGTGTGGTGTAGATGTTGCTGATTTGGAAAAGGTTGAGGCTTTTTTTGAATCAAACAAGGATTTATTGAAGACCCTTTTCGATATGCGTATTTATCCTAATCCGAAGGCTGATGAATACCGGGATCTTCTTGTATCGATGCATCCTTACGCGTTTCTGTATAATCTGAGCAGTCAGGAGAAAATGGCTCCGGTGTGCCCTATTTATGCAAGATGTAAAAAGGTATTCGAGAAAAATACCCGCCATGAACTGGCCTATGAAGGTTCGAAATACTATTCGATCTATGTGGCTGATACTGCTCTTACTCCGGTGATCCCGAAGGGGGATTTTGTTGAAATCAAAACCCGTGAAAACCGTGTAAGCGGCAAACTCATGAATATGCTGTTCGTTAATCCGGACAGTATTATTGTGTTTGATGCCAATGACTGCGCCAAGACCATCTTCACTGTTATCGAGGAGTTTAAATCAAAATACTGCGCCTACTGGAATTTCGATTTTGACGTAAGTCTTAACACTGATTTTCCGAACAAGCGCAAGATAATCAGCCGTGCCTATACCCATTCCAGCAAGGAGTTTGTTCCTAGCCCGTCCATCGGTGTAATTCCTTATACCTTCAGTAAGGATGATTTCTGGAATCTGCCTAACATGTTCCAGGATGCACAGTACCTGGCTGATATTGATTTTACCTATACCTACCGTGATATTATCGGAAAGGTGAAAAGCACCCCTTCTGAACCAAAGACCGTGCACAAGAACATGATTACCAACATCACTTTTGAAAACGGTGATCCGATAGATTCAGTGAGAAACTATATTGCCTACCACTGGTTCTTCAAGGAGCTTCCTGATGCAACCATGGACATTTTCACCAACCTCAGTGATACACAGGTGGGCGAGGAGTTCCTCGGACTCAACCTGAGTATTCTCAAATTCTACGTAACTGCAATCCAGAATCTCAACCTTGCGACTATCAAGAAAGATCCTGAGCTTGAAGGGACCGTGGAGAGAAATCTGCAGGCTCTGCAGCAGTATGCGTCTGAACATCCTGAGTTCGTTTACGAACTGCTTTCCAATACCGATGACAACTATCAGTATTTAATTGATAATAATCCGGTAGAAAAGCTTTTTAGGGATTGCAATAACAATTAAGTTTTGGTAATATATGCTTGCGTTTGGGGTCATAGCTCAGTTGGGAGAGCGTTTGAATGGCATTCAAAAGGTCGGCGGTTCGATCCCGCCTGGCTCCACCAGTCAGCAAGCATTTCTATTGTAAATCTCATAGATCTTTTTCCCTTTCATCTTAATTTGATATGAAATTTAAGTTATTCTTTATCTTACCTGTTTTCTGTCTGTCCGGATGCAGCTGGTTTTCCTTCAGCAGTAATATTGATCCGGATAATTTTACCGAGTATTACAGGGCTGCCGGCATTGAACAGTATACCAAGGCCGATCTCGATAAATTTGACAGCTATGAAGATCTCGGTGATATTGAAGGGATCAGCTGCCAGGTCACCGAGAAGGATGCAGAGCCGGTGGAGGCTCTTGCAAGGAGATATCTGCTTGAGTCAGCAGCAGATCTGGGGGCAAACGCGGTCATTATGGGAAAATGCATTGAACTTGAAAATACTCTGCACTGTCTGAAGGAATATACCTGCTACGCCCGCGCTCTGAAGGTTAAACAGTAGTTGTCATGTTCAGTAAAACGATAAATGCGGTCGGATTGGTTCATTCCCCTTTCAAAGAGAAATTTGCCGTTCCCCGTCAGGCCAAACTGGTTGCAGATCTGATCTCGGAAATTGAAATGTTTCCTCCCTATGATGATTTGAACTGTTTTCGCGGTATTGAGAATTTCTCTCATCTCTGGCTTATCTTTGATTTTAATCTTATCGAAGATCATTCTTTCAGACCCATGGTGCGGCCGCCCCGTCTGGGTGGAAACCGCAGAATAGGGGTCTTTGCCACAAGATCTCCGTTCCGTCCCAATAATATCGGTCTTTCCTCGGTTGCCAACCGTGGTGTCATCAGAAGAAACAATAAAACGCTCCTTTGCGTGGCCGGGGCTGATCTGGTGGACGGTACTCCTATAATAGACATTAAACCGTATATCAGGTTTACCGACGCGGTTGAGTGTGCGGACAGCTCCTATGCGCAGGAGGAACCGGGATCCGCAGCTGTTGAATTTTCACCTGAGGCTTTGGCGTTTGTGAACAGTCTCGATCCGGAAAAATATCCCCATTTTGAGGAAATTGTCAGAGAGATTGTTTCGTATGATCCTCGTCCGGCGTACAAGAACAAGACTGACATCCATGAATACGGATTCAGCTTTTATGATTTCAATATCAGGTTCAGATCAGATAATCCCGAACATATCACTGTAACGCAAATAAGGCCGCAGTAGCGGTGCTGTTATCTGCTGTGTTCGTCTTTTTCCCTGCTGACAATATCAGCAAGCGCTTTTTCCAGTTCAGGATATTCAAAGGTAAAACCATCGTCCTGCAGGTGCTTAGGCTGGGCGCACTGCGAGGCTGTCACCAGCTCGGAACGGCCTCCAAGGATTATTTTCAGGATCCAGTGCGGGATCATCAGAATGTTTATTCTGTGAAGCACCCTGGACAGAGTGGAGGAGAATTCCCGGTTTGTGCACGGATTTGGTGAACACACATTATAGACACCGGAACACTGCTCATTTTTAATTATGTGTTCAAGCGCTCTTGTTACATCATCTATGTGGATCCATGGAATGTACTGCTTTCCGTTTCCTATTTTCCCTCCCAGACACAGTTTGAAAACCGGAAGCATCTTTGAAAGTATTCCGTATTTTCCCACCAGCACGGTTCCGATCCTCAGAATACAGTGGCGGTCTACGATGCTGGATATTTTTTTACTGTTGTTTTCCACCTGTTCGGTCACCTGCTGGAGAAATGATGAGGGAGATACAACGGTATCCTCGGTAAGCTCCTCAGAACCGCAGTTCCCGTAATAACCGGTGGCGGAAAAGGTTATCCACAGTTTTGGTTTGATTTTATTCTGCAGACACCTGATATAGATGTAGTCGGTGCTCAGAACTCGGCTGTTGATTATTTTCTGCTTCTGCTTTCTGGTCCATCTTTTGTTTGCAATGGGTGTTCCCGCCAGATTGATGATGATATCAATTTTGTCGGATTTCCAGCCTTTCTTGTAATCCGTAAAGGAAATGTTTTTGTCCTGAATCGGAAGACTGTATTTAGCCTTGTCCTCGTTCCTGGTTAAAACGATGATATGATTCGATTTATCCTTCAGTAGATTGTTTACCAGTTTCTGTCCGATGAGACCGGTGGCTCCAGCGATTAAAAAATTCACGCCATCTCCCGTTTTGTGCAAGGTTCTTAAGGATAGATCCGCAAACCGATCCGGATCCGTAACTTCTGATGTTCGGGCGGATTATCGTACCGTCCGTTAAGCCAGACTTCCAAGTCTGCTGTTTTCTGTTATTTTACCTTTGATCCTCTTTCTTGGAAAGAATGACGGAGCTGTAATTTGCGGATGAATATGCAAAGTATCTTACCTACTTCAAAAAATAAACCTATATCACTCAAAAATACATCTAAACTAAGTATAATAACGGTAGTTGTGTGTTGACAATTTTGGTGTATGTATGAGATTTCATGGTTTGTTAAATAAATATTTATTAATTTCTTTAACAGCTGTTGCTGCAGGGGGCCTTGCCGGATGTGAAGATGATCCACCGGCCGGACAGACAACAACGGCTGCAGTTCAAAATACCCAGCAGCAGAGTGAACCGGCTCCGGTAAAGAAGAGTACCGAATTCAGACCTGCGCCTAAACTTGATTCAGCTACGATCTTTTCCAATCCGCAGGAATATCTGAAGACTCTGGTGGTTGAGGGGGATGTGGCTCTGGATATATTTGTTGCCAATCAGATGGATAAGGATTATCACTACGAACTGTGCATCGGAGACAACTGTCAGAAGATGATGCGCGATTCCAGCACCGGCTATTTCAAATATACCTGTGATAAACTTAATTCCAGATCTCCGTGCTCCTCGGTATACAGTATCAAGGTATGCAATGATTTTGACAAGGTCTGCAACAGTAAGATCATAGATTTTGCCGGCAGAATCAAGGCAAAGAAGGTTCAAGTGGGTTATGAGCATGCCTGCGCAATAAGACTTGATAACAGTGTAAAGTGCTGGGGTAATTCAAGAGGATATTCCAATCCTGAAGGAACCCAGACTGCAGACGGAACCCTTGCCACGGATATAATTCTGTCACGAAGCCAGGACGTTACCTGTGTAATCGATCCTAACCACGGGTTTAAGTGCTACGGTGTGGATGCAAAACGTTTTAAACCGATTGAATCCCTGGTAAGAGATGCAACAGTCAGCATCAATTCGATCTGTTATGTTACCATTGACGGTAAAGTATACTGCCTGGATGCACAGGACGAACAGAACGCTTATATTGCGTATACCAATCCTGACGGAACCAACGTGAATGAACTGTCTGACATCAAAAAGATTGAATCAGAGGAATTTTATACAGTAGCCCTTGATTTCAAGGGAAAACTTCATTTCTACGGGTTTAACCTTGAAAATTCCAGATTCAAGGAAAACAGAAATGTGCTGAAAAAAGTAGAGGATATTACCGACGTTAAGGATTTCTCTCTCGGTAATGATGCCATCTGCGTAATTGCCGGTGAAAACAATACCGTTTCATGCTACGGTCCGAAGAGAGTATTCGATTATTCAAACATCGATATTATCGGAATTACGGACGCCAAGAGCATTTCTGTGGGCGCACAGAGTGCATGTGTATCCTATATCGCTCAGGATAAAGCCACAAGAGCAACCTGCGGCGGTCTGCCTTTCTACTATGAAGGTGTACCTGACAAGGCGGACGTAATTGCTGTATCCCAGGGAAACAACCAGGTATGTCTGATAAGAGGCAATAATGATGTAGGATGCTATGGTAATGACTACCACAGAAACGGTGTAAACTTCGTTCCTGATTATCCAACCGTCAGCTATGAGGTTAACGGCATTGTCAAAGTTGAACTTCCTAAAGCGGATAATCCGAAGATTGACGGAAATACCGCCTGCCGAATCAACTACAAGCGTCATGAAATTATCTGCAGGATCCAGAAGCTTGATTTCCTTCCGAAGGATTTGCTGCTGAAACCAAGATTTGAAATCAATTCAATTGACGGTCGTGTTTATGCCAATGGTGAGCCGTTCATCAACGGTAAATCAACTATCGGTTTGAATCCGGAACAGCAGGTTTCCGTGCAGGTTCCAAACGGCAAGGCTGTTGAGTATAAATTCAAACTGCTGCAGACTATGAAAGTGGTTAAAAAGTACGATCTGAATACGACATGGGATGATCGTGAACACGATATTTCTGATTACTCATGTGTATGGAGTTTTTCTGACGGTACTATCGATGAAGGTACCTGTGAAAAACCTATTGTTCATACTTTTGAGACCGACTTTGCTGAAAACAAGAACGATTTGAAAGCCAAGGTTGATGCCTACAAGAAAGATGTGGCAGATGGCGGATTTGATATTCACCATTATCAGCCTAAAGCTGTAGAGTAAGGATTTTACGGTACCTTTTACCTGGTACCGCAATGAACAAAAGCCACCGGATTTCTGATCCGGTGGCTTTATCATTTGCACCTTCGCCGCATGAAAAGAGCGGGAGGTTTCTTAATATCTATCTGCTAGGCCTTGTTGGCAATCTGATCAGCCTGAATTGCAGTGATTGCGATGGTGTATACAATATCTTCAACCAGAGCACCGCGTGACAGATCGTTTACCGGTCTCTTGAGACCCTGCAGCATTGGACCTACTGAAATTACACCGGCTGAACGCTGTACTGCCTTGTAGGTACAGTTACCGCAGCTTAAATCAGGGAATATGAATACATTAGCCTGACCTGCAACTTTTGAGCCTGGAGCTTTCTGAGCTGCAACGTCAGGAACAATAGCCGCATCATACTGGAGAGGACCGTCGATCAGTAAATCAGGGCGTGCCTCCTGGGCCAGTTTTGCTGCGTCACGAACTTTATCAACGTCTTCGCCTTTTCCTGAAGTACCGGTTGAATAGGAGATCATGGCAACCTTAGGATCCAGACCGAAAGCTTTTGCTGAGTCTGCAGACTGAATGGCAATCTGTGCAAGTTCTTCAGATGTTGGTTTAGGATTGATTGCACAGTCACCGTAAACCAGAACCTGATCAGGCATAAGCATGAAAAATACGGAGGAAACAATTGACTGGCCAGGTGCTGTTTTAATTACCTGAAGAGCAGGACGAATGGTGTTGGCAGTGGTATGAACAGCGCCTGATACCAGACCGTCAACTTCATTTCTTTCGATCATCATTGTTCCAAGATAAACGTTGTCTTCCAGCAGCTTTCTGGCATCTTCTTCGGTTAAACCTTTTGATTTGCGCAGTTCTACCAGACGTGCTACATAGTTTTCGCGGATTTCGTCCGGATCGATGATTTCAATCTTACCGCTAAGTGCAAAATCTAATGATTTTGCAACTTTTTCAATTTCTTCTCTTTTACCGAGTAAAACCGGGGTTGCAATTCCTTCTTCAGCACAAATATTTGCGGCCTTAACGGTTCTTGGTTCGTTACCTTCAGGTAGTACAATTCTCTTGTTAGCTTCGCGTGCTTTCTTGGTTAAAAATTCGCAGAATTTCTTTGGAGCATCTGTCACTTTAGCTTGAGTCATTTAATATCCTCATAAATCAATAGTTTAAATATAAACCAGGTCATATATCGGTTGCGCTGTCGCAAATGCCTGTGCATGGCCGGTGATCCGTTTCCTTAAATAATTAGCCCAAGCCCTGCGGGCATGCCCGTAGATAGCCATGAGTCCAATATAAGGAGCTACAGTAATTTTAGCAAAAATCAGCCGGTCTAAAAACCACAGAATATAAAAATGTACTGTTTTATTCCGCAGGTGGCTCTTGTATAATTAACTGCAAAAAACTGTTCAATGTAAAATCAAATAGGTCTTCCATTAACAGGAGACTCAAAAAAATTTAGCTGGTTTGGAGTTTGTATGGATAAAGATGTGGCTAGAATTCAGTCAATAGAATCCTGCGGCGCTGTTGACGGCCCCGGTTTGAGATATGTTGTGTTCTTTCAGGGATGTCAGTTTAAATGCCGTTACTGCCATAACCGTGATACCTGGAGTATGAACGGGGGATTTGAGAAATCCCTGGACGAGATGCTTCGTGAAATCAAAAGTTATCTGGCTTTCTACCGTCCGAACGGCGGCGGGGTGACTGCATCAGGAGGTGAGGCAACTCTGCAGATGGATTTTGTTACCAGGCTGTTTACTGAAGCCAAGAAAATGAATCTTACCACCTGTCTTGATTCCAACGGCTGTATAACACGCTACGATCAGAAACTTTCTGATCTTCTGGATGTTACGGATCTGGTGATGCTCGATATCAAACATATGGACGATGAGCAGCATAAAAAACTTACTCATTTGACCAACCGTTATACCCTGGATTTTGCAAAACACCTTAACAGTCGCGGCATCCATATGTGGATCCGGTATGTGGTGGTTCCCGGCTGGAGTGATCAGGAGTCAAATGTCAGAGCTCTTGGACAGTTTATTGTCGATAATATCAGGGATTGTGTTGATTACGTTGATATTCTTCCATATCATGAACTGGGTAAACACAAGTGGGCGGAATATCATGATCATTATGATTTGGAGGACGTTACCCCGCCGTCTGCCGAGGAAATCGCCTGGATTAAAAAGATCATGCATGATGAATTTCATCTTAATGTACGTTAACTAGATCCGATCTAGAAAATCGCGGTTGCCTTTGCTGAGAGCAAGGTTTATTTCAACCATAAGATCAATCCTTTTTGCCCCTGCTACGGCTGAATGATCGTTTGAACTGCACAGCTCCTGATAGAGACGGTATTCAGCTTCATTGAGTGTTCTTAGAGCCTGTCTGCCCTGGTGCAGATAGAGCAGTAACAGCATAATTACAATAAAACATGGAGTTATGATCAGTCCGATCAGATGGATCAGCTGAAATCTAAAGCAGTAAATCATAACCAGTGAGGCTGCCAGGAGCGGAGGCAGGTACCATTTTCCGTAATCCAGAAAATCTCTCACCTTGAATTCTGGATAAATCATATAAAAGACTTTTTCTCTGGAAAGAAGCTTGTTGTATTTAATTCCCGCCGACAGCTTTTTAAACATCTTATTCCCCTCCATGCTCGGAGCGATAAAAAAGCCTCTAATATTTTAGAGGCTTTTACAAATATTTATCTATTCAAATCAGTAACTGCAGATTACAGCTTCTGAGTGAAAGTTCTTGTTACAACATCCTGCTGCTGTTCTTTGGTCAAAGAGTTGAAACGTACAGCATAACCTGAAACACGGATTGTCAGTGTAGGATATTTTTCAGGGTGTTCCATTGCATCGAGCAGTGTTTCTCTGTTGAGAACGTTCACATTCAGATGCTGACCGCCTTCTACATAGTGATCTGTGTTCTTGGTTTCTTCTTCGTGATGGAAGTAACCGTCAAGTAAACCTATCAGGTTCTTTGACTGCTGTTCCTTTTCTTTACCAAGTGCATCAGGAACGATGGTAAAGGTGTATGAAATACCATCTTTCGCATAAGCAAACGGCAATTTACCTACGGAAGTCAGAGATGCAACAGCACCGTTCACATCACGACCGTGTACAGGGTTTGCACCTGGTCCGAATGGAGTACCGCCGCGACGACCGTCAGGAGTTGTACCGGTCTTCTTACCGTAAACAACGTTTGAAGTAATGGTCAGAATTGACTGAGTTGGCATTGCATTGCGGTATGTCTTGTGGCTCTGAACTTTCTTCATGAAGCGGGTTACAAGGTCACATGCGATTGAGTCAACTCTTTCATCGTTGTTACCGAATTTAGGGAAATCGCCTTCGATTTCGAAATCAACAGCAACACCGAATTCATCACGGATTGGTTTAACCTTTGCATACTTGATTGCAGATAATGAGTCAGCTGCTACAGACAGACCTGCTACACCGCAACCCAGGGTTCTCTTGATATTGATATCATACAGAGCCATCTGGATAGCTTCGTATGAATATTTATCATGCATGTAGTGGATGATGTTCAGTGCAGTAACGTACTGAGTTGCCAGCCAGTCCATGAAGCTGTCCATTCTGGTCATAACTTCATCGAAATCAAGGTATTCACTCTTGATTGGATCCATCTTAGGACCAACCTGGAGGTGTTTCTGGTTTCCTTCCTTGTCCGGATACAGCTTTTCATCCAAACCGCCGTTGATTGCGTATAACAGAGTCTTGGCAAGGTTTGCACGGGCACCGAAGAACTGCTGTGTCTTACCAACGATCATTGGAGATACGCAACATGCGATAGCGTAGTCATCACTGTTGAAGTCATTACGCATCAGATCATCGTTTTCGTACTGGATAGAAGATGTTTCAATAGAAACCTTGGTTACGAATCTCTTCCAGGCAGCAGGTAATTTTTCTGACCACAGAATTGTCATGTTAGGTTCAGGAGAAGTACCCATGGTGTAAAGAGTGTTCAGGTAACGGAAACAGGTTCTGGTTACCAGGGTACGACCGTCAAGACCCATACCGCCAAGAGATTCAGTAGCCCAGATCGGGTCGCCTGAGAATAATTCGTCGTAAACATGAGTACGCAGGAATCTAACCATTCTCAGTTTCATGATTAAGTGGTCAACCAGTTCCTGAGCCTGTTCTTCTGTCAGTAAACCTTTAGCAATATCACGTTCAATATAAATATCTAAGAAGGTGGCTGTTCTACCGAAGCTCATTGCAGCACCGTTCTGTGATTTAACAGCAGCAAGGTAACCGAAGTAGGTGGCCTGAATTGCTTCCTGAGCTGTTGTTGCAGGGCCGGAAATATCACAGCCGTAGCTCTGAGCCATGGTCTTTAAATCGTTCAGAGCGCGGTGCTGTTCGCTGATTTCTTCACGATGACGGATGGTTTCTTCCAGATCGATACCTTTTTCAAGGTTGTCCTGTAATGAATTGAAGCCTTTAACACGTTCTTTCATCAGGTAGTCGACACCGTACAGGGCGATACGACGGTAGTCACCGATGATACGGCCGCGACCGTATGCATCTGGCAGACCGGTCAGAATACCAGCCTTTCTGCAGTTACGGATGCTAGGGGTATATACATCGAATACTCCCTGGTTGTGGGTCTTTCTGTACTGTGTAAAGATCTTGAGAACTTCAGGATCCAGAGTCTTGCCGTATTCTTCGCATGAGGTCTGAATCATTCTGATACCACCGAACGGATGGATAGCTCTCTTTAAAGGTTTGTCAGTCTGTAAACCAACAATCTTTTCAAGAGATTTATCAATATATCCAGGTGCATGTGATGTGATGGTAGATGGATTATCGGTATCAAAATCAACTGGAGCGTGAGTCTTGTTTTCAATTTTGATTCCTTCCATTACAGAAGCCCAAAGAGTTTTTGTTGCTTCTGTAGCACCCTTTAAGAAGCTTTCGTCTCCTTCATAAGGGGTATAGTTCTTTTGAATGAAATCGCGGGTATTAATTTCATCCTGCCAAGCTCCTGGTTTGAAGCCTTCCCATGCTTTTTGGAACTTCTCGTTAAGTTCAGCCATTTTTTACCTCTTTACCTTTTGGGTCATAGATATTAAAAAAACTATCTTATGCATTTTGATGCATTCGATAGGATACAAACCAATTATACCAACCAATTATCAGACCGCCACCGATTACGTTGCCGATGGTAACGGGGATCAAATTGGAAAATATAAAATTAAAAATTGTCAGATCATTATAGTGTGGATCAAATGCAACAGCCATTTCCGGAATTGCAAAATTATGAATCGATATGCCGAGCGGGATCATAAACATATTGGCGATCGAGTGCTCGTAGCCGCTAGCAACAAACATGGCAACAGGCAGTATGATAATAAGAATTTTATCGGACATTGTTTTTCCGCCCCAGGACAGCCATACAGCAACGCATACCATGACATTACACAGTATACCCAGGGAGAGAGCCTCGATAAAACCACGGGCATACTTCAGATCCCCGTCGGATTCGTAAACGTGATGAATTTTATGTGCCGCTGTGTCGAGTACGACCTTGCCCCAGTCGGTTCCAAAATTCATGTAGCTTCGGGCAAGCATAATCAGCAGTACAATGAAAAGAGCGCCGACCAGATTGCCGAAATATACAATCATCCAGTTTTTGAACAGCTGACGCCAGGTGATCTGTTTGGTAACCTTGGCCACGATTGTCAGGGTGGATGATGTGAACAGTTCCCCTCCCAGCAGTACAACCAGTATCAGACCGAGGGCAAAGCAGAATCCGCCTACAAATTTGCCTACATTCGGTCCAAGAGCCGCTACCGCAGTAACATAGAAAGAAAACGCAAAAGCTATAGAAGCACCGGCCAGAATAGCAAGAAGAAACGACTGATATTTTGATTTTGTTGCTTTATGAAGAGTTATATCTTCGGACAGTTCGGCAATTTTTTCTGCACTGAGGCAAAAGACTGAACGTTCAAAACTCATTGGATTGGTAACTCTCAGATTAGGCGATAAACACTAAAAACAGATTGTTTTTTCTGCGATGTATTTTACTACTTTTTTAAGAATAAAACACGGCTTTTTACAACTATTTTTTTATTTTTTATTCCGTTTAAATCCGGGAGTTACCGACCCTGGTTTTTATAACTTATTCATCCTTCCTGTTTGCTTCCCGGACTGCAAGGAAAAGCTGAATCAGGTATTCATACATATCAGAATTCAGATATTCCCTGAAGTCAGATGCATAGTAGAAGTACTTGAGATTTCCTGTCAGGTGACCGTCTGCCTCTTCTATTGTCCATTCGTCGTACTGAAGTTCCCGCAGACTGAGGTAGTTTTTAAGTTCCTCCTCCCCTGACAGATAGTGATTAAGGTAGTCGATCAGGCAGTGGTGCAGACCGATTTCCAGATTAACCGGTGATTTCTGATTCTGTTCAAGTGTCCATTCCGCCCAGTACAGATATGCATCGAAATCCTGCTGTGCCAGAGCTATCAGAGCTTTGAGCTCACCGATGGTCAGAGCGCTCGGAACGTCGCAGCTCAGCGGCGGAAGTTTCAGAAGTTCATACACTGATTGATCATCAGGGATTTCGGTGTCTTTGATAGATTCGAGAAATTCTCCAATGGTTTCCGGATCATTATTATCCAGATTCTCAAAGAAGTCGTGATACATCAGACCGATATTGGAATTTTTTTCTTCAAAAAATTCCGGATCCCTTGCTTCAGAAAATCCCGGAATAATTGCTTTTACAACATTGAAATCCTCATTGAAAGTATAGAAGTAGATGGATTTGTCCTCTCTGTTGATTATTTCTACCAGCGTCCTGTATTCATCATCTGCAGTGAGTTTTCGGTCAATCGTGGAAAGCGGATAGTCTGAATTGGCTGACATGAAGATCTCAAAAGGAAGAAGTCCGCCGGTGTTGAGAGAAATGCCCTCAATGTTCTGAAGATTCATAACGCTTGATGTATCGTATACCAGTCTGTATTTAAAGATTGGTTCATCCTCGCAGTCAGGAGTGTTCTGGTACGGATTGAGTATCGTAGTCATAGCCTGCAGATACGCCTTTTTCATTGCTTTGCTGAGATCCAGGTTGGCTGCAAAAGCAACATTGAGCATAGGTCGGTTCACTTCATCCGAACCGAAGACTGCACAGCATACGACAGGATATTTTCCGCCCAGTGATGCGTCAAAAAAGGCTACATTTACCATTGCCTCATCGTGTACAGACTCCAGTTCCGCCAGAGTATTCAGAAAATCAGGGTGTTCATTGGATTCATCACTGTCGATTCTCGGCATTGCAAAACTGTTGGTGACTACCTGCAGTTTTACATACTGCGCAATGCAGTCGTACAGTGCGTCAATTTTTGCTTCTGCAGGACTGTCACCGGCGCCGGTTCCCACTTTGCCGAAAATATTCTGCATAAAGTTAACCGGAATGTAGACAGGTGTGTCACTGCCTGTTTTTTTGAACGGCAGCGCGATAATCCTGCTGCTGTTTGTGGTTAAATCGACCAAAGATGCCGGATCATAGTCGGAACAGTGGTAGGTGTCTTCAAACTCTTCATTAAAGAGAGGAGTTTCAAGACCAAGAACCTCCTGATCTGCGAAATCTATCTGCATTTCATCAGAGGCGTAGGTTTGGGTGTTGTTCTCATCGAAGCTGACAGTATCGTTCAAATGAGGAATATTGAAATCGGAAAAGAAGTCGTAGGAAAAAAGATCCTTAATCAGCGGTGTATAGCCGGGATCAAGCGTCTGCGTGCCAACATCTTTCGGAGCGACTATGTCCAGGGTGTTGTAAACCTTGGCAAAGGGCAGTTCCGGTATTTTTACCGATATGTGCACGATTTCATGATTTTCACTGCTCTCTTCACTGCTGTATAGTGGAAAGTAGTTTTCCGTTGTCTGAATGGTTAGATCCCGATCTCTTAATAACTCTGTTAAAGCTTCTTTTTTGTTCATTTATACTATACCCTCTGCTACGAAGTTCTTTTCATTATATTATACCTGTTTACCACGCTGCGAAATGTTTTCAACCTCCGCTTTTTGCTATGCACCTTGATATTTGTTCATTCCTTGAGGTCTGTGTCTCAGTTCTGATTTGTTATTTTTACGGTTTTCGGCACTGATTTTTTGAGCGTCTTTTAGGGAGATGGATAACAAATGAATCATTTGCACATATTATGGTACAATATGCCCTGCGAAATGACGTTAGACATACGGGAATACCTGCGGGGGACCGGGGAAATTAGCTGCAAGGTGGCGGTCGCCTGAAGGAAAACCGTGATTTTAGTGTGCTTATTGTCTGCGGATATACCTTTGTGTTGTGCAGCTTAAAGAAACAACAAAAAATTTGTATATTTATTTATTTTGTTAAATAATAGTTACTTTGACTTAATAAAATAATATAATATGCGCGGAATATTGTTTGCTTTATTTTGTGCGTGCTGTAATGCAGATCAGACGTAGGATAAGGGCTTCTGAGGCTGATTGCCTGAAGGTGATCCTCTCAGTTTAATACTGTCTTCGGTTAGCCGGGGCTGGTCAGAGGCATATTTTGTGTGAACAGAAAAGTTTGTTTAAATTTCATAAATAGGGTTTTGATATGAAAAAAGTTGGTTTTATCGGTTGGAGAGGTATGGTTGGTTCTGTTCTCATGAACCGTATGGTGGAAGAGAATGATTTTGCCAATATTGATCCGGTTTTCTTTACAACATCACAGGCTGGACAGAAAGCTCCTTCCTTCGGAGGAAAAGATGCAGGTCTGCTCAGAGATGCATACAACATTGATGATCTGAAGGAAATGGATATTATCGTAACCTGTCAGGGTGGCGATTATACCAAGGCTGTATATGATAAATTGATGGCTACCGACTGGAAGGGGTACTGGATTGACGCAGCTTCCGCTCTGAGAATGAAAGATGATGCCATCATTATTCTGGATCCTGTTAACGGCCATGTAATTGACGATGCTCTTAACAAGGGGATCAGAACCTACGTTGGCGGTAATTGTACTGTAAGTCTGATGCTGATGGGCCTTGGCGGACTGTTCAAAGAAGATCTGGTTGAATGGATTCAGTCTTCAACCTATCAGGCTGCATCAGGAGCCGGTGCAAGAAACATGCGTGAATTACTGCTTCAGATGGGTGTTCTTTATAACTGCGTTTCTGATAAGCTCAAAGATCCTAACTCTTCAATTCTTGAAATTGAAAAGACTGTTCGTGACGCAATGAGATCTGCAGACAATCCTACCGAGCAGTTTGGTGCTCCACTGGCTGGAAGCCTGCTTCCATGGATTGATGTTCAGCTGGAAAACGGTCAGAGCAAGGAAGAATGGAAGGGTATGGCTGAAACCAACAAGATTTTAGGTCTGTCTCCTGCAACCATCCCGGTTGACGGTAACTGCGTTCGCATCAGTTCATTACGCTGCCACAGCCAGTCATTCCTGATCAAACTGAAGAAGGATGTATCTGTTGATACAATCGAAAAGATTATTGATGCCCATAATCCTTGGTCAAAGGTTATTCCAAATGAAAAGCCTGTTACCATCGCAGAACTGACACCGGCCAAGGTTACCGGTACACTGACAGTTCCGGTTGGACGTATCAGAAAGACCAATATGGGTCCGTTATACCTGAATGCATTCAGTGTTGGTGACCAGCTGCTCTGGGGTGCTGCAGAACCGTTACGCAGAATGCTTAACATCCTGAACAAATAATATCAGTGTGTTAACCGGCTGTTCTGCCTTTGATTAAGAATGGCCGCCCTGGCAGGAAAGAACCAGGGCAATAAAAAACACTTCGCAACAGCTGTATGTGCGGAGTGTTTTTTTATTATTTCTTGAATGGATTCAGCCCAGCAGTTTTTCGATCTCTTCCTTGATAGAATTGACACGCTGGGTCAGACTTTTTCCAAGGTAGATATTGTCAAGGGTGGAAAGTGTGTTGGCACATTCCCGCAGATATAGATCTTTCTTGTTCTTATCCAGTTCCCCGCTTGATGCAAGTTTAAGCAGTGCCTGTGCCTTGTTAATGGTTGCATTGGAGTTTGAGGGGGATTTTTTCAGGGCTTCAACAAACATTTCGAGTGCAAGATCGTATTTTTCCTGTTTATAGTACTTGATCCCCTGTTTGTTGAGTTCCTGGTATTTTTCACGTTTTTCATTTATTTTCGGATCTTTCTTATAACAGTCTATGCATGAGACAATGAGAGGATCAAATTTATCACGGTCAGCGTAGTTGAATAAATCTTCGGCATGTTCGTAATCACCGATCTGCCACAGCCCGAGGATAACATTGCTGAGCATTGCTTCAGATTGATTGAGCAGATCGTTTCCCATTGCCGACAGCGTCTTATAAAACAGTTTACGGGCTTTGGGATTGTCGCTTATTGCCAGATCTATACGCGCACGCGAAAAGTCTTTGAATGTATTATAGTCAAATTTGCCCTTGGAAAGTTTCATGTACGGTTCGCACTGGGTCAGAACTGCATTGACATGTTTGGCCAGCTTGTCTATGTTCTGTGTATCAGGTGCGGAGGATACATACATGATTTCCGCCTGAACAAAACCGGCCAGCAGCTGACTTAATTTATTAGGATCATATCGGTGAAGCTCCAGCAGTCTGTTGAAGTTGTCTTTGATTGTGGAGTAGTCCCTTGTTTTCATGGCAAAAAGTAACTGGGTATGAAGAAGGGAACTTGAGTGCGGTGACATCTTGATTGCCTGATTCATAATTTCCTGGGCGCTGGCAAGATCATTGGTCCGGATATACAGCTCAGACAGCCACCGGTAGGACTCAATTACAAGCGGATTTGCCTTGATGGCGTAGTTGAACTCCTGTGCTGCATCCTCGTATTTACCGCTTGAAAGGAGGATCTTGCCGAGTTCTATATGGTAGGCAAGAACATCGGCAAAGTTCAACCCCTCCCTGATGGCAAGCTCTGCTTCTTCAAGCCTTTCCTGCTTTACCAGTGCCTCAGCGAGCATAATTCTTATATCGTGGGTATATATAGAAGGGGAACCGAGATGTTTGAAACATGCATCTACGATAGCCTGGTAATCCTCATTTTCGATTGCATCGAATATGTCTGACAGTTCGAATTTTTTGAGGTATGCACGGTACAGCCGGATTTTGAGCTGACGGGTATTAAACGGTTTTATGATATATTCTTCCGGCTTCTTTTCAATGTTGCTGAGAACCGTAGCCCGTGAATTGTCGCTGGTCATGATGCACATTACCGATTTTGTCGGGATCAGCCCGTCGTCATACAGCTTGTGAACAAGTTCCGTGGCTCGCTCGGTATCCTCTATGTTCATATTAATTATGTATATGTCGAAGGAACTTCTTCTGCAGATGTTTTCTGCATTGGATGGCGACTGGATAACCGTTATGTTGCCGAGAGTAAAACCTATTTCCTGAAGATTTTTTCTCATGAATGATTTGACCCCGGAAGGTGATTCAATAACTATCACTTTCAGTTTTGAAAATTTAACCAGACTGTTGTTGAAATGTTCTTTTAGAACTGCAGTCTGCATGTCATCTTTAAAAATTATCGGGGTCATATTCGTTAATCAGTGCTTATCTGTATTTATATTTCTTCCACTGTATTAATGTAAACAGGAACAAGATTGGGAGTATTCAATGTAAGTATAACAGCCGCTGTGTGAAAATATTTTGATCTTGAAGGGATATTTGGAAGGTTGGCGGTGATTTTACGGTTATTCCGCAGAAATATAGGTTCTGCCTGCGGCAGTTAAATTTATATAAAGATTTTTTCTGATGTGCCGATAAGGTAATAAGAAGTTGGAGACCGAAAATGTTAACGCAGGAAATAAGAAGCAGATATCTGGTAGATGAACTACAGCTGGGGAATACGCTGAACAATGCGGTTCACAGCGGGTTCAAGGCTCAGTTTGATCTTCTTATTTCCATGCTTTCTTCGGATATTCAGGATGCACCGTGGGTGACCGACCCGGCTGATGCTGCTGAGCGGCGGGAGGATCTGCGCAGAAAATTCGAACTGGGCAATCCGGTAAGACTCCAGAGTGATGATGCTGATCTTGCCAGAGCTGACGAACTTGGAGAACAGTTCAGAGCCGGCGGATTGAAGGCGGTTCATCTCCAGGAATGTCTCAATCCAGAACCTTTGACGTTGAAACATAATGAAATTCCTGATGAGGTTTTAAACCTTCTGTCACCTCTCAAACAGGAAAAATACCGTTACGAAAATGAAGTCGGGAATATTGCACGTGTTGCCTACAGCATGACACCGGAGGAGGT
>ONPL01000063.1 GCA_900319705.1 uncultured Pseudomonadota bacterium | reverse complement strand
TTTAAACCTTCTGTCACCTCTCAAACAGGAAAAATACCGTTACGAAAATGAAGTCGGGAATATTGCACGTGTTGCCTACAGCATGACACCGGAGGAGGTCCTGGATAACGTGGTAGGTGCCCGCGAACTCAAAGATCATTTCTCTGTTGCCGCATAGGTGACTGCATCGTTTTTTATCAATTCTCAGACTTGTTTCCCGCCCTGCAGTTCAGTCTAAACCGCTGCTGCAGACATTGTTGTGCTGTTGCTCTTTTGCCAAGATCTCGTTTCAGATGCCTTTCAAATTATTGCTTTTATTTTGTCTATACTGCTATAATTACTGAAAAAGGTTTGTTTGATTTGTTTTTTATTCATTGAGTTGTAACTATGCAGACAGTAGTTTTTATCATCGGAACTATCCTTGTAATGTTTGTTGTCTTTTATATGTTCTATGTTTCGTACAGCAACAAAAGGAAAACTACGAAATTGGAGCGAGACTACAGTGAGTTTGCAAAGAATCTTCCTGATGATGACGGTACCGTAGGGCCGGTAAAAATCAAAAGCAAAAAAGTTGATGTTGTAGGCGAACAGACCGAGCCGAAACCTGCCGTTCCAGCAGGTTCACCTGCCGAACAGAATGAACCTGAAGCAGGTGTAAATGACGGCACCGGCGCAAAATGGGCTCCTTTCTATCAGTTCAATATTCTGGCAAGAGATCATAAACCGTTTACACTGGCCCAGCTCAAGGAGGTTTTTGCTAAAGAGAAACTTACCTACGGCGAGTTTGACGTTTTCTACAAATATGATCAGCAGAATGCCAATGGAAAAAATCCTGATATCTTCAGAGTCGGCAACCTGATTAAACCTGGTACATTCCCTCCGCAACTGTCGGTTAACTACAGTGGAACCGATGCAAATGAGGATTGGAGTACGAAGGGTATCTGTGTAATTATGTTTACTCCTAGTTCCAGAATTGCCGAGAACCGTTTTGTTATGACTCTTAAATTTGTAGAGAATGCAAACAATATGCTTGACGGTCTTGTCTGCACAAAAGATTTGAAACCTATGACCGATGATATAATCAATTCATATCGTGAGCAGTTGCGCGAACACGATCACGTATAGTGTTCCGGCCGGGTTATTTAAAAACAAAAGATAAAGTGATACAGATGTTACCGATGGTGTTGAACTATCGGTTTCTTTTTATATTAAGGAACTAAAGTGCTTTTTCAGAACGATAAAGAAAGAATAGAACAGCTTGTTACGCTCATAAACAGGTATTCTTATGAATATCATACCCTGGGCGAGTCTTCAGTCCCTGATTCTGAATATGACCGACTTTACCATGAACTTAAACAGCTTGAGGCGGAACATCCGGAGTTTATTCTGCCTGAGTCCCCGACCCAGAGAGTCGGAGATGAAGTTCTTCAGGGTTTCGAGAAGGTAACTCATGAAGTTCCGATGCTCAGTCTTGAGGATATTTTCGAAGCTGGGGAACTCGAACAGTTTATCAGCCGGGTTTCCCGGGAACTTTCATCTGAACAGGTTGAATTCAGCTGTGAGGTGAAACTTGACGGTCTTGCCTGCAGTATCCTTTATGAGAACGGGAATTTTGTCAGAGCGGCAACCCGTGGAAACGGCACGGTCGGTGAAAACATTACCATGAACGTTAAAACCATAAAAAATGTACCGCTGAAACTTACCGGTGAGCGGATCCCGACCCGTCTCGAAGTCAGAGGTGAGGTGGTAATGCCGCGTAAAGGATTCAATGAGTGGAACGAACGTGTCCGCAGGGAATTAGAAACAGCTAAAAAATTCAATGCGGATCATCCGAGAAAAGATCGAATAGTTGTTACTGACAAAATTTTTGCCAATCCAAGGAATGCTGCGGCCGGATCACTGCGACAGCTTGATCCCCGGGAGACCGCAAGACGTCCTCTCATGTTCAACTGCTATGCAATCGGAATTATGGAAGGAGTGGATCTACCCGCAACCCATGAGGAAAGGATCAGATATGTGGCAGAACTTGGGATCCCGGTAAACGCGGAAACCAGGGTGGGCAGAGGATTTGAATTCTGCAAATCCTTCTATGACAGCATTCAGGAAAAGAGAGACAGTCTTGCCTACGATATAGACGGAATTGTCATCAAGGTTAACCGGATATCCGAGCAGGAAAAACTCGGATTTGTTACAAGATGTCCGAGATGGGCGGTTGCCTACAAGTTTCCGGCCCAGGAAAAAATAACCAGACTGCTGGACGTTGATTTCCAGGTAGGCCGTACCGGTGCCATAACTCCCGTTGCACGGCTTGAACCTGTAAGTGTCGGCGGAGTGGTTGTCTCAAATGCAACACTTCATAACGAAGATGAGATAATCAGACTCGGAGCACAGATTGGTGATGATCTGGTGATACGCCGCGCCGGTGATGTCATTCCACAGGTTGTCAGCGTCGTTGCAGAGCATCGTGACGGTTCAAGAGAACTTAAACCTATCGTCTTTCCGCAATTCTGCCCTGTATGCGGTTCAAGAATCGAGAAACTTGAGGAGGAGGTTGTCTCAAGGTGTTCCGGCGGACTGTTCTGCAGTGCCCAGCAGAAGGAGGCGTTGAAGCATTTTGTTTCCAGAAAGGCCATGAATATAGACGGACTGGGTAAAAAAATCATCGATAATCTCTATGATGTGGGAGCGATCAGAAAAATAAGCGATATATATTCCCTGACCTCTGACGTTCTGTTTGCCACGCTGAAAACTGTTCCTAAAACAGAGGAGGAGATAACTCCTGCAGAGGAACTTGAACGGGTGAAACAGCAGATTGCCGTTATTAAGGGAAATGAACCAGACCGGCTGGCAGCTTTTCTCCGGGCATTTCGTATTCCTAAAGGTTCAGGTAAAGGTATGGTTATGCCTCATGAACTGGACGCACTGGCTGAATATTGTCAAACTTTTGATAATGTTCTTAAAATTACCAAAGAAACTCTTAGTTTTATTCCAACAGTGGAAAAAACATCATATAGTGGAATAACCGGCTTTTTTAAAGCTAGCAGACAGGTTAGTAAACTGCTGGATGCAATAGCTGCATCTAAAAACACCAGACTGCCGAATTTTATTTATGCCCTTGGAATAAGAGAGGTTGGAGAGGCTACAGCAAGAGATCTGGTGAATTATTTCGGAACATTTGACAGGATCCGTAATGCAACTGTGGATGAACTTCAGCAGGTTCCGGATGTGGGATGCGTTGTAGCCAAGCATATTGTCAGATTTTTTGCCGAAGATCATAATATTATGGTTATCAGGGAACTGATGGATTGCGGGGTTAACTGGCAGGAAACGACCGATTCTGATAAAGCCGGAAGTGATCTGCTTGCAGGAAAAACCTATGTCCTGACAGGAACTTTCCTGAATATGTCGAGAGATGAAGCCAAGGAAAAACTGCAGTCTCTCGGTGCCAAGGTCTCCGGATCTGTGTCATCCAAAACAACTGCTGTTATTTATGGTGAAGATCCGGGATCTAAAATTCAGAAAGCCCAGAGTCTCAACGTCCAGGCCATACCGGAGCAGGAATTTTGGCAACAACTGGAACTGGATTTAAAACCTCATGAATAAAATTCGCTTTGCCGTCACCGTTGTTTTGGGCACTATTCTGATGTCCGGATGTAACACCAGCGTAAACCCTTCGGACGAACTGTTCGCCAGAAACAGCCATGAACTGTATACATGCAACTCTCTGCTGATCCATGAAAAGGTTGATCGGATTGTTGAAGTACCGCTGGATAACAAGGAAAAGGTTTCCAAGAATAAAAAACTTGGTAAAATATTTGCGGAGTTTGACAAGGATATTCCGTATGCAATGGCCAAGTTCAAAAAACATCTGGAATACCTGAAGAATCACCCCCGTCATGTGCAGTCGGTGCTCAAAAATGCCTCCGGCTACATAGAAATGATCTATGATGAGGCCAGAAAGAACAAACTTCCACCTGAGGTTGTCATAATACCTATGATTGAGAGTATGTACAACCCGAATGCAAGAAGTCCGGGCGGGCAGGTCGGAATGTGGCAGTTTACCGCGCAGACAGCACGGAATTTTGGTCTGAAGGTCGCAAAAGGGATTGATGAACGCAAAGATCCGAAGAAATCCACCAGGGCGGCAATTAAATACCTTGCCTATCTGTACAAAATGGTGGATGGTGATCTGGATGTGGCCGTCGCCGCATACAATGCCGGTGAAGGGAGGGTACGCCGTCTCTACGAAAAAGGTGATTCCTCAAACCGCCATTCAAATTATGATAATGTAAAAATGCCGGATTTTACCCGCGGCTACCTGTATCATCTGTTCGCATATTCAAACTATCTTCAGAATATTGATCTGTCGAACTTCAAAATGCTGCCGACAACTAAAAAGGTGGTTAAAAAGGATATAAAACACACCTGGGTTTCCATCCTTGACTTTGCCAAGCATCATGATAAAACTGTCCGTGAAATAGAAAGCAGAGAGATGATAATTGATAAAAAGGAGCAGGACGGCCAGGTATACTGCGATATCAAGTTCAGCGAGGATTTTGAAGGCAGTAACTGATAACGGAGAAAACATACATGAAAGAAGTTGAAATTTATACCGACGGAGCCTGTTCGGGGAATCCAGGCCCCGGAGGATACGGTGCGGTTCTGGTATATCAGGGACAGGTCAAGGAAATAAGTGACGGTTTTCCTAAAACCACCAACAACCAGATGGAACTGCTTGCTGTAATAAATGCTCTTAACGCACTCAAGGAACCCTGCAGGGTGTCTATTACCACTGACAGTGAATATGTGCAGAAGGGAATGCAGATGTGGCTTAACGGCTGGAAGAAAAACGACTGGAAAACCAGAGAGGGGAAACCGGTGCAGAACAAGGAACTGTGGATGATCCTCGATCAGCTGATCCAGCGCCATGAATATACGGTAAACTGGGTTAAAGGACATTCCGGCCATCCGCAGAATGAAAGATGTGATGAACTGGCAAGAACCGCTGCTAGTCTCCACCGGGATCCCAACAAAGTAGATAAACCAAGATACTAGTAAAAAAACAGACAACACATTATTTATATGACAGAAAAGAAAAGAACTCCGTCTCAGACGAGATGGCTTAATGAACACTTCAAAGATCAATATGTGCAGGAGGCGCATAAAAACGGGTTTCGATCAAGGGCTCATTTCAAACTTGAGGAAATCCAGCAGAAGGATCACATTATTAAACCAAACATGTTTGTGGTTGATCTCGGAGCTGCTCCGGGCGGATGGTCGGAGTATGCGGTTAAATGTATCGGAAAGAAGGGCAGAATTATCGCCTGTGATCTTCTTCCGATGACTCCGATAACCGGTGTTGATTTTATTCAGGGTGATTTCCGTGATCAGGAGGTTCTTGATAAAATTAAGGAATTGATCGGTACAGACAAGGTTGACGTAGTACTTTCAGATATGGCGCCCAATATGTCCGGAACACTCGGGGTTGATCAGCCGAGGGCCATGTATCTGGTTGAACTTGCTCTTGATATGTGCAGGGATGTGCTCAAATTCGGAGGTTCAATGGTGGTAAAGGTTTTCAACGGCGAAGGAACTGAGGATTACCTTAAGCAGGTTCGTTCCCTGTTTACCACTGTAAGAGTGAGAAAACCGGATGCCTCCCGTTCAAGATCCAGAGAAGTTTATTATGTTGCAACCGGATTCAAATTAAATAAACCGTAGATCCGCTAGAGGATGCTTCACAATTCGGGGCATTTATTGATATGAATTGATCTGATATGCTAAAATTGAGATATTTGTCAGAAAGTGTGCAAAAAGGATTGATAAGAAAGAAAGTATGGCAAAGCATATATTCGTATGGCTCATAATTGCTGTTGTGATTATGTCCCTTATACAGGCAATAAATACCAGCGAACACGCCGGTACCACAATGGATTACACCTCCTTCTACAATGCCGTTGAAAGCGATCAGGTTGCTTTAGTAACAGTTACCAACGGCAGAAACATAATCGGAAAGACCAAATCTGATGCATCATTTAATACCACCATCCCTATCTATGATGAGAATTTGATTAAAACTCTGAAGGATCACCAGGTTAAGGTAATAGGTGAATTTGAGGAGGCCACCGGTTTCTGGGGAAATATTCTTATTTCCTGGCTGCCTGTTATTCTGCTGGTCGGTGTCTGGATTTATTTTATGCGCCAGATGCAGGGCGGCGGCAGTAAGGCCGTAAGTTTCGGTAAAAGCAAGGCCAGAATGCTGACTCCGGATCAGATTAAAACAACATTTGATGATGTTGCCGGATGTGATGAAGCCAAGGCCGAAGTTGCTGAGATCGTGGATTTTCTCAGGGAGCCTGACAAGTACCACAAACTCGGCGGTAAAATCCCTAAGGGTATTCTGATGGTGGGTCCTCCGGGAACCGGTAAGACACTGCTGGCAAAGGCGATTGCCGGCGAGGCCAAGGTTCCGTTTTTCTCCATATCAGGTTCCGACTTCGTTGAAATGTTCGTCGGTGTCGGTGCGGCCCGAGTAAGAGATATGTTTGCAAAGGCAAAGAGCAGTGCACCTTGCATCGTATTTATTGATGAAATTGATGCTGTAGGACGTCAGAGAGGTGCCGGACTTGGCGGCGGCAATGATGAAAGAGAGCAGACTCTCAATCAGATGCTGGTTGAAATGGACGGATTTGATGAGAGAACCTCAGTTATTGTAATTGCTGCAACCAACCGTCCTGATGTTCTTGATCCTGCTTTACAGAGACCTGGGCGTTTTGACCGACAGGTTTATGTAACCCTTCCTGATATTAAAGGAAGAGAGGCGATTCTGAATGTTCATATGAAAAAGGTTCCTCTGGCAAAGGATGTTGACGCTGCGGTTCTGGCAAGGAGTACTCCTGGATTCTCAGGTGCCGATCTGCAGAATCTTGTCAATGAGGCTGCGCTGTTTGCCGCCCGGGCCAATCAGAGAATTGTCTCCATGCATGAATTTGAACTTGCCAAAGATAAAATCATGATGGGTACTGAACGCAAGTCCATGGTGATGAGCGAGAAGGAACTTGAAATGACGGCATATCATGAGGCCGGCCATGCAATTATTGGAAGAATTGTTCCGGAACATGATCCTGTCTACAAGGTGTCGATAGTTCCTAGAGGAAGAGCACTGGGTGTGACCATGTTTATTCCGGAGCAGGATCGCTGGAGTCAGTCACGTCAGTATCTGAACTCCAATATAGCGTCACTGTTCGGAGGTCGTATAGCCGAAGAAATTATTTACGGCAAGGATCTGGTTTCAACCGGAGCTTCGAATGATATTGAGAGAGCTACCGGTATAGCCCGCAAAATGGTAACAAAATGGGGTATGTCGGATCGTCTCGGCCCGATCCTCTATGCAGAGGAGGAAGGGGAGGTGTTTCTCGGCAGAAGTGTAACCAAGAACAAGCATGTATCTGATGATACCGCCAAAATTATTGACGAGGAAGTTCAGAATATCATGTTTACCAATTATGAACTGGCAAAACGCATTCTGAATGAAAATTTAGATATTCTTCATGCTATGAAAGACGCTCTTTTGAAGTATGAAACCATCGATTCGGCACAGCTGGATGATCTGATGGCCCGCCGTGAGGTCCGTGAACCGCAGCAGGAACGCGGTGAGGCAAAGGAACCTATGGATGACAAGCAGTTTGACAAGGTGAAGGATGCCGGCAGAGATGATGTAACCGTGGTTGATGTCAACAGCGGATCATCTTCTTCGGATAATTCCCAGAACAAAACCGGAGATTCGGCTTCGTCTCATCGCAGTTCAACTGTTGAAACTGACAGCTGGGATGATGTGGACGATTCGGAATCAGGCAGGAAAGACGGTTCGAATGAACAGGATAAGTCTGACGATCAATCAAATAAATAAGCGGAACTGAAACTGTCATGTTAGAAAAAAGAATTGAATACAAAGGAAAAAAACTGGATTTGTCACGTCCAAAGATAATGGGAATAGTGAATGTTACCCCGGATTCATTTTCCGACGGCGGACAGTACAACACTCTTGAACTTGCTTTTGAACGGGTTAAACAGATGGTGTTGTCCGGTGCTTCGATCGTAGATGTGGGTGGAGAGTCTACCAGACCGGGCTCTGATCCTGTTTCCGAACAGGAGGAGATTGAACGTGTGGTTCCGCTGGTGGAGAAAATTTCCCAGGAACTGGATGTATGGATCAGTGTAGATACCAGCAAACCGGCAGTTATGAAGGCTGCTCTTGATGCAGGTGCGCACATTATCAACGATATCAGAGCTCTTTCCGAACCGAAAGCTGTGGAAGTTGTAGCAAAATACAAATGTCCTGTCTGCCTGATGCATATGCAGGGGGATCCTAAAACAATGCAGGATGATCCTCATTATGAGGATCTTATCGGTGATATTTCATCCTATTTATATGAACGTATTGACGCATGCCTGAATGCCGGCATTTCCCGTGAACAGATTATACTGGATCCCGGGTTCGGTTTCGGCAAAACGCTGGATCAGAATTACAAGCTTTTGGGCCAGCTTGATCGTTTTCTCTCTTTCGGTCTGCCTCTGCTGGTGGGAATGTCCCGCAAGTCCATGATCGGAAATCTGATAAACGCCAAAGTCGACGACAGACTGGTGGGCAGTATTGCCGCACATCTGTATGCTGTTCACAAGGGAGCCAATATCCTGCGTGTTCATGACGTGAAGGAAATGTCAGATGCGCTTAAGGTTTATCTGTATGCTGATCAATACAGTAAAACAAAGAAATTGTATTAGAGGTCGTTTATGGAAAGAAAATATTTCGGTACAGACGGTGTTCGCGGTGCTGTAGGAGAGTTTCCTATTACACCTGAGTTTGTACTTCGTCTGGGGTTTGCTGCCGGAAAGGTTCTGGCAAAAAAGAGTTCCAGAAGAGTTCTGATTGGACAGGATACCAGAATTTCCGGTTTTATGCTGCAGTCTGCTCTTGTTGCAGGCCTGTCTGCTGCGGGTATTAAATCAATACTGGTCGGTACAATGCCGACACCGGCAATCGCTTATTTGACCCGTGCATTCAGATGTGACGCCGGAGTGGTGATAAGTGCCTCTCACAACCCTTATTATGATAACGGAATAAAATTCTTCTCCGGGTTCGGAACTAAACTTCCTGATGAGGTAGAACTTGAAATTGAAAGTCTCCTCGACAAGGAACTTAAATGTTCTGATTCCAAGAAACTCGGACGTTTTGAAAATATAGAAGATGCTGCCGGTCGTTATATTGAATTCTGTAAGAGTACCTTCCCGTTTGACAAGGATTTATCACAGTATAAAATTGTTCTAGACTGCGCAAACGGCGCAACCCATCACATCGCTCCTGCTGTTTTCAGTGAACTTGGTGCAAATATTGTAGCTAAAATCGGATGTAATCCTGATGGAATTAATATAAACGATCAGGTTGGTTCAACCCACCTTGATAAACTTATTGCCACTGTTTTGGAAAAGAAGGCTGATTTAGGTATTGCATTTGACGGTGACGGTGATCGACTGATGCTGGTTGATTCAGACGGTACAGTTATTGATGGCGATGGTGTTCTGTATATTATCGCCAGTTATCTGAAGGATTTTAAGAAATTGAATGGAGGAGTTGTCGGAACTCTGATGTCTAATTTCGGACTTGAACTTGCATTCAAGCGGCTTTCTATTCCGTTTTTACGTGCTTCAGTAGGCGACCGCTATGTACTGGAAAAACTTCGTGAGCAGAACTGGCGCCTGGGCGGTGAAAATTCCGGACATATCATAAGTCTGGATCATACATCTACCGGAGACGGTATCATATCTGCACTGCAGGTACTCAAGGCTCTGGTTCGTACAGGAAAAACTCTCCATGAGTCCCTGAAGGGATTGTCGATGATGCCGCAGGTTCTGGTTAACAAGAGATTTGTTGAAGGTATGGATCCTCTTCACGATCAGAATGTCCTGGCCGCTGTAAAAGAAGCCGAGAGACAGTTGGGAGATAACGGCCGTGTGTTACTGAGAAAATCCGGAACAGAACCCCTGATTAGAGTTATGGTCGAGGGTGCTGATAAAGAACTTGTTACCAATCTCGCCAATATGATTGCCGAAAAGGTTTAATATCTTCGATCAAGATCGTTTTGACTTGTTTCTTTAAGCTGTACCAATTCACGGAAGATTATTTTTGTGGGTTGGTACAAAAGCTTGACTGATTTGTTTTTTCAAACTAAACTTAACCATCAAAATAGGATATGTGTCAGAAGTGTTTCTGTTATATTCCTAAGTGTATGGAGAATATTTAAGGTTTTATTAATATGTACGGTGTTTTATTAAGTTTGTATTTGATTGTAGCAATTGCTCTGATCGGTTTTATTCTGTTACAGCACGGTAAGGGTGCAAGTATGGGGGCATCATTCGGTGCCGGAGCTTCGAATACTGTTTTTGGTTCCGTTGGTAGCGGAAACTTTTTAACCCATTCCACTGCTGTTCTGGCAACTTTGTTCTTTATTATAAGTCTGGCAATTTCTGCTCTTTATGCAAGACAGGACAATAATGCCGGTAAAGTAGATTTTGAAAATCTCCAGGAAGCGGCAGATCAGGTAGAAGTTCCAACTGATAAGAAAGCAGATGCAACTCTTCAGGTTCCTGCAGAGAAGGTGAATGATGTTAAGGCAACAGTTGAGCAGAAGGCTACTGAAGTAAAAGAAGCTGCAGAGCAGAAAGTATCTGAAGTGAAAGAAGCTGCAGAGCAGAAGGCTACTGAAGTAAAAGAAGCTGCAGAGCAGAAAGTATCTGAAGTGAAAGAAGCTGCAGAGCAGAAGGCAGCTGAAGTGAAAGAAGCTGCAGAGCAGAAGGCAGCTGAAGTAAAAGAAGCTGCAGAGCAGAAGGCAGCTGAAGTAAAAGAAGCTGCAGAGCAGAAAGCAGCTGAAGTGAAAGAAGCTGCAGAGCAGAAGGCAGCTGAAGTGAAAGAAGCTGCAGAGCAGAAAGCAGCTGAAGTGAAAGAAGCTGCAGAGCAGAAGGTATCTGAAGTAAAAGAAGCTGCAGAGCAGAAAGCAACTGAAGTGAAAGAAGCTGCAGAGCAGAAAGTATCTGAAGTGAAAGAAGCTGTCGAACAGAAAGCAGCTGAAGTTACAGAAGCTAAAGAAACTGTAGAACAGGCTGCAGCAGAAGCTAAAGCAGTAACTGAACAGAAAGCGACCGAATAAGATAAAAACATCATTAAATAGGTTGCATAAACG
>ONPL01000065.1 GCA_900319705.1 uncultured Pseudomonadota bacterium | reverse complement strand
CTCCTGGGCTGCCAGGTCGCGATACTCCATGTAGAGCTTGGTGTCCTTACCGCTGATATCGGAATCTATGATAAAAGCAACGGAATTACGGTCAATATAGGCATATTTGAGATAAACCCACATCTGTCCGATATTAACACAGTTATCGGTACTGCAGTCATCCATCCATTGGGTATGAGTTTCTCTGTCTGAATATTTTGTATTGACACCGTGTATAACCGCCTTTCCCAAAATCATGCTGTTGGCGGATTTTACGGCTCCCATTAAGGCTTTAAGCGTAGCCGCACGGGCATCACTTTGCAAATTAATGAATCTAGGTGCCGCCGATACAGCAAGAATGCCAAGAATAACTATGACAACAATAAGTTCAATCAGGGTGAAACCCGAGCTGATACCTCCAGTAAACCTGGTATTGCAATTTTTCATACCGTTACACCTCTCAGTTGACCGTCTATTATCTTATCGGCCGTTTTGCAGTGTTACTTAAAACAAATGACAACAAACAACCATCTATTATATAGAATCGTGAAGTAAAAACAAATCAAACAGGCTGTTTGTTGTATATTTTTTGACAGATATCGCGATTACGGTTCTGCCTCACCGGAAGGATATTCTATTTCGGCGCTTTCCCCTGCTCGCTGACTTTTTTCCAGGTCACCTGATCTCTGAGATAAACCGGCAACAGCTGTTCCGGCTCCACCGCCAGCTCCGCACTGTCAAGAGCAAGATCCAGCATGTACAGTGCATCCGGATACTGCTCGGCCTCATACTCTCCCGTAGCTGAGGAAAACTCCTTCAGCGGTTCATAGGAGGCAAACCCGCTGCCGATCAGAACTGTTCCCTGATCCTCATAATACTGTCTGAACAGATCAGCCGCCTGCTGCGGCGGTGCCACCTGTTCCTGCGTCAGCGGACGTGCAATACCGTCGCAATTTTCATATACACAGAAATAAACCTCGCTCATTCTGGCGTCATTGGCAACCAGGATCCTGCGCACACCCTCCCTGACCGTACTCTGGGCCAGAGCCTGCAGATCCGACACACCTAGAGCCTTGATCCCAAGACCAAATGCAAGCCCCTGGGCAACCGCCACCCCGATCCTCACTCCGGTAAAGGAGCCGGGTCCCCTTCCGCACACGATTAAATCCAGTTCCTGACGGGACAGACCGCTTTCCGCCAGCAGTTCATCGCACAGATCCAGAATAATTTTAGTATGCGCCTGCGGGACCACCGATCTGCGGCTGAATCTGTTCTGACCTTTCATTACAGCCACTGAACATGCATCAGTGGCGGTATCCAATGCTAGAATATTCACTTGAACTCACCAATTAAATTTACTTGTTTTCAGAAGGAAAATTATTTTTTACCCGGTTCCAGAACTCTTCAACCTCCTTCAGGGTGTTTATCACTCTGAAAGGCGGAAGATTGCTGTAGGTGGTGCTGACATATGATCTGCTGGAATTCATACGATCGTCGGCAATCATAATCACACCGTAGTCTGAACATGAGCGGATCAGTCTTCCCACCCCCTGTTTGAGCGACAGCAGCATCTGCGGTAACATAACTCTGGAGAACGAAGACTTCGGTTTTTCCTCATCCGCGGCATTGCACAGAGCCCTGGTAAGAGGATCTGACAGATTAGGGAACGGCAGACGGTCTATCACCACACAGGACAGGGCCTTTCCCTTCACATCAACCCCCTCCCAGAAGGATGACGTGGCCACCACCACCGCATTCTGATCTTTCTGCATTCTCCTCATTATTTCTATTTTAGCATGCTGTCCCTGCAAGTAAATATTGCGTTTGCCCTTTACCACCGGCTCCAGCATGCTGTAGATAGCCCGCATAACCGACATATTGGTGCAGAGAATAAAGAAACCGCCGTCAATAATCCGCAGCAGCGGCTTAACCTGTTCAAAGACTTTTTTTGCCCGCACACTGTCGAAATCATTACCGGAAGGAAGTCCCTGGTACGGCAGATACAGACATCCCTGACCGGCATAATTGAACGGACTGCCATAGGCCATAAATGATGTCTGTTCAGGATCAATGCCGAGTTTCGAGGCAAAGTCAAAGAAATTACCGTTGACCATAAGGGTGGCCGAGGTGTACACAGCACGCTGAATTTTTGAAAAAACTCTTTCAACATAGGAATCTGCGAACTTCAGCTTGCTCTGCACTAGATGAAAATTGAATTCAGAGGCGGATACCCGGTCTGCTTCGAATACAGTCAGATAGTTTTTCCGGTCCTCTTTATCCAGTTCCACTTTGAATACGGCAAGATAGTTTTCAACCAGGGTACTTATTCCCTCGCAGGCACTGTGCAGCGGGTTAAAGGATCGCCGGTTCTGCTCCTGCATATCATCATCCACATACTGATTAAGAAGATTTTCCAGTTCAGTCTGCAGCTGCACCGCTTTTTTCCCGAATTCAACAAACAGTTCAGGAATCACCGGATCCTCCTCCAGATCCCGTACAACAATCTGAAGTCTGGACTCATGGACAAATTCCGGATACTGACTCTCCAAATATCCGAAAACTTTCCTGGCAAATGAATTCAATTCAATTCTGAAATTTTTTACATAGGCAGACAGCTTTCTGCACTTGTCCTCCTCCTGAGCCGTCACTTCCAAAGGCAGGGTAAGCTGTTGATCATTGATCACCTGCGGAGCTTTCTGACCGATGTAGAATTCAATCTCCTTGAGATTTTCTTCAAAAGATGAATTTGAAACAGAACTTGAGAAAGCTGCTCTGGCATAGTCCGGAACCTTGTGAGCCTCATCAAACACGACCACATCCACCGAAGGAAGGATCTCACTGTCCGGCTCATCTGATCCCTTGGCATAGGCATACATCAGCAGGCTGTGGTTGACCACGATGAGATCTGATTCTTTTGCCAGTTCTCTGGCGGTACGGAAATAGCAGTTCTTGGCATATGGACAGTTCTCACCGCCGCAGCTGCTGCCGCACCTGAATTTATTGAGATGCTGACTCCCTGCAGGACCGAACTGACTCAGATCCCCGTTCTGGTTTTCTTTCATAAAATCGTCGAGTTTTCTGCAGGTCTCGCCAAGTTCTCGCACATCGATATCACGGAAGGGGGAATATCTTTTGCTTAATGCACTTTTGATTTTGTAAAAACGATCGAGGCAGATATAGTTGCTTCTGCCCTTGAGCGCAAATGCGCGGTAGTTGAGTTCACTGAAAAGCATGTTGATCAGCGGAATATCACGGCCGATCAGCTGATCCTGCAGATTCTTGGTACCAGTACTTACGATCATCTTCTTGCGAAGAAGCATATTCGGTATGAGATACGAAAAAGTCTTTCCGGTACCGGTACCGGCTTCCACCACCAGATCCCGGTTGGTCTCCCAGGCATTAATAATGGACTCCACCATGTCACGCTGCTGCATTCTCGGCTCAAATCCCTTAATGGACTGTGAAAGTTTTCCGCCCGGTTCAAAAACCGATATAATTCTCCTGGCTAGTTCGCTGTGCTCCATCGTACCCGTTCTTCTCTGTTCAAGGATTACTTTTTTTCTTTATTCTATCACTATTTGCCGGCTATTCTGAGTCGACTGTGCTATTTTACCTGTTTATGCGCCAAAAGGCATCTGCGTCAGTTGTGTCCGGCGTTGTGTTATAATGACTGGGTTCGGTATTAAGGAGGAACAGTCATGACCATGGAATTTTACAAAACTTCAGACAGCAGTACCGGGGTGGAAATTCCCTACTACGGGGATCGGGTCGCCGCAGGTTTTCCGTCACCGGCCGAGGATTACATGGAGCAGACTCTTGATCTGAACGAACTGATGATCCGCAAACCCACCTCTACCTTCTTTGTGCGTGTTGACGGAGACTCCATGATTGAAGCCGGAATATTCCACAACGATATTCTTGTAGTTGACCGCTCCCTTGAACCTCACAATCACGACATAATCATCGCCAATGTCAACGGTGAATTCTGCGTCAAGGTACTCGATCTGTCTCACGGTTTCCCGCGGCTGGTTCCCCAGAACCGCAATTATCCGGTTATCAACATAACTCCGGAAATGAGTTTCAACGTATTCGGTGTTGTCACCGGCATGGTCAGAAAAATCAAATAACATCCGTTTTTTGCCGCATCATTTCCGACTCAAACACGGCTGTGCATAACTGATTATTTAAAAAACTACTAAACCAGTAGGTGATATTTTATTATTTACTCAAAAGTGATAGAATAGGCAACTTGAATTATCACTTATTTTAGGTTTTTTATGAAAGAGTATGCACTGCTTCTGATCAGCACTGTGCTGGTCAACAATTTTGTGCTGGTTCAGTTCCTTGGACTGTGCCCGTTCATGGGTGTTTCAAGAAATTCTTCAGCATCCGTCGGAATGGGTGCGGCAACCTGCTTTGTTCTGACAGTGGCATCGGCATTTTCATACGTATTTGATCACTACGTGCTGGTTCCGCTTGAGCTGACCTACCTGCGGACCCTGAGTTTCATTCTTCTGATAGCCTGTACAGTGCAGTTTACTGAAATGGTTGTGAAAAAGGCAAACCCTGAACTGTACCGCGTCCTCGGGATCTACCTTCCGCTTATAACCACCAACTGTATAGTGCTCGGTCTTACTCTGCTCAATGCCAACCTCAAACACAATTTCATTGAGAGCATTCTTTACGGATTCGGAGCCGGTCTGGGTTTCATGTTTGTAATGATTCTGTTTTCCACCATGAGGGAGAAAATAGAGGAGGCCGACGTTCCGGGACCGTTCAAGGGCGCTGCGGTCGCCATGCTGGCTGCCGGTCTCATGTCCATGGCTTTTATGGGATTTTCAGGATTAATCTAGAATGAGCTCTTTTATAGTTATTATTATATTTACCCTTATGTCAGTTGCAGTCGGAGCACTGCTCGGATATGCATCGGAAAAACTGGCGGTAAAGGAAAATCCCGTGGTGGAGAAGATCAATGAAGCCCTGCCGCAGATCCAGTGCGGCCAGTGCGGATACGTCGGATGCAGCCAGTATGCCGAGGCGGTAGCCAAGGGCGAAGCACCGATCAATCTGTGTATTCCCGGAGGACAGAGTGTTATAAACGATATTGCCGCCGTTTTGGGGGTTGAACCTGTTGCAGCTGCTGCCGAGGAAATTGAGGTGGTTGCCAGCATTAACGAAGATTCATGCATAGGATGCGGGAAATGCGCAAAAACCTGCCCGGTCGGTGCAATTGCCGGAGGAGCAAGAATGAAACATGCAGTAATTACACAGAAGTGTACCGGCTGTAAACTGTGCCGGGATGCCTGTCCGACGGACTGTATTCTGCTCCAGCCCAAGCCGGTCACAACGGCCGACTGGAACTATAAACTTTCAGATTCCGGATGGGAGGAGCTGTAATGTTCGGATTCAGACTAGACCCGCTGAGACAAATTAAAAAGGGACATACCTGGCGCTTCCACGGCGGGATCCACCCGAATGAAAACAAATATACATCAGATCTTCCCCTGACCCAGATGCCGCTGCCGAACATATTTGTGGTTCCGATCAAGCAGCACAGCGGTAATGCCGGTGAAATTATTGTACGTGAAGGACAGTCCGTAAAGAAGGGAGATCCTCTCACCATGTGTCTGGGCGGAAGGGAACTGCCGGTTCATGCACCGACCTCCGGTACAGTCAAGGAAATCAGACACTACACTTCATGTCATCCGTCAGGATTCAAGGAGATGACGGTTATTATCGAGCCGGACGGGAAAGATGAATGGACTACGCTTAATAAAGTCGAAGATTTTACAACCCTGACGGAAAAGGAGATTATTGCGAAGATCCGTGATGCCGGAATTGTCGGAATGGGGGGAGCCGGGTTCCCTGCCCATGCCAAAATAACATCAGCACTCGGCAAAACAAAAATTCTGATAATCAACGGCTGTGAATGTGAGCCGTATCTTACCTGCGATGACCGTCTGATGCAGGAACGTTCCGGGGAAATTGTAACCGGGATCCAGATACTGCAGCATGTGCTTAAGCCGGAAGTCGTCATTGTCGCCATTGAAAACAACAAGCCTGCGGCAATTGCAGCAATGAAAAAAGCTATCAATTCAAAGCAGGGAATTCAGATCCGTGTTCTTCCGACCCTCTATCCGTCCGGGGCAGCCAGGCCTCTGATCAGAATACTTACCGGTCACGAGGTTGGATATACCCACCGCTCCACCGATTTCGGAGTTATGATGCAGAATGTGACATCCACCTACTACATCAAACGTGCAGTTGTTGACGGAGAACCTCTGATTGAACGTCCGGTCACCATCACGGGTAACAACTTTAAGAAACATGGCAATGTAATAATCCGCAACGGGACACTGGTGCGCCAGATTGTAAACAGCTACCAGCTTGTAAACACTCAGAATGTAAGACTGATTGTCGGCGGTCCGATGATGGGTTTCAATATCGGAAGTCTCAGTGTACCGTTAACCAAAACCGTAAACTGTATCATTGCACCGGATGAATATGAACTGCCGTCACAAAATGAGCCGTTAAACTGTATCAAATGCGGTAAATGCCAGAATGCTTGTCCGTCCCGCCTTACTCCGTACAAAATGTACGGTCATGTAAAAAGCGGTAATTTCGATCTGTTTGAAAAATGCAATCCGAAAGACTGTATCGAGTGCGGATGCTGTTCCTATGTTTGTCCGAGCAAAATCGATCTCGTCGGTTTCTTCAGGATCGGCAAAGCTGAACTCAGGAAAAAATCCGCCGAATCCCGTCGCCGTGAACAGATAAAGGCAGATACCAATTTCAAACTTGAGATGATCAAATTTGAACAGGAAACCCGTGCCGCCAGACTCGAACAGCTAAAGAAGACCAGCAGTACCGCAGATGGCGAGGTAAGTGCAGCCAAGCTGAAAGTTCAGGAAGCTATAAAGCGGGCCCAGCAGGAAAAAAACCAGCAGAATGACAGCAGCACTCCGGCAGCACAATCAGCCAGAGAAAAGGCGCTTGCTCTGGCAAAAGCTCGAGCTCAGGCTCAGAAGGGTAGCAATGAGCAGCAGAACAGGGCTGATGTTAAAACAGCTCCTACCGCCGACAGTGCGCAGACTGTAAAGCAGGATCCGAAAGAAATCGCACGTCAGAAGGCCCTTGCTCTTGCCAAAGCCAGAGCTCAGGCTCAGAAGGACGGCAAAGAACAGCATAACCAGGCTGAAGTTAAAACTGAACCTGCCGCTGACAGTGCACAGAATGTAAAGCAGGATCCGAAAGAAATCGCACGTCAGAAGGCCCTTGCTCTTGCAAAAGCCAGAGCTCAGGCGCAAAAGGACGGCAAAGAACAGCAGAACCAGGCTGAAGTTAAAACTGAACCTGCCGCTGACAGTGCACAGAATGTAAAGCAGGATCCGAAAGAAATCGCTCGTCAGAAGGCCCTTGCTCTTGCCAAAGCCAGAGCTCAGGCGCAAAAGGACAGCAGAGAACAGCAGAACCAGGCTGAAGTTAAAACAGAAGCTTCCGCCGAAAGTGCTCAGAGTGTAAAGCAGGATCCGAAAGAAATTGCCCGGAAGAAGGCCCTCGCACTGGCAAGACAGAGGCAACTGGATAAGGAAAAGGATAAATAGTAATGAAATTCTTACTGGAGAATTCTCCGCACGACCGCAGTGATAAAAATAAAACATCTGTAATCATGTTCATGATCATTGTTGGCATGATCCCGGCAGTAATAATGCACATCTACTGTTTCGGTCTCGGTCTAATCTGGCATCTTTTGATCAGCTGTCCGCTGGCGGCACTTGCAGAATCCGTATGTCTCAAACTTCGCGGATATTCAGCGCTCAAGGGAATGAAGGATTTCAGTATCCAGGTTACTGCGGTAATCTACTGCCTTGCGATTCCTCCATACCTCAGCTGGGGGCTTACTGCAACCGGAATTATATTTGCCACGGTAATTGTCAAACAGTGTTTCGGCGGGCTCGGCCAGAACACCTTCAATCCGGCCATGGCAGCCTATATTCTACTGCTGATTTCAGCACCGACTGCCATGAACAACTGGAGTATCCCTGATCATGACACAAAATACAACGCGGCACAGACCTATCAGCTGATAGCAGGAAAAGCAGAGATAAAGGAAACTGCTGATGCAGTAACCTCTCCAACCCCGCTCGGCCAGTTCAAAATTGAAAAAAGCAACCGTATTAAGGAAACAAATCACATCATCGTTGATGCACTGCCACGCATACGTGATTTCATTCATGACAACCCTATGGTTGCAATGAATATTGCGTATTTTTTCGGAGGTCTGCTTCTGATGCTGTTCGGTTATGTATCAACCAGTCAGCCAGTAACATTCCTGGTCGTACTGATGGGAACGGCATTTCTATACAGTTATCTCGGCAGAATATACGGATTTCCGGCCATTGCACCGATTGAACACCTGGTCATAGGAGCATCAATGATGGGTGCATTTTTCATCATTACCGATCCTGTTTCCTCTCCTACCATGGTTACCGGAAAAATAATTTCTGCAGCAATCATTGCATTTCTGGTGGTAACCATACGAACATTCGGCAGTTATCCGGATGCGGTCGCCTTCGCGGCACTGCTCGGCAACAGTTTCAATCCTTTAATTAATAAACTTGTAACGCCATCCAGATTCGGCAGTGCGGAGAAGATCTAATGGAAATTTTAAAGAAAAAATGGGCAAAATCAGCACTGTGTCTGTCACTTTTCACTCTGTTCTCTGTTTCACTTGTAGTTACAGTTCAGGCGACAATCTATGAGAAATACATACTCAACAGCCAGAGAAACAGACTTCAGAGCCAGCTTGCTGTAATGCTTCCGGGGATCAGTTTCAACAACAATCTGATAAAAAGTTGCGGTCTGTACTCGGATCCGGCCATTACCGGGAATGAAAAATACCAGATCTACACAGCCAAAATGAACGACGAGATCACCGGATATGTAATTCAGCATAAAACCGGCGCCGGATACGGCGGAGATATCGTTCTGCTTACCAGCATCACTCCCGACGGTGACATTCTGAAAGTATCTGTTACCAGACATAATGAAACCCCCGGTCTGGGGGATCTGATCCTGCAGACAGCAGGAGGATGGCTGGATCAGTTCACCGGAGCCAATCTTTCCAACCGTAAATTTGCGGTAAAGAAAGAAGGCGGTGATTTCACCTACACCACCGGCGCCACCATTACGCCGCGGGCTGTGGTAAACGCCGAAAAAGATCTGCTTGAATACTTTTTAAATCACAAGCGACGTTTCGAACTCGAAGGATCCTGCAACGGAGATTAAGCACAGATGAAAAACTTTTTTGAACTGCTGAAAAATGATTTCTGGAAGAACAATGCAATTTTGGTTCAGATGCTCGGTCTCTGCCCAACTCTGGCGGTAACCAGTTCCGCGGTAAATGCTCTCGGTCTTTCCATTGCCACCACCTGCATTCTGATCCTGACCAACACTATCGTTTCCCTCGTCAGAAAAATTATTCTTCCCGAGGTTAGAATTCCGGTTTATGTACTGCTGATTGCCTCGCTGGTTACCTGTACCCAGATCATCATGGAGGCATTCATGTTTACACTCTATGAATCTCTAGGTATTTTCATAGCGCTGATTGCAACCAACTGCATCATTATCGGACGCGCCGAAGCCTATGCCAGCAAGAACAATGTGTTCATGTCCTTCTTCGACGGACTCTTTATCGGTCTCGGTTATACCCTGGTTCTGGTCCTGGTGGGTTCGGTCAGGGAAATCATCGGCAAAGGTACCTGGTTTAAGGGACTGGAACAGATTTTCGGATTCAGATATGCCGATAATTATGTTCAGGTTCTTGACAGTGACTGTACCCTGCTGATTGCAATTCTGCCTCCAGGAGCATTCCTTACCCTCGGTCTGCTGATTGCGCTCAAGAATTTTATTGATACCAGTATCTTCAAGAATAAAAAAGCCAATGAGACTGCGTGAGAAGTTTGAAAAAATATTTCCGATCCTGGCGGAAAAATTTCCGGACCCCAAAAGTGAGCTGAATTTCACCAATAATTTTCAACTGCTCGTAGCGGTAATGCTGTCTGCACAGGCTACCGATCAGAGTGTAAACCGTGCAACCGCAGCACTCTTCAAAACCGTATCAACCCCGGAAGAACTTCTGGCACTCGGGGAGTCAGAACTTTATGACAGCATAAAATCCATCGGTCTGGCTAAAACCAAAGCAAGAAACATAATCAGCACGTCACAGCTGCTCGTGGAAAAATACAACAGTTCGGTGCCGGATAATTTCAATGATCTGATATCACTTCCCGGTGTAGGATCAAAAACCGCACGAGTTGTGCTGAATGTCGGATTTCAACAGCCCACCATCGCAGTGGATACCCATATATTCAGAGTATCCCAGCGACTGAAACTTTCAAAGGGGAAAACACCAGATCAGATCAGCGAAGATCTGGTAAAACTCGTACCTCCTCAATATATGATGAAGGCGCACCACTATCTGCTGCTCCACGGCCGTTATACCTGCAGGGCCCAGAATCCACAGTGCAGCATCTGCGAACTTGCGGAATTCTGCAGCTTCCATAAAAAAGGCATTCATGAGAAGAAAACCGGGAAAAGACACAGGAAAAACGAAGCACTGCCAGACAGCATTAAAACGCCAAAGGAATAATTCAACATGGACAGTTTGGAAAAATTACTCATAATAACGTCAAATTCAGCTCTTTTCTGCCTTGGTCTGACCCTGATCCTGTCGGTACACGGATTTATCAGCAAATTATGCGGCGGGCAGACAGGTTCAATGAAATTTTTCGACAATTCATGCACAGTTATTCTCGGGTTGATGGCTTTTTTATTTTTTATGGCCGATATTGAATTTATCCGCTCTTCTTTCAAAAACGGACACTATTTCCCGCTGATAACAGCAGAACAAGGTACTGCTCCAGCTCGTTAATGCCTTCTCGGCTCTCAACATCACTGGTGAGACACACCTAAAAAACTAATCCGGGGCAGTTTTGTATTCAGACTGGCGGTGAGAATTGCCCGGGAGCTTCACCGCCCAATCTCAGAAGTTCTTGAATACCCCACCACCGAGTTCAACTACAGGGCGGAAGTTTTTCAGGAGG
>ONPL01000052.1 GCA_900319705.1 uncultured Pseudomonadota bacterium | reverse complement strand
TTAAAGAAAATTTCGACGAGCTGTTCAACTGCGGAACAACTACACAGCGCCGCATAGAACTGCTGGAGACAATGTTCAATGCAATCAAGGACACCTGGCACACCATCAGGAGCCAAGAAAAAATAAAACAGAATTCAGGCCGGTTTTCTGATTTTAATTAACAGAAACATAAAAATAAATAGAGGGAGGCATCAGCCTCCTTTTTTATTCACAGTACAACTATCTGAAACTACGCCTAAATTCCGGCCTCGGCAGGTAGAATGTGCCGTTTCATTCTGTCCGCCCTGATCAAAGGTTCCAGTAATAATTCCGTCTGATGTTCGGATTTAACGATCAGTAATTTTATTTCTCCGCAAAATCATAGAATGATGGAACAATACCTCTAACCCATCAACTGAAATTTCCAATCCGTAAAACAGTACTGTTATATATGCTTTAATGTGACGTATTAAACAATATTTAACATTACTATTTGCAATAAATACATTAATGATTTATATTATATACATAATTCAAACAAACTCTTTGATATTTTCGATATCAGTTCAATCATGCTACTGCCTTCCGGGACTCCGGGTATCAGAAGTAAAATTCCGAACTGAACCATGGTTGAAAATTTTCCTCCATCAATTCTGACGGATAATTATCAGTAGCAAGAAGTTACCGCACGGTATCAGAAAAAAAACCGGCGGTAAAGTAATACCAAGAATCAGATATAAGGAGCCAACATGTTTTACACCGAACACGCCAGAATGCGCATTACCGAAAGGAATTTCTCCATTGACATGATTGAAGACGCCATGAATCTGTTCAGTCTTCACGGCAAATGGGATCAAAAAAATGAACGGGTAACCCTGCACACCAATTCCGACGAATTCCACTCACATCTGCGGACCGTGGGCAGGATGTACGATACACTCAAGAGCAAACTGCTGCAGTTAAAGCGCACTATCAAGGAAAACTCAGATCCAGATACAGAGCAGCAGGAGGAGTTCTCCCGTCTCAAGGAGAAATGCAAGAGCGTTCGTAAAATTCTGAACAATCTGAAAAAACTTGAGCACAAGGGCGCTGTTACTCTCGTAATTGTCAACAACGTGGTTGTAACAGTGTTCAAACCTCTAGCTCACTTCAAGAGCAAAGTTCAGTAAATCTCCGGAAGAAGGCAGATCGGAGCTGACACTTTCCTCCTTCAGCAGTCCATACAGCTGAACATTCCCTGTCAGTCATACCCGAAGTATCACCGGCAGGCGCTCTTCAGCGGTTCTCACCCCCTGCGCCTTTAATATTGATCACCACATATTCCGATCTGGTCCCGGTTTTAAACTTCAAAGCCCAGTTTGAAATTCCCGAGGTTACAATAAAATCGGCAGCGCCGCGCTTTTCATGTCCGTAAACCCGATCTACCGCGCCAATCATTCTTCCCACCTGATTGAGGGGGAACAACTGTCCGCCGTGAGTATGTCCGGAAAGCACCAGATCTGCGCCTGAAGCTCCCAGAAGATCGTATTCCACCGGCTGGTGATCAAGCACAACGGTATATCCGCCGGGAGCGGCTTTTGCCATAAGTTCAGCCGGACTCAACCGGGTACCGTGCTGCTCACGCACCACTGAATAGTCAAGTCGTCCGGCAACATTGATCCCGCCGGCACTGACAATCTGATCTTTAAGCACAGTAACACCGTTTTTCTGCAGTTCATCGGTAAGTTCAGTTACACTGAAACCGCGTCTGGCACTTCCGTAATAGCCGCGATCATGATTGCCGAGAACAAAATACACCCCGTACGGGGCCTTCAGTTCAGCCATAAGCCGGCATGAGGCAATCATATCCTCTTTGGAGGTGTCATCATCAACAAAATCACCGACAATGAAGACTGCATCAGCGTTTTCCTCTTTCATGACTTCCACATGTTTTGCAAAGCCGTCCGCACCGAAAGTGGCACCTACATGAGAATCGGCAAACATGAGGATCTTCAGATCCGGAATATTCTTTGCGGTGGTGAGGCTGTATTCGGTACGCCATACATGATGATCGCAGTACCATCCCCATCCAAGAGCGGCAGCAGACAGCAGCATCGCCGAGCAGAACTGCAGTTTTGAGGAAAACCTGACACCGCAGCGGCGCAGACAGAATGCGGTAAATTCTACAGCCAGCATAACTACTGCTATATGAGTCACCACCACCACTGCATTGATAAAATTAAGGAGCAGTCCGGCAGCAGTAAAAAACAACATTACCGCAGCAAGCGGAACCAGAAGTCCGCGAACGGATTTTCTTTGATCCGCATAAACCGTTCTGCGCCAGCAGTAGGCAAGATACAGGATCGCACAGGCCGTCACAGCAACAATTGCAATCAGAATAAAAATCCACATAGTCATCTGTAGTTTTCCCCTATTTCAAAACTGTTCCGCCTGTTCATCAATCTTCAGAATCACCGATATTTCTAGAAAGAGTAAACAGTTCACGGATTTCACTGTTGGACATTTCGGAAAGCCACTTCTCCCCCGCCTCGACTGTGAGATCTGCAAGTTCCTGCTTGGCCCTGATCATCTCATCTATACGCTCTTCAAAAGTTCCTTCACAGACAAAACGGTAGACATTGACATTGTTCCTCTGACCGATTCGGAATGCACGGTCGGTTGCCTGGTTCTCCACCGCCGGATTCCACCACAGATCATAGTGGATGACCGCTGAAGCGGCTGTAATGTTCAAGCCGGTACCTGCGGCTTTCAGGGAGAGGATCAGAACCGGACGGCTGCGATCGCTCTGGAACTTCTCCACCATCTGTTCACGCTGCGAAAGAGACAGCGCTCCGTGCAGGAAGTCCGCTTCTATGTTCATATTGTCCCTGAGCCAAGAGGCAATCAGTTCACCGGTGGCGGTATACTGGGTGAATACGATGGTTTTCCTGCCCGCCGCGGTAAGTTCGGACAGCAGTTCCAGCAGAGTCTGAGCCTTGCCGGAAGTATCAGCGTCAGCCGGTACCGATTCATCATAACAGTGCGGCGCATTGCAGATCTGTTTAAGTGAAGTAATCATGGACAGGATCAGACCGCGTCGTTTCATCGATGAAACCTGCTGTTCTCCGCTGCTGTTCTCCAGTTCACCCAACGCATTGTTGAGCACGGCTTCATACAGCATCTTCTGTTTGACAGTCAGATCGCAGTACTGCTGGGTCACGATCTTCTCAGGAAGATCGCTGATAATTGATTTATCCGTTTTCATTCTGCGCATGATAAACGGACCGGTAAGACGACGGAACTGTTCCAGCACCCTGCTGTCCTTGTCATGCTCGATCGGTACCGCGTAATCCCTGGTAAAGGCGGCAGCGGTGCCGAGAAGCCCCGGATTAACGAAATCCATTATCGACCAGTACTCAAGAAGACGGTTCTCCACCGGAGTTCCCGACATGGCAATGTAGCCTGAGGCTTTTATCGAACATACCGCCTTTCTGGTTGCAGTTGCAACATTTTTAATATTCTGCGCCTCATCAATCACCAGCATTCTGATTTTCATTGATGAGAACAGTTCCGGAGCAGATCTGAGTTTACCGTAGGTGGTAATGACCACATGTCCGCCCTGAGGCAGCTGCGCTCCGGTTCCGTAAACCACACCGCAGACAAGCTGCGGAGCAAACCTGGCTATTTCCTTCTGCCAGTTGATCAGCAGAGTCTTCGGAACCACCACCAGCGCCCTTGCCTGATCAAGTTCACCGGCACAGCGCAGCGATTCGAGCACGGTAATAACCTGTAGTGTCTTACCGAGACCCATGTCATCGGCAATCACCGAGCCGATCCCGAGCCGGGCATTGCTGTACATCCAGCTGAATCCTGCAACCTGGTAAGGACGCAGCTCCGCCGTGATGGTATCCGGCACCGGAATATCTTTACGGCTGAACATCTGTTCAAGAACCGCTTCTGCAGAATCATCGACTATCACGTCAAGTCCGGAGAAACAGCGGGTGATGGCGGCCTGGATCAGTGCGGTGGCGGAAGCTTTCTTCTCACACATCTTTTTCTGTTTGAGCAGCCCTTTTACCTCTTCAGAGGTGAAATAAACATAACGGCCGTGGAACCGCACCAGCTTACCTGCATTTTCAAGCAGCCGGTCAAACTCATCACCGGTAATCTCCAGATCGTCCACAGTATAGATCCAGCTGTATGAAAACATGCGGGACAAAGACATAAAACTGATAGAACCGGAAGGAACAGATGAAGAGATTTTCATTTTCACCGAAGGTTTCAGAATTTTTTTCAGTGCCTTCGGCAGAACTATTCCGCATCCGATGATTTTCAGCAGCGGCAGCGAGCTGAACAGAAGTTCTCTGAGATCTTCAAGACTTAGCATCACACGGTCGGCTCCGCCGTCAATCAGTTCTCTGAGCGCCGGACAGTAGCCTGACAGTCTTCCCAGCAGTCGCAGACAGTCAAAATAGGATCCGGATGACGGATCTGAAAGTACTGATGAAAGCGGAACAAAACTGTCTGACTGCTGCGGCAGTTTAAGATTCATGGAAAAGCCGATCTTAAGATCATCAGTTCCATCCCCTTCATGCTCAGTCAGCTGAAACTGCGGAATACAACTGCCGTCAATCATATGGAATGAACCGAGCCACTGCTGCAGACTGGAGAATTCCGGAGACAGACCGACACAGGCAACCGAGGCACCCGGAGTATCAAACAGCACCGTATGAACAAAATCAGGATCGCCTGATCCGAAATCCGTGGACGCCAGATAAACCGACTGGATGAAATCGGAAATAAAATATCCGAGGGCGGTCAGGCCGGCGGTAAAGTCTGACGGTTCCTCAATTCCCTCAACCGCCACAAAAGGACGGGAAAGTCTGTTTAAAACGTGACCGGTGCTGATACAAAGACTGCGTATCTGCGGAGACAGCACCGCAGGGATCCAGCGGCACGCTACGGCACTGCCCGATACATCCTTGATCAGTCTGGTCTGTTTGATTTCAAGCCCGCATTCCGGCTCAAAACAGATAATCTGCGGAACAACCGATCCGGCAGCCACCAGTCTCAATGCCATAAAAAACAGCCGGTAGCATATTTCCTGCTGCACCGTCAGACGGGAGATCTGCTCTGCGGTCAGCGTACCGTCCAGCAGCGAAACAGGATCTGTTACAGCGTGATCAGCCAGGATCCCGCAACCGGTTAAAGCTATAACAGCTCCAGGCTGTGACCTGCTTTCAGCCCGTGCTCGCTTACCGGTTATAAAGCCTTCATACGATCTTCGTACGGTGCCCCATTTTTTCAGCGCAGTCTTCGGAGCATAATGTGCAACAGTAAAACCTGCCGCGGAAAAAGCAGGGTTACAGCCTCTGGTTCCGGGAAAATCACTGAAGGCAGTCTCACGCAGCAGCTGCATAGACGACAGAGGATCCTGCGCCGTTTTTTTGAAAAAGGATTTAGCCTTTTTTGCTGCGGCGGTAAGCATCTTTTCGTATTTTGACTTAAATCCGCCGTTGGCATATCCGGCAGGATTGTCCGCAAGCAGCTGCAGAAGTTCGTTGAGAAGTTCCGGAACGTTCTCAAAGCAGAGACGGTCAAGCTGCTCAAGCAGAAGTCTGTCAGTCTCACAGTCTCTGTGCTCTGGGAGGAATGCATCATCATCGGCAGACTGTAAACTGTAGGGAGAAATTTCATCGCCCGGTTCTTCCGTATTTTCGGATGAGTCATCTCCATGGTACGGTTCCCCAACTGCTACAATTTCACTCCAGGATGGAATGCAGATCTGCTCGGTACGATCCAGATCAATACTGCGTTTTTTCAATTCGGCCAGCAGATCTATTCCTCTCATACGGAACAGAACAAAAGGATCCCGGTCGATCTCGATGCTGAGCATATATATTACAGCGGCGATATGCTTGCACGGAACCGCATAATCAGGACAGGAGCACTTCATTCCAAGATCACGCCACTGGGTCGGAAAAATTCTGATCCCAAGTTCACGTGCCATGGTAAGGATCTGCGGATCAAGAACCTTGTTGGTAAGAGAGGCTATTACGGTCGGACATTTCATAAGCCGATCCATAAGTCTGGCAGTGTCGGCGGATGAGACCTGCGGAACCGTCAGTACTATTTTATAAAAAGAGGCGTAATGTCCCTTTACCCTGGCGGTAACTTTTCCGCCATCTATGCTGAGATCCAGCACTTTGCCGGTATTGGCGTAGGTTTTACCCCGCGGGATCCTGTTTGCATTATCTATTTTTGTCAAAGCAGCCAGCCATTCGCGGCCCCACCATGTTGTACCGTAGGATTTTGATGCCATTATTTCTCCAAAACATACTGTTTATAATCAAGATGACAGTATATCAGACATCCGGCCACCGCAACAGCATGACGGCAGAAGTTACAACACTCCTTTTTTTACAAAAAAAACTGATTGGTCCAACCGCTTGAAATTACCTGTTTTCTGTTAATGTGTGCTTGTTCACTTTTCCCGAGCCGCCACGAATATTGAGATAGATCAGCTACCTATTATTGGATAAAATTCAGATATCTGTTTAAGAACTTAAAGATTTAGTTAACTATGATTATCGAAGAAACTGTAACCACCTGTACACTTGATTCCGTCTCCACCCTTGGATGCGCCCTCGCAATTCTTATTGCCGGAAGATGGCTCAAGGGGAAATTTAAATTTCTGAAAAAATTTCTCATTCCGTCTCCGGTGGTCGGAGGTATAGTTTTCGCTCTTATAATGCTTATCTGCCATGAGTACAGGATAGTCAGTTTAACCTTTGATCAGAGTCTGAAGGATCTGACCATGCTGATGTTTTTTACCGGTGTCGGATATCTGGCTTCATTCAGACTGATAGCAAAAGGCGGAAAGGTCGTGGTTATTTTCTTCCTCTGCACCATATTTCTGATCCTGCTGCAGAATCTTACCGGGGTCGGGATCGCCGCCCTATTTAATAAAAATCTGCTGCTCGGGCTTTCTGCAGGTTCGATTTCTCTGGTCGGCGGTCACGGAACTTCAGCTGCATTCGGTCCCGAACTGGAAAAACTCGGACTGACCGGGGGGCTGTCAATTGCGATTACCTGTGCCACCTTCGGACTGATCGCCGGTTCGCTTATCGGAGGACCTCTCGGAAAACTTCTGATCAGCAAATACCGGCTGGAACCTGAAATCGATAAGGATCATTCTGAAGAAAAAAAACAGGCTGCTGCAGATGTGTCAAAGAAAAAAGTCGGTGAGATGGAAATCTCCTCCGGGCTTGGATACCTGATAGTAGCAATGACTGTCGGTTCCTGGTGCATGAGCTACCTCAAAACACGCGGAATTGTTCTTCCCGGTTATCTCGGACCTATGGTTATCGCCTGTATCATAAGAAACGTCAGCGATCTTATGGGAAGGAAAGTACCGATGCATGCCGTTGAACTGTGCAGCAATACTGCACTTCGCTTCTTTCTGGCCTTTGCCCTGATGAATCTGCATCTGTGGGAACTCAAATCTCTGGCTCTGCCGATCATCTGTATTCTGCTGTTGCAGTGCGTAATGATGGCGATGTTTGCATATTTTGTCACCTTCAGAGTTATGGGTTCAAACTATGATGCCGCGGTGATGTGCAGCGGACAGTGCGGCTTCGCCATGGGAGCAACCCCGAATGCACTGGCGAATATGGATACAGTTACAAAATGCTACGGTCCTTCTCCGAAATCATTTTTCGTTATCTCAATAGTCGGAGCTCTGCTGATTGATTTTGTGAACGCACTGCTGATCACCGCATTCTGCCGCTTCCTTGTTTGAAACGTGCTGCCGGTTATTACTTTTTCCAGACCTGGGGATCGATCTTAGGCGCTGATGTGCAACCTTTCATTGAACAAAACAAAAATCCGCTCATTGTTGTTTCAAAATAGGAGATTCGGCTATACTGTGCTGTCCCGGCAGCCAGATAGTCATCCATAATCATCCTGCTTATTTCGTAGGAACCATGGTAAAACTTTTTTCCCGTAATCATGATCAAAGTTCCAATGCTGAACCAGAATGTCTGGAATATTATTTCTGTGGTATTTGACCGAAAAGTACAGGATCTTTAATTATGCCGGATGTACATCCTTTAATCGAATCATAAGGACCTGTATATGTTACAGCTTTGATACTGTCTACTGCACTGCTTTCCGTGCAATCCGAGAAAAATTCGTCCATAATCCTCCTGATTTGAAACTGATCAAGAGCAACCTTGAAGGAATCAAATTTTTCACCGTAAAAAAACACGATATTAAACTTGTACTCATCAAACAGATAGCTCTTCAAATCATATTCAACCAGGCTGGGGATAACATCAGAAACCATCAGTCCGCTGTTGTTCCTATCTTTTAACCGAATATTCAGGCCATACTTCCTGCGGTATCTGCCGCTGTATTTACGTTCCTCCTTCCGAAATACAGCTATACGCTCAACCTGCCAGCGTACCTCTTTGACGTCCCTGCGTTTAACGGTATGAAAGACCTCTCCGTCAAAGGCATGAACATAGTTACGATCAATTACCACGCAGTTGTAACTACATTCAAAAGCGGTTCCTTCAAGGTAGGATGAAATAATCAGCCGGTATTCATTCGGATATTTTCTTTTGAATTCCAGCCATCTGCTCCATTTGAATACTGAAACAGCAAGCATAACAAGCGCAAAAAGAAGAACCGGACAAAAAACAATGAAGAGCCAGAGCAGAACCAGAAACCATACAGTTGCCATACCGGTCAAGTCTAAAAAGCCGGTAATATAAGTTCCTTCGATATAGAGCACAAATGAGGAGTACACAACCCAGATGTAACTGTACGGACTGAAAGTTATGTATCTCTTAAGCATTCTCCTCAGATAGCGTTTTGTCAGATCGCTCAGCAGAAATCCTGAAGATACATGTCGCATCGGATGGTTGGCACAGTATTCACTGTAAGCCTTTTTCCACAAATCACTGTTGAAATATTCACCGGTTCTCAACAGAGAAACAAATTTGGTGGCAAAAAGATTATCCTGCTCCTTTACTTTCTCTTCACTTATCAAAAAGTCCTGCAAAATAAAAATCAACGCAGGGACCGCTAAAAAAACGAAAGTCACGCAATGACCGCAAAATTTCTGTTCCTCAGGAGTTAACACAAGCATAGATCCGGCAAGAAGCAGAAAAATTACAATTAGACTGTTACTGAAAATCCAATCTCTGAAAAGCCTGCTTACTGACTTCATTCGTTTTCACTCCATTACCAAAAGATCTTTAAAAAATTGCATAACCTATCCTTCAGCTTAAATCAGATGCAGCAGTTAAACAGATGAAATAACCAGATCTGACCGTACCGGTAATTATCCAATCACCTTTTGGATTTTCCAATGGTAAAACCGTAAAATTTCCTGGTTGAATCTTCGAGCAGCACCGGTGAGGTACATCCCTTCATCGTCATAAATTCAAAATTAAAGAGTTTTCTTTCTTCATACCCGATCTGCGTACACTTTGCAGCTTCCGCTGAAAAATAGTTATCCATAATCATCCTGATTTGAAACTGATCAAGTGGGATCCGGAACAACTCTTTATCATTACAGTCCTTAAACACGATGTAAAATCTGTACTCATCACCTATGTAGTCCGATGCATAGCAGTTCTGTCTAAAAACAGTAAATCTTTCAACCTTCCAGGCTACTGCACTAATCATGCTGCGGGCAGCTGTGTAAAATTTTACACCATCAAACCCGTGCACATAACCGGAACTAATTACGACAAAGTTGATCGAACACTCAAAAAAATCCCCTTCACGATATGATGATTCAATCTCAGGCATACTGACAACGTTCTCTTTCCCGTCAGATGAATCGAGCCATTTTTTACTTTTTATGAAAGAAATAACAGCAAGAAATAGAACATAGACAATAGGCACAATCAGCATGGTTGACACCGCACGGTCACCGTCACCATATAAACAGATCTGAAAACCACGGTCTTCCAAAGCAGCACAGAAAGGGATGGCGGCACCCCCTAAAACCATCGCAAGAAGACATATTATCATCGAATGGAAAAACAACTGTCTTTTCAGGTATCGTAGAGTCAAATCCATTCTGATCCCGAAAAATGAACCATGACGGTGATGATATCCGGAGCAATAGTCACGGTATGCTTTCTGCCAGATGGGCCTGGTGAAATATTCGCCCCTGCTGAGAAGATTGTAAAAATTCATGGCAAAGGAATCATTTTTCTTTCTTAAACGTTCCTCCCTGTCGGCAAGAAAAAAAGCAATAGTGGCAATCCCCGATATAACCAGGACTATCAGTGAAATATCAGCCAGTTCAGTATTATCAAAATAAAGTCCGGCAGCATAACATCCGAGTGAAACCAGACTGACAATAAAACTCAGGATCTTCAAAAGTCTCTCTACCAAAATATAAACTCCTCATCAGCACATGATAAGACTGAAAGCCCGGTAATAAGGCGTTTTACACTTAAAAAACAGCAAATCTTCATGACAGCAATCTATAAACGGCAGCCAACCTGCAACTCTAGGAGCACAACTGTCAGTCAGCACAGTGGTACACACCACACCGGCAATAACAAGAAACAGAAAACAGACCACCTAGACAATGCCGGAATACATGGTAGGATCGTGCTTGCCGGTAAGCATACCGGCTTTTATATTTTACGGGCATAAAAACCAGTGGTAAAACCGCAAAATATCCAGTCTAATCCGCCATCATCACCGGTGATGTATGTTTCTTCAATGAAAAAAATTTATGACTGAGGATTTTTATTTCGTCGTACCCGATCTGGAAGCTCTTTGCAGCCTCATTAGGGAAATAGTTATCCATAATCATCCTGATTTGAAACTGATCCAGCGGGATCCGGAATAATACCTCACCATTGCCACTCTTAAACACGATATAGAATCTGTACTCATCACCCTTATAAACAGTTCCGTATTTTGTTTTTGCTGAAATTATAAATCTGTCCACATTCCACGCCACAGCGTTAATCATATTACGGGGAACTGTATAGAACTTTTCACCGTCAACCCCGTGAACATAGTATGGACCGATAACAACAGAATTGATTGAGCACTCAAAAGCATCACCTTCCCGATATGACGTTTCAATCTCACGCACACCAATCCCCTTCTCTTCGAAGGAATCAAGCCATTTTTTACTTTTCAGGAAAGCAACAAGACAAAGAACCATAAAATAAATAAGAGGAACTGTGATAACAGTTACTACAATGCGATTACCGATGTTCTGAGAATAGTCTGCTGTACCAACTCCTAAATCTTTCAGTACATCCCCCAGGGGGATGTTTGCAGCCCCTGCAACAACCGTACAAACAAACATCCATACCGAATTCAAAACCACAAGCCGCCTCAGACAGCGTATGAACAGATCCGTCCTGATCCCGAGGGATGAACGGCGATGCTGCTGATATCCGGTACGGTAATCACGGTAGGCATTCTGCCAGACAGAACTGTTGAAATATTCACCGCTGACAAGTTGTTTAAAGAAACTCACAGCGAAGGTATCGTCATCCATTGATAGTTGTTCTCTTCTGCCCATCAGGTAGGCAGACAGAGCCATAATTCCGGATAAAATCAATACCGGCAGAAAAAACATTTTCACATCAGTATTATCAAAACTGTTCCCGGCAAAAAAACAGACAATTGAAATAAGAAATGTAATCCAGCTCAGCCTCTTCAACAATGCACTTTTCACAATAAAGAACTCCGATCAGCTCATGATAAAACTGAAAGCCCGGTAATAAGGCGTTTCACACTTAAATAAACAACAAATCTCCGTGACAGCTATCTATATTTCTGAACAGCAGCCGAACTGCAAACTCCTGCTCAAACTGTCAGTCAGCACAGTGGAACACCACATCGGCAATAACAAGAAACAGAGATACTCCAAAGACAATGCCGGAATACATGGTAAGATCATGATTGCCGGTAACAAAGCCGGTAAGCATTCCGGCAGCTGAGCAGAACAGCGCAAACCTCGCCAGTTTGAACCAGAACCTGAGTGTAAACAGATCAAAAAAATCAAAAAAGTCGAACATGAAAAACTCCTGTTATTACTGTTATTAATTAAAGGTCAGTTCTATACTCCATACTCACGAAGTTTTACAAATTTGAACGTGATAGTTTTCTGAACAGCACCGTCAACCATCCGTTCGGTTGAAATCCTTTCGGTGGTGGATTCAAACATTCTCAACTCACCTTTGAGCAGATATACCCCTACCAGCAGATTACCCTGTCCCATCAGATGAAATCTGTCCGTTCCCTCCCGCCTGCAGACTTCGGCAATAAAAGAAACCAGCTGACTGCACTGTTCCCGCAGAGAGTCGGCATGAGGATCAACCAGCAGCAGTCTGTTTAAGAGCCGGATCTCTTCACCGCTCAGTTCAGGATTGACCAGTCCGGCCTTCAGCTGATCTTCGGTAAGGGTATGCTGGATCGAAAAATTAAGAATTTTTTCCATTTGT
>ONPL01000048.1 GCA_900319705.1 uncultured Pseudomonadota bacterium | reverse complement strand
GCAGATCCTCATAAAGAAATATGCCGATCCGTATATAAAAAGGAAGGACATCAAAGCTGTTATTTCTTACGGTATATGCTTCTGCAAAAAAGAATGTGCCGTTGCGGGTAAAAAGCTGAAATAAGATCTCAACTCGGGCAAATAGAACTCTGTCTAATTTGGGGTCAAATCAAAATAGTGACTGCCTTATCCTCCCTCTCAATATAGGAAAAAAGGATTGAATCACAACACTATACCAACAGAGCCAGGGGCTTTTAATTTTACAGTATCTTTTAACTTGTGATATTGATTTGATTTCTTGAAAATACCGGATACTGCAATTTTAAAGTACCGCGCTTGTCACATTTTATAAAGAACCGTGTGATAAAATTCCTTTAGTTATGCTATATGCGTACGGGAAACGGTTGATTTTACCTCTGTCCCGTGTTTGCAGGGTGGCATCCGGTTGAACCGCCGGCAGGGAAGCGTGAGCGGGGACGGGATGCGGAAATTGACGGCAGTCTGGGGAGTGCGAATGATTAAACAGCAGTCTTTTTATAATTTAAAAAGTTTCGGGTTTTATATAGATAAGACCAGGGAGATTTATTCCATGGTCAAGAATCACAGAAGTGTTCTTTTTGTAAGGCCGCGCAAATTCGGAAAAAGTCTGCTGCTGGCCACGCTTGAGGAACTGTTCTCAGGCAACCGAGAGCTGTTCAGGGATACCTACATCTACGATGAGACCGATTACGATTTCAAGGAGTATCCTGTTATTACCATCAATCTGCATCTTGATGTTACCAAACCTTCCGAATTCGCAACATCGCTCAAGCGCATTGTCAAGACGCTGGCTAAGGATCGCGGACTCAAACTTACAGCGGACAAGCCGGATGAACTTCTCAGGGAGTTTACCTACAGTTTCAAGGAGGAGGTTGTTGTTCTTATAGACAACTACGACTTCGTTCTTGCCGATAATATTACCAATCCTGAAATCGAGCAGCTCGACCAGATGCTTGCCAGATTTATTTCGGTTCTCAATGATCCGGAGCACTTCCGTTTTGTTTTCCTCACCGGTATAAACAACTTCCTGCTGTGCGAGAATGAATACGGCAGAGTTCTTGAGTATGACGATCTAACTCTGGATCCTGAGGTTGCCGAGGTATGCGGTCTTACCGCCGATGAGCTGAGACTAAATTACATCAATAAGATTGTTAATCTGTCATCAAAAACCTATGTAAAGGCCCACGGTGTGGATGAGATCGATGCTGAATGCTTCTCCCACAGCAAGATCTCCCAGATCTATGCCGAATATCTGAAGCAGGAGGAACAGCGTACCGAAGATCTGGTTTCCATCATTATGCGTACCCTGGGCGGATACCGGTTCGGTCCGAAGCAGACCAATCTGGCTTCCATGGGATTTGTGCTTGAATTTCTGCGGGGCAACGGGGTTTTCGAACTGAACTATGATCTGCGCTGTGCCCGCGGGTATCTGGTTAAAAAGCTGCAGGAGGATATTTTCAATATCGATTCCTATGCCGGGGTTACCATGGATCCGGTGATCGGATGCGGTCCTCACTATTCCTACCGTCCGAGACTTGGATCTCTGCTGCTGCACAACGGTATTCTTACTTTCGCCTCCTATGAGGATCTTGACGGGGAAGTATCGACAAGACTGACTATTCCGAACCTTGAGGTACAGAATTTCCTGGCGCAGCGCCTCAAGAAGAAGGCATGACCGGACTTTAAGGATTGATTGTACGTGGAGCCGCCGCTGATGAGGTCGGCTTCTGTTTATTTTTGTTCAGGCATTATGCCATGCTATGGTATAATGTCGCATAGTTTTTATTAATAACGATTTAAAATAGGATTTTAGGAGTATTTCAATGCTTTCAAGCAGAGAATTAGCAAACGCCATCCGCGCACTGAGTATGGATGCGATTCAAAAGGCCAATTCCGGACACCCGGGTGCCCCTATGGGTATGGCGGATATAGCAGAAGTTCTGTGGAGACACTTTTTAAAGCACGATCCGAAACAGCCTAACTGGTGTAACAGGGATCGTTTTGTTCTGTCAAACGGTCACGGCTCGATGCTGCTGTATTCATTGCTTCATCTGACCGGATATGATTTATCAATTGATGATCTCAAACAGTTCAGACAGCTTCATTCAAAAACCCCGGGACATCCTGAATACGGATATGCACCTGGTGTTGAAACAACCACCGGTCCGCTGGGTCAGGGTATTACCAATGCAGTAGGTATGGCACTTGCTGAAAAGGTTCTCGCTGAAAACTTCAACAGACCGGATTTCCCGATCGTTGATCACTATACCTATGTTTTCATGGGCGACGGCTGTCTGATGGAGGGTGTTTCTCATGAGGCATGCTCTCTGGCCGGAACTTTGAAACTAGGCAAACTGATTGCTTTCTGGGATAACAACGGTATTTCCATCGACGGTGATACCAAAGGCTGGTTCGCAGAAGATACCGCGGCACGTTTTGCATCATACGGCTGGCACGTTCAGAATGTAGACGGTCATGATGCCAATGCGATTGCCAAGGCGATTGAAGAGGCACAGGCTGTAACCGACAAACCTTCCATTATCTGCTGCAAGACTGTAATCGGTTTCGGTGCTCCGAAAGAGGGTACCAGCGGTGTTCACGGTGCGCCTCTCGGTGATGCAGGTATTGCCGAGGCAAGAAAGAAACTCGGCTGGAACTACGCTCCGTTTGAGATCCCTGCGGAATATTACGAGGAATGGAATGCGGTAGACAACGGTGAAAAGGAATATGCAACCTGGAAGGAGCTGTTTGACGGCTACAAGCAGAAATATCCTGAACTGGCTGCAGAATATTCACGCCGCATGAAAGGCGAACTTCCTGCCGACTGGGCTGAAAAGTCAGAGGAATTTATTAGAAATCTGCAGAAGAATCCTGCCAAACTGGCAACCCGCAAGGCAAGCCAGAATGCTCTGAATGCCTACGGTGCTATTCTTCCTGAACTGCTGGGCGGTTCTGCGGATCTGGCTCCGAGCAATCTGACATTCCATATCGGCTCCAAGTCAATCACTGCTGACGATGCATCAGGCAACTATGTTCACTACGGTGTGCGTGAGTTTGCAATGAGTGCCATCATGAACGGCATCCAGCTTCACGGCGGTTTCAAGCCTTACGGTGCAACCTTCCTGATGTTTATGGAATATGCCAAGAATGCGGTTCGTATGGCTGCATTGATGAAGCTTCCGGTTATTTTCGTTTACACCCATGATTCGATCGGTCTGGGCGAGGACGGTCCAACCCATCAGCCGGTTGAACAGATGGCGTCACTTCGCATCACTCCTAACATGAGCATGTGGAGACCTTGCGATCAGGTTGAATCCGCTGTTGCGTGGAAAGCTGCAATTGAAAGAAAAGACGGTCCTACCTCTCTGGTATTCTCCCGTCAGGGTCTTGCCCAGATGGAGAGAACTGACGAACAGCTGGCAAATATCATGAAGGGCGGTTATGTACTTCGTGATCCGCAGGGTACACCTGATTTAATTCTGATTGCCACCGGTTCTGAAGTTGAGCTTGCCATGAAAGCAGCAACCGAGCTGGAAACCCGCGGCAGAAAGGTTCGTGTGGTATCTATGCCTAATACCAATGTATTTGATGCACAGGACGAAGCATACAGGGAATCAGTACTGCCTTCAGCTGTAACCGACCGCGTGGCTATTGAAGCCGGTGTATCAGATCTGTGGTACAAGTACGTAGGTCTTAAGGGTAAGGTTATCGGACTGGATCGCTTCGGTGAATCCGCTCCGGCAGAGGAACTGTTCAAACTTTTCGGCTTTACCGTTGAACATGTGGTTGAAGTTGCTCTGAAATAACTTTTCAATTGTCTGTTTTTTTATAAAATATAGAGAAAGATCCGTTGCAGCAAGCGGATCTTTTTTTGTTTGAAGAATTTGCCCTGACGGATCTGTGGTTATGACAGGGCGGAAGCCCGGTATTCAGGATTATTTGAAAAGCGGAGGTGTCAGACTTCGTTGAAATGTTTTCCTTCTCCGGATGTGTTGGATTCGTCGGACTGCGGATCGGCAAAATCCTCATCGTCGAAGAACAGATCGTCCAGATCTTTACTGTCGTCAAATTCTGTTTTGTTGAATTTGTAACTCTTGGTGGTTTTGGCAGAGAGGATCAGCAGAATAAGCCCGATCAGATCTACCGACAGCATGATATAGACACTGTATGAAAACGAGTTGATATTGGCATTCATAAAGCCGAGATAAAGAAAGACCGGACCTACCAGAAAGATTAGAACAAGTCCGAGAGCGGTAAAGGTATTGCGGTCGGTTCCATAGGGATCCCGGGGTATTTCCACACCGTAGAATGTCAGAACGTCCTCGATAAAAGGTTTCCCCGGCAGGGTGTCGTCCTCAGAGAGCAGAATGCGTCGGGAGGAAAGGGTCGGCAGCCATACCCCCTTGCGGTTGCGAAGCACCGGTTTTGCCCTCAGTGCCGCCAGAATTTCGCTGTGGATATAACGGTCGATCTTGGAGAAACGGTGATATACCAGTTCATTCGGAGTGATCTCGACACAGTAGGCGCTGCGGTTCAGGTACAGCCAGGTGAAATATGAATAGATTATGATCGGGAAAGCCCACAGACAGATGATCTGGTAGATATTTGCTATATCAGTCAGACGCTGATCATAGGTGTAGTGAACGATGGTAACTGTAAGGGCCACAGTCAGCATGAGTGCCACGAGAATAAACAGGGTTATTCTTATGGCTTTGAGCCCCTTGGTGGAAACTCTGAGTTCATGATGTTTGATTTTTTCAAAATTTCCTTCGAAATTGGTTTCGATTTTTTTATTGGAAAAAGCTTTTGTTATTATTTCATCATTTATGGGCATGAATCGCTACTTCTTTCCTGTCTTACTGTTTTTTCCGCCGGTCTGTCTTCCCTGTTTGCTGTTTTTATTGTTTTTACCGCTGTTTGCTGCCGGTTTGGTGTTTTTACTGTTTTTACCACCGTTTGCCGCCGGTTTGGTGTTTTTACTGTTTTTACCGCTGTTTGCCGCCGGTTTACTATTTTTACCGCTACCGGATGCAGGTCTGGTCTGAGCCTGCTGGATTTTCTTACAGACGGACGGATTGACATTTACTCTGGAAATGGTCTTTCCCGACTTGTTGTTTACAAAGGCGAAGGATACAGTTTTGGAGTAGTCGAACAGTCCTTTCACCTGCTCGTTCTGGCAGGCATAGCGGGCATAGTAGTTTCTTGCACTTGCATCAATGGTGCCGTCGCTGGTGCGGATTACATAGGTGAATCCGTCGGACGCGGTGTACTGGAAATTAGTCAGTGTTTCCTTTTTGCTCAGTTTAATCGGCAGTTTGAATTTTGATTTGAATTCCTGAACAATCATTTCGGGGGTAGGTGCGGCCGGCTCGGAGGCGGTGCTCTGCTGTTCTTTTTCTGTTTCACTGTCCTGATCATCATCCTGATTATCATTCTGATCTTTTGCGGCGGTGTTTCTTGCCACATTAAGATCCACGTCGCCCAGAACATTGATTTCTTTTTTTACCACTTCATTTTTGGCGGTCTGGATTGTTCCGGAGGATTCTGCGGTGCTCTCCTGCTGAGCAGCGGAGGTTTCACCGAGCTGTCTGCGTTCCTCTTTTGCCTCGTCGGATTCGGTTATATTGGGGTTGTTGGCGGAACTGCTGGTTTCGGTTACCCTGGAAAACTGATCATCAGCGCCGGTGTCCTCTTTGTAGACAAAACTGTCTGCGGATGCGGAGTCCCCGTTGAAGGAGATTGCAATTTCACTGTCCGGACTGACGGTCTTCCCGCTGTTGTGGGTGAAATAATAGACACCGCCGCCTGCGGCTCCGAGTAGAATAAGCAGTTTGATTAGTTTTGACACACTTTGCTCCTGATTTCCGATCCCGATAATTTTAACGTATAGGGGGATTTTTTGCAAAAACAAATGGGAGGAAGGCAGAATGTGCATTTTCTGTGTTTTTTATTTGTGGTTTGACATAGCTAACTTTTGTGTGGTAATATTCAGCGGATAAAAGAGCGCCTGAGGTGCATCTGCGGGTTTTTTCCGCCGCTATCGAAGGGAAATATCGGGATCCTCCGGTCTGGATATTCACTCTCAGTTAGGTTTGCTGCCGGATTAAATCTGCTTTTTTTATATTGCCGGGGTTGTTTAAGGCTAACTTGGAATTAACGGGAATATCGACCTTCTGCGGACGGTACTCCGGCGGCTGTGGGACTGATCCTGCCGACAGCCGGTTTGAACAAAAATCCCGTGTTACAGGGAATTTAATAAATACTATAAGGAATAGAAGATAATGCTGCTTAAAGATATCAGGGTGGGACGCAGCGGTAAAATTATCAAACTTCTTTCAGATGATCTTTACTGCCGCCGCCTGTGTGAAATGGGTTTTCTTCCGGGTACTGTTTTTACTGTCAGACATAGAGCTCCGCTGAAATATCCTATTGCCATAGAAATAAGAGGATATGAAATTATCGTAGGTGCCCGTGATGCAGAAATAATTGAAGTGGAGGAAATAAAGTAAAATGAAATGCTGCAGAGCTGAATATTCAGAAGAAAAGGTAAAAGGCAGTATTCATCCGCGAAATGCAAATAAAAGTGCCGATTCCAAACATGTGATGCTGGCCGGCAATCCGAACTGCGGAAAGAGTACAATTTTTAACCGTCTGTGCAATACCCATGTGCGTACCGGAAACTACCCGGGCGTTACGGTTACAAGACATGTCGGTGAATTTGCATCCGACATCCAGATTATAGACCTTCCGGGTACCTATTCTCTAAGCAGTGCCACTACAGATGAACAGGTGGCAAGTGATGAACTTCTTGATAACGATGCTGAATTCATCATCAATATTGTTGACGGTACCAGCCTTGAGAGAAGTCTCTACCTGACACTGGAGCTTAAAATGCTCGGTATTCCGATGCTGCTGGTGGTTAACATGTGGGATGAGGTTAAGCGCAGCAGGCTCGAGATCGATCTGAAAAAACTGTCTGAAATGCTTCATCTTGATGTGATTGCGGTGAGCGGTACCACCGGTGAAGGTATGGATGAACTGAGAAAAAGGATCATCAATCATGACTGGAGACTGGAGGCACCTCATTTCATCGGTTCACCGGAAGTTGAATCACTGCTGGAATCAGTCGCCGGGGCCGCACCGAAGCTTTATCAGCCTCATGCCCTGTTTTATGCCAAAAGTGCTCTGCAGGGGGACTATTATCCGAAGGCGATAAGTGAAGATCCGCACTGGAAACAGATCCTTGACGAGAAAAAGAATGAATTCAGGAGCAGGGGTGAAAGCATATATCAGGTTATTGCCGAGGATCGTTATGCTACCATCAAGAAGATCCTGGCAGAATGCTGCAGCGGGAAAAAGCAGGGAAACCGGGCTTCCCCGACCGCCCTTATCGATCGGGTGGTGCTGAACAGATTCGCTGCATTTCCGGTATTCCTGGTGATTATGTTTCTTGTCTACTACATATCGGTTACCTGGCTTGGAAGCATTGTTACAGACTGGACCAATGATACTCTGTTCGGTGATACTGTAATACCGGCGGTTAGTGAAGGTCTTACCGGGATCGGCGCTCCGGACTGGCTTGCAGCCCTGTGTGCCGACGGTATAGTGGGCGGTGTCGGTGCCGTACTCGGCTTTGTTCCGCAGATGATTATTCTTTTTGCCCTCCTTTCCCTGCTGGAGGAGTGCGGCTACATGACCAGAGCTTCATTTATTCTGGACCGTATTTTCAATCTGATGGGAATGAGCGGTAAAGCTTTCATTCCGTATCTGATCGGTTCCGGCTGCGGAGTTCCTGCTCTTATGACCGCCAGAACCCTGGGTTCGGAAAGTGAAAGAAGACTTACGCTGATGACAGCCACCATGATCCCGTGCGGTGCAAAACTGCCGGTAATCATTGTTTTTGCGGGTGCGGTATTCTCGGATGTTCCTTTCTTTGCTCCGATGATGTATCTGATTGCGGCATTCATGATATTTCTTTCTGCAATGATCCTGAAAAAATTCCAGGCCTTCAAGCCTTCCGCCGCTCCGATGATGCTGGAACTGCCAAGTTATCATCTGCCGTCCCTGCGTGTTATGCTGATGACCGTTTGGCACCGTACCAAGGGTTACATTATCAAGGCCGGAACTATCATATTCCCTTGTGTAACCGTGCTGTGGCTGGTTTCTCATATCGGCTATATCAGTGAAGAGCACCGTTTTGCCATGCTTGAGGATGAGCAGACCGAGATGAGTCTGGTTGCCTCTGCAGTGAAACCGGTAAGCGGAATTTTTGAACCGGTCGGTTTCAATGATTACCGTGCTGCGGTTTCCGTGATTACCGGACTTCTTGCCAAAGAGTCTATAGTAAGTACCATGGCAGTATTCACCAGTACCGAGAATCCTGAGGATCTTGATGAGGATGCGGCTGATGAAGAGGTGGAAAATGTTACCAATACATTCTATGAAGCTTTGCGCAACTCAATGTTCCACATTGATAAGATCGGCACAGCCGGTGTTCTGGGTGCTCTTTCCTTTGTGATCTTCAATCTGTTCACTATTCCATGCGTTGCCGCTGTCGGCGTGCTGAGAAAGGAAATAAGTTCAAGGAGACTTTTCTGGACTGCGGTAGCCTACCAGTTGTCCTTCAGTTACTTTGCATCTCTGTGTGTGTACCAGTTCGGCCTGCTGATAACCGGTGCCGGAACTTTCGGGTTCTGGAGTGCAGTTGCGGTAGTATACCTGCTGGTAATTGCGTACATTGTTTTCCTGAAAAAATCACCGAAGCTTGAACCGGCTCTTGGAGAAAGGATTGACTTTACAGCTGTCAAATAGAGCAAAGACAGATGTCCCGGACGGAAGTCTTAAGTCCGGGAGAAAAAGGCCGGACTGAAGATCTGTGCTGTAATACCCCCGCAGGTTGAATAAACCTGCAGGGGTATTTTTATAAGGTTAAACTCGAAGATAAAGCCGGAGCTGTCTGAGGTATAACATCCTATAAAAACGGCTCTACTGCTGTTTTGAAGAACAGTCCTGCGCTGAAATACTGAAGGAGAACATCAGATCTCTTGCAGAGTGGTAGTTGAAGGTATATCCGTTCAGATGTTCGAGCCGCTGCAGATCCTGACCGCTGCGGCAGAATCTGTTTTTCTGTCTTTCCTTCAGTTCTCCTGCGGTGATGCTTTCTGACGGGGTGGAGGTAAATCTGTAACTGAAAATGATCCGCGGATCAGTACCTGCACTTATGTCTTCCAGAACCGCGTCGAATTCAAGACGCGGCGGACTGAATATACCGCGCAGACTTTCAGCAATCCCTTCAACCGCCTTCTGATCGAAAAGTCCGTTCTGATCCTTCCCGTAGATAAAACTGGTTTTGAACATTTCGATTTTTTCGATCATTTCCGGGCTGTTTTTGTTCTGCTGATAATATACGATGCCGGTCAGACCGGCTGCAAACACCAGGCCTGCAGCTATTCTGCTGGCCATGAAAAACTTTCTGTTGATCATAAAACTCCTGGATCTGAGCCGGCAGACTGCCGGTTCTCTAAGAGAACCTGGCGGTCTGCCGGACTGGATAAAACATCAGAAAATCAGATGGGCGATCGGTGTGATTATCAGCAGACTGATGATGGTTCTCTCAAGGAAAATTACAAAAAGTCCGAATATTCCGATGGGAATTTTTGAACCGAGGATCAGCCCTCCTATTTCTGACAGATAGATCAGCTGGGTTACTGAAATGGCGGCGATGATGAATCTTGTCATTTCACTCTGGATCTGTTCGGCCGCCATGATCGACGGGATGAACATATCGGTGAAGCCTACCAGCATGGTCTTGGAGGCCGCTTCAGCCTCCGGGATCTGCAGAGCTTCAAGCAGCGGAAGGAAAGGAAGGCCCAGGTAGTCAAAAACAGGTGTGTAGTTGGAGATAATTAGTGCAAGTGTTCCGATACACATAACCACCGGCAGTACTCCGAACCACATATCCAGAACATTTTTCAATGCATTGCTGAAAAACTGTCCGAGCCCCGTATGGGCACCGGCTTTCCCCCTGGCCAGGGCAATTCCGTAACCGAAGGAACTGCGGTACTGGGCAGGAAGATCCTCTCCAACCGCCTGTCCTTTGATCAGATATTCGTTATCGAAGCGGGAAAGAGGCGGGATCCTCGGCAGGATCAGCGCGCAGACAATACCGCACAGACATACGGTAAGATAGTAAAGACCGAAATAGTCCAGCAGTTTAACCTGCGACAGTACCACAATAGAAAAGGTGATCGATACTGCTGAGAAGGTGGTGGCAATAACTGCCGCCTCCCTTTTACTGTAGAATCCGCGTTCGTACTGGTTGAGCGTAAGCAGAACCCCCAGTGAGCCGTCACCGATCCATGAGGTCAGACTGTCTACCGCGGCACGTCCCGGAATGGTGAAAAGAGGTCTCATGATCCTGGTAAACAGGGCACCGATGAATTCCGGCAGACCGAAATCAAGCAGCAGCGGCAGCAGAAGTGCGGCGATGGCGAAAATAATAACCAGAGTGGTGAGCAGATCGTTGAGAATAAAAGTTCCGGTATTGGAATCAACGATATACTTCAGTACTGCATTTTCAGAACCGGCGAAAAAGAACGCTATAAGGATGAATAACGCACCGAGTACGCGTACGATCAGCCAGGGCAGTGTTGTATGAAAGGTACTTTTCAGTAGGGGACGGTCTGCAGTGAGTGCCGGTTTAAATTTAACCAGCAGACTAACAATTGCCGATCCGGTTACGATGAGCATACAGATCAGCGGGAGTGCACTGCTGACTGTTCCGGCGATCAGATCTGCAAGCACTTTTACCGCCAGAGTCCAGCTGTCGTTATATTTAATCGGGATCATAAACAGCAGGATCCCGCTCAGAGATGGAATTATAAATTTCCAGATCGATGTCCGGTTGTCTTTGTTTGTATTGTTCATAATATATGGATATCCTGTAGTTTCACTGTGTTATGTTTCAATGATTTGGAACAGTGAAGAAATTTCTGACAGACTTAGTCAGAAAAGTATGAATGAGACCTGCTTATTTTAATTTGTTAAAGGTGGCATGTAAAACGAAAAGTGCAGTTTTTCCGGTCTTCTAATTATCGCGGTGAGTTCCTGCCGCTATAGTGGTATAATCATCGGGTCTTTAATAACTGTCGGGATTGATGTGGAAAAATTCAAACTGATACTGGCACCGATGGACGGTGTCCTGGATGTGATGATGCGAGAGGTTCTGACCTCCTGCAATCACTATTATTACGCCGAGTCGGAGTTTGTCCGTATAGTGGATCGTCCGGTGACCGCGGAGCAGCTGTATAAGAAGGTTCCTGAACTGAAGGATCACGACGGGCTTACCGCATCCGGAACCCCGGTGTATGTTCAGTTTCTCGGACAGAACCGGGAAACTATTGCCCGGAGCGCGCTGCTGGCGGTAAAAATGGGGGCCAGGGGAATAGATTTGAATTTCGGATGTCCTGCCAAAAAGGTTAACAACTCCCACGGAGGCGCCGCGCTGCTGAAGGAGCCCGAACTTATTCATGACATATGCTCCAATGTAAGAGAGATGATCCCGGCTGAGATCCCGGTGACGGCTAAAATGCGTCTCGGCTATGAAAATACCGACAATTATCTGCTGCTGGCGGAAAAGATTTATTCTGCCGGGGTAAATGCTCTATGTGTGCACGGCAGGACCAAGATGGACGGCTATCTGCCGGGAACGGTAAAATGGGAACTGATCGGAGACATACGCCGGCAGTGTCCTGTTACCGTGATTGCCAACGGTGATATCTTCTCAAAAGAAAGTGCGCAGCAGTGTGCTCAGACGACCGGGTGCGATCATCTGATGCTGGCCCGTGGTGCTCTGTATGTGCCGAATCTTGCGGCGGTAATAAACGAGAATGCACCGCCTTTCGGATACGGAGAACTTGCCGGGGTGATTGAAAAATTCCTTGATGCCGGTTCCAGAATGAAATTTCCGGTTAATCTGTTCGCCAGACTGAAACAGTTTTTAAGTTATCTGAGAGTTCACTATACTGAACTTGAACAGCCGTTCCGTAATGTCTGCCGCTGTGATAATCTTGATTCTGCAGTTGCCGCTCTGATGGCTGATTTGAAGAGGATTGAAAATGAAGATAAGTAAATGCCTGACAGCTTCTCTTTTAACCATGCTGTTTCTTATGCCGGTGCAGGCTCATAAACTGGCGGACGGCTGGTCTTTTGTACCGCGTGATCCGGCTGTAGAGCCTGATATTGATGTTAATACCTATACTTTTGAGAAGAAGGGGGATGTTCCCAAGCTGCTGACTTTGAAAATAGTTGATGGCGGCAGTGATGAGAAAAATCTCAAGAAGGAATTTCAGAATATGTCCGCGGCCAACAACTGCACTCTGTCGGGAAAGATCTCAGCTGAAAAGAATATGTACAGAACGGAATGCTCAAATCCCGACCGGGAGGCAAAGTATACTCTGTACATCAGAGAAAGCCACGGTCAGCTGCTGCTGATAGGTGCATATAATGTTGAATTTGTGGAAATCGATGAATTTATCAAGGGGCTGGAAGTTGAAGATCAGAAATAAAATGCTGCTGACCCTGGTTTTTGCTGTGTCATCGTCATGGGCAATACCTGAGGGATGGTATATAGACAGTTTTCAGAAACATCCGGAAATTGTCAAATGGAGTAAAAATTTTGATGAATCTGTGGTTTTCAGAAAAAATCATGACGGTTATGACTCAGTGGTGTATTTCGGCAGATTTGACAAGGCTATAGGTAAAAAGTATGACGAGGTGGAGGTTTTCGGTTATTTTATCCGTGATTTTATTCCATGCTTTGATCCTAAGCTGATCAACCTTGATACCAAAAATAACCGCTATTATTTCAGATGCCGAGATGGCTCCGCCGAAAATGGGGAGGATAGAAATAAAAATCTGTTCTACGCGGTATATAAGGATATTGATGATCTAGGATTGATCGTTATGGGGCAGAATGTTTCCTACCGTGAAATTGCAAGACTCGGACTGGATAATAATCCTTCTATTCAAACCAAAGTGCAGGATCCTCCTGCCGGCAGAAGTGGAGCTCATCCATCGGAAGCTCCTGTGAATTCTCATAACAAGTAGTTCTCTTACGTTATAAACATTACGGGTACTTCCTGAAACCTGTCGGCAGGTACCCTGAATTTTGCAGTCCATCCTGCTGTACTGATCAATTTCGTTTTTTCTTCTTTGTATTTCGTCTTTCTTTTTCTCTCCATTCCCCAAAATACCGATAGCTGTTTCACTGCAAAAGCACTTTTGTTGTCGCTGCTTCAATCATCTCGTCATCAAATTCTGACAGCAGTTTGGTCCGGATTGTGATCGCATTTGGAATAAACTTCAGTTAACAGGGGAGCATCAGGATGACTCGATGAATAAACTGTTGAATAAAAAATCAGCGATCGAACCTGATTTGGTAAAAAGTGATGAGCAAAAAGCTAAAAATTGTACAGTGAGAAGAGAGGAAAAAGGAATAAGAGGACGCCCAAA
>ONPL01000084.1 GCA_900319705.1 uncultured Pseudomonadota bacterium | reverse complement strand
ATCATCAATTTCCTTAACCAAGCCTCCTTGCGGAGGCTTTAAACTAGTCCGTAAGACAAAGAACAAGGATAAAAAAATGAAAACTTTAAACGTACGGTTTTAGTAAATCTCTTTGCAAAATATCATCAATTTCCTTAACCAAGCCTCCTTGCGGAGGCTTTATTCTCTAACAAATTAATAAGGAATAATCAAATGAAACTGTATCTCTCCTGATTAGCATACGATTCTGGTAAACAATGTCTTTCATTTTTCTCAGGTTTCTGACAAAGCCTCCTTGCGGAGGCTTTAAAAACAAAAAATAAGGAAAAATAAAAATAACAGAAACTAATACCACATCGGTCAATTCCTTTCGGAATTAAAAACTCTTCCGTTGTGTGCCTATCAATTATTCAGGCCTTAACGAAGGACCGAATCAATCAACTCAATGACTTCATTATAGCACTAATTTAATAATGCGCAACATATTTATATTGTTTATTATTATTTTTTTTAATTTCAAATCTGACAGTTCTGGAAATCGCGTAATTTTGTGTATTTTTTATTCATTTTCTTATTTCCAAATCTGACAGTTCTGGAAATCGTTTAATTTTGTTTGTTTTTTATTCATTTTCCTATTTCCAAATCTGACAGTTCTGGAAATTGTTTAATTTTGTATATTTTTACCCGTTTTTCATGTTTTCAAATCTGACAGATTTGAAAAACGGGTAATTTTGTAATTTTACCGGTAATTCAAACGGCTTTAAGGTTTAAAACAGGTGTACTAAGTGAGTCTCCGCATAACTGAAACTGAATATTCACCAATAGGAGCACTATTTTCAGCAACAACCAAACTCAATCATTCCGCCGCAGAATGAATACAGCCTCAGTTGCAGGTACCGGAAAGGATAGGAAATTAATTGAAACGAGGTAAAAAAGATCCGGAACGATATCAGTTTCAACAGCTCTACCGGTTCCGGAAATCCGGACAGATTAATCAGGATAACGTTTTCTGGTACTGTTGCGGTCAAGTTCACGCAATCTGGCCAGTTTCTCAGAAATTTTTATTTCCATGCCCCGCTGGTTCGGCTCATAGAAAACTGTATTTCTGATTTCAGGAGGAAGATAGCACTCACCTGCTGCATAGGCATTCTCTTCATCATGGGCATAGCGGTAGCCCTCATGACAGTGCATAGCCTCCATCAGCTTGGTAGGAGCGTTACGAAGATAAAGCGGAACCGGAAGATCCCCGGTCTGTGCCGCCAGCTGCCTTGCCTTGTTCCAGGCAACATAAACAGCATTGCTTTTCGGTGCCGCCGCCATATAGACAATCGCCTGGGCGATAGCCCTCTCCCCTTCGGCCGCTCCGACTCTTTCGAAGCAGTCCCAGGCATTGATTGCGATTCTCATGGCATTGGGATCTGCGTTGCCGATATCCTCGGATGCTATAGCCAGCAGACGGCGTGCCACGTAGAGCGGATCTCCGCCTCCGGCCACAATTCTGGCATACCAGTACAGAGCGCCGTCGGCATTCGAGCCGCGGATGGATTTATGGAGAGCTGAAATATAATCGTAGTAGCTGTCACCCTTCTTGTCATAGACCGCGGACTTTTCACCCAGGGTTTCAGTAATAAGGGACACTCCGATCCTGGTGACTCCGTCCTGAGAAATCGGGGCACAGTCGATCAGCGCCTCCAGAAAATTAAGAACCCGCCTGCCGTCACCGCCGGCGTAGTCAAGCAGAATATCAAGTGCGTTATCCTCAAACTCCACCTTAAGCCTGCTCAGTTCCTGATCCTGCGTCAGCGCCCGGTTGACAATGGCAAGCAGACTGTCACGGTCAAGCTTCCGGATTATATAGACACGCAGACGGGAAAGAAGAGCATTGTTAAGTTCGAAGGATGGATTTTCAGTGGTGGCACCTATAAAAAAGATGGTACCGTTTTCGATATACGGCAGAAACGCATCCTGCTGACTTTTGTTGAACCGGTGCACCTCATCCACAAACAGAATAGTCTTCCGGCCGAACAGACGGTTCTGCTCAGCGGTATCGATGGCGGCCCTGATTTCCTTGATGCCGGAGGTAACGGCGGAGATTTTCTCCACCCTGGCATGGGAATGGCGGGCGATAATCTCGGCCAGAGTTGTTTTACCGGTTCCCGGCGGTCCCCACAGAACCAGGGACTGACAGATCCCCTGATCAATGGCCCGCCGCAGCGGTTTACCCGGAGCCAGGATGTGCTCCTGACCGATATACTGATCAATGGTGCGCGGACGCATACGGGCGGCTAGCGGAAGGAAATCCCGCTGTTCCTTTGTCCCTTCATCGTCGTCCTGCTGCATTGAAAACAGATCAAGATTACCGCTGGTCATCTACGGTAACCCCTTCAGGAATGGTGAAAACGAAATCAGCATCCTTCGGAGCATAGCCGAAATCACGGTTCTTCAGGGTATAGGTTACACTCTGACGGTTCTGATCTACATATCTGATGGATGACAGACCGTCTTTATCGAAAGACACATTATAAAGAACGTTCTGATCTTCAGATTTTATATTGAAACTGCCGGCACCGGCTTTGGAAATTTTGAATTTTGCAAGGACCTCGGGACTTGGATCGATCACCAGCCAGAAAGGAGAATTCTGCACCACCTTGTCAAAGGAGAAAACAGACACCTGGGAAACCGCACGGTCAAAACTGTACAGATCATGTCCGTCACATACCACCGAGCTGCCTTCATCCCCGTCTGTATCGAGGCGGAATGATTTTCCGGCAACTTTGATCTTCAGCTTTCCGTCGTAGCTTTCAAGTTCCAGTCCGTCCTCATCCTCAATCACTTCATGGAAATCAGCGGCAAGCGCTTTAAGAGCTTTGGTTCTGGCAAGCAGATCATCGGCATCGGAAGCCTGGCAGATCTGAAAAGCCGCCATCATCAGTACACCGCAGGCAATATCAGTCAGTTTCATGTGGTTCTCCTTATGTTATCAGACTATGCGGCACCGGCTGAAACCGGCATCCGTTATCTGCAATTTAAACCAAACCGCGTCAGGATGCAAGCACGGACGAACAACTAATATCCGTCATAACCGAAACTGTTGATAGCGCCGGTATCGCTGCCGTTGCTTTCAAGGAAGGCTTCACAGCGATCCTTGATTACGTTGCGTTTGCCCGCGGAATTGAGCGGTTTTGAAATCAGTCCGAGATCTTCAAGCTGATCCACAATTTTGCCGGCACGCGGGAATCCCACTCCCAGACGGCGCTGCAGCAGCGATGCCGAGGCTGAATTGTTGTCAAGGATCAGTCTTACGGCGGCAGGCAGCAGATCATCGCCGGCACTGGCGTTGCGGCTGGCTTCAAGTTCAGCCTTTTCACTTGGAAGGGCGTTTTCCTCGGTGATTTCATCATCCAGCACGGTGTCAACGTATTCAGGTTCACCCTGCTGTTTCCAGAATTCCACAATTCTGTCGATTTCATCAGGGGAGACATAGGCGCCGTGAACACGGATCGGATTGTTGGATCCGGTAGGATTAAACAGCATGTCACCGTTGCCAAGCAGACATTCAGCGCCCTGCTGCTCAAGAATAATGCGTGATTCCATACCGTTGGCCACAGTAAATGCCACACGGGAAGGAATGTTACTCTTGATCAGACCGGTGAGCACGTCGGAACGCGGAGACTGGGTTGCTATGATCATGTGAATACCGGCGGCGCGGGCCTTCTGAGCCAGACGGGCAATCAGCTCCTCCACCAGTTTTCCGACCTGCATCATCATATCTGCAAGTTCATCAATAACCACTACAATGTAAGGAAGCTTTTTAAGATACGGACGCTCGTCACTGAGCTGGGCGGTAGGGTCCCACAGCGGATCCAGGATCGGGGTTCCCATGTCGATGGCCTTGACCACCTTCTCGTTGAATTCATCAATCTTCTTAACCCCGAGTTTCATCATAAGCTTATAGCGTCGCTCCATTTCACCGACACACCATCTGAGTGCGTTAGGTGCAAGCTTGATATCGGTCACCACCTCGGTAAGCAGATGCGGTATATCGTTGTAGGAGGAGAATTCCAGCATCTTAGGATCGATCATAATCAGACGCAGATCATCCGGGGTTGCCTTGTACAGCATGGAAAGGATCATACCGTTCACACCCACGGACTTACCGGAACCGGTGGTACCGGCAACCAGCAGGTGCGGCATTTTCGCCAGGTTCATAACCACAGGTTTGCCGACGATGTCGCAACCGAGGGCGCAGGTCAGTTTATCCCGTGAATTCTGGAACTCACTGCTGTCGATGAGTTCCTTGAAGAAAATGGTGGTACGTTCCGAATTCGGAATTTCAAGCCCCACATAGGTGGTTCCAGGAATAATATCAATCACGCGCAGACTCTTGGCGGCAAGTTCACGCGCCAGATCGCGGGAGATATTGTTGATGGTGGAAACCTTGGTTCCCGGAGACAGCTGCAGCGAGAAACGGGTAACAACCGGACCTCTTTCATAACCGACAACCGCCGCCTCGATCCTGAACTCCTTGAGTTTCTGTTCAATCAGCAGGCCGAGCTGTTCAAGCTGTTCACGCGGGATCTCCCTGCTACGCTGCGGAACACTGCGCAGCAGATCTGTACCCGGCAGAACATCAGGACTGTAGGCATCCCTGAGTTTGACTTCATCATATTTCGGATAGAACGGACGGGCATCATCAACCATAGAACTGGCGGCAGCGGTTCCAGCAGATTCAAAATCTGTTTCCGGCGCATCTGACAGAGGATCAGTATCCTGCCCCGGTTCCTGGGCCCACGGAGCATTTTTCAGCTGCTGTTCCTCAGCCTCGCTGGTATACGGACGGGAGGAAACACCTGAGAGATCAGAGTCTGATTCTTCAGGTTCAGCAGAACTTAAGCCGGTATTCTGCTGCTGACGTTCCGTGGCCGCAGCAGATGACGGGGTTTCATCGAAATCATCTGCTGCCAGATCCGTGTCATCAAATGCAGGAATGCGGTAATCTTCATACTTGTCGAGAACGGATTCTGCATCCGGTTCGATGGAATCAAGAAATCTGTCGATATCGTCATCCGGGGAGACTGCAGGAGCTGCCTGGACGGATGCAGCCGGAGCCGGGGCCTCGGCGGCGCTTCTGGCGGTAAAATCCACCACCACCGGATCTGATGCCGGACGGGCAGGTGCAGCGGCAGGCTTCACAGCCGGAGCGGTTGAAGGTGGAACCGGTGCTGAAGCGGTATTCTGTACGGCAGGGCGCGGTGCAGCCTGGACAGGTGTACGAACCGGTGCTGAAACAGCAGGTTCACGCTGCGGTGAAACCGGAGCTGCGACAGTTACCGGCTGAACCGGACGGGCGGCGGCAGGAGCAGGAGAAACAGCAGGTTCGCTGACTGCAGCGGTACGGTTCTCAGTTCTTTCAGCCGGGGTATGGGCAGGCTTTGAAGATGCCGCGGAGGCAAAATCAAGATTCAGTTCAGGCTCAACCCTTTCATCACTGCGGGCGCTCTGCTTTGCCCGCTGTTCAGTAAGATCCACAATTCTTGAAGTATCCGGTTTTGCCGGGGTTTCCTTAACCTTTGGTTCAGGACTCTTTGTTTCAGCGGACTGTGCGGCTCTGCCCTCCCCTGTTTTAAGCAGCAGCGGAGGATCGTCATCATCATAGGCGGAACCGGCATAGCGCAGTTCATCGTCATCACGAAGGTAGACAGCAAATCCGGTTTTCGGATCAATAGTGGTATATTTTGAATCCTGCTCATCGGAGGCCTTTACCTGCTCCTTGTTGGTCATAAGGCTGGCAAGCTGCTCCTCGGCCAGTCTGCGATCACGGATGGACTTGTAGAAAACAATATTGAAAAACAGATCACCGATAACATCGCACACAGTGAGCCATGATACCCCGGTAAAAAGCGGGATGCCGCACAGGAACAGACACAGAAACAGCAGGGATGTTCCAAGCTCGTTCAGATATGAAATCGAAAGCGCGGAGAGAATGGTACCTACAATACCGCCGGAGTTAAAGGAGCCGTTGTTGAGCACATTCATGCTGATCAGAACCTCGACCGAGCAGAATATGAAGCAGAAACCCAGGACACGCAGACCGATGGTGAACCAGTCAAGTTCCAGCAGTTTGAACTTTTTAATCAGAATACAGAAACCAAGGTACAGCAGTATCAGCGGGATCATATATGCCCCGTAGCCGATGAAACTAAGCAGCACATCGGAAATGCTGGCGCCGATCTTGCCGACCAGATTGTTGGTCTGCTGTGAGAAACCGGTCTGGGACCAGCTCGGATCCTGTCCGTCATGCGAGGCAATGGCAATGAAAATGAAAACTGAAAGAATCACCAACAGAATGAAACACGACTCTGTTATCCGGCGAGGTCCGCTGAGCTGCCGATCTTTGTTGTAAAAAAACACTTCTTAAAGCCCCAATAATCCTGATTTATGTTCAAACCGATAAAGTAAAACAAATAAGAATTATAACATCATACAGCGTTTTTAAAAAACAGATTTTTGCCCGCCGCACCCGAAGCTCCGGCGGCGTTCAGAATAAAAAATTTGCAATTTAGATTGAATTGTAGTTAAATTCAAAAGTTGCCGTCAGCCGGATCACTATTATAAAAGACGGGAAAAACATTATAACATTGACAAAAAAGCTAAATTCCGGCACTACCGGCAGGATAATAAAGAAACAAAGGAAGGTGTTATATGCAAAAGCGCGTAATAATTGTGGGCTCCGGCCCTGCAGGCTACACTGCCGCCATCTATCTTGCCCGTGCAGGACTTTCTCCCTGTCTGATTACCGGAACCGAGGTCGGCGGACAGCTGATCCAGACCTCATCCATTGAAAACTGGCCCGGTGCATTCAATTACCCGTCAGGATTTGAACTGATGGACAGTCTTGAAAAACACGTAAGACAGCTTGATGTCGAAATCATCAACGATACCGTACAGCGCACCGATTTCAGTACCAGTCCGTACCTGCTGATCGGCGAAAGCGACAGCTATACCGCCGACGCGGTGATTATTGCCACCGGTTCATCGGCAAAATATCTCGGACTTGAAAGTGAAAACAGATTCATCGGCAGCGGCATCTCAGCCTGCGCAACCTGTGACGGATTCTTTTATAGAAATAAAGAGGTGGCCGTAATCGGAGGAGGAAACACCGCAATTACCGATGCCATCTATCTTGCAGGGATCTGCAAAAAGGTAAACCTGATCCACCGCCGCGATACCTTCAGGGCGGAAAAGGTTCTTACCGACAAAATCATGGCTCTTGCTGAAGAGGGAAAAATTGTTCTTCATCTTGATTCCGTTCCGGTGGAATTCATGGGAGAGGATCATCTTGAAGGTCTGACCGTAAAAAATACCAAGACCGAGGGAATGAAATACATTGCGGTCGACGGAGTTTTCGTGGCCATCGGTCATAAACCGAACACCGATTTTATAGATCCGGTGATCGACATGCACAACGGCTACATCATTACCAACCGCAAGCCGTACAGCCGCACTTCAACCAATGTTCCCGGCATTTTCGCCGCAGGTGACGTGGCCGACGAAATCTATCAGCAGGCAATCACCTCTGCTGCAACCGGCTGCATGGCGGCCATTGATGCTGAAAAATATCTCAACAGTCTCAGTGCTGACTAGGCATTATGAGTTCAGGACACAGCCGGCACGTTCCGGTTCTCGATGCGGACAGCGTTCCGCAGGATCATCCCGAGTTTGCCTTTGATGCGGAGCATCTGGGGATCCGGGACGATCTTGACGGACTGATTGCCGTGGGCGGACAGTTCTCCACCCCCTGGCTTCAGGCGGCGTACCGTCGAGGCGTATTCCCCTGGTTCATCCAGGACGGAAAACCCTTCTGGTTCTGTCCTCCGGTGCGCTGTGTGCTGCAGCCCCGGCAGCTGTACATCAACCGTACCCTGAGAAAATTTCTGCGACACCACCGCTACCGGATCTGGATCAACCGGGATCGCGCCGGGACGGTGAGAAACTGCGCACAGCACCGCCATGACGACAGAGGAACCTGGATTTCAGCACCGTACATCGAACTTTATCCGAAACAGCCGAATTTCATCTCCTTCGAAGTCTACAATGAAAATGATCAGATGGCCGGCGGACTGTACGGTCTTGTTACCGGCGGGATCTTCTGCGGTGAATCCCAGTTCAGCATCGAATCAAACACCTCGAAACTGGCCATGACGGCCCTGTGCAGCTGGTGCATCGAACATTCCGTAAGTTTCATCGACTGCCAGCTGCCGAATGAATATCTTGAAAGCATGGGTGCACAGCAGATGACAAGAGCCGAATACCTCGGCAGGATCCAGAAAATATATTCGGTCATACCGCAGCCGGAACATATTTTTGCAACCTCGGAATATTTTCTCTCCCGGGAATTTTCCGGCCGGCAGGATGACAGCCCACGTTCTTAGGATTTCCCGGGCCGGTGTACGGTACAGCAGCCTTTTTGCGGAGCTGTTCTGCAGACAGTGCGCCGGCTGTTTCCGGTCAAAAAAATCTTTACAAAATCCCAAGATTTGGTAATATAGCGACGGTTTAATATCCATAAGAGGAAATATGTCTAAAGAAGATAACATTGAAATGCAGGGTACCATCGTTGAAACTCTGCCAAACACAACATTCCGCGTTCAGCTGGAAAACGGTCATGAAGTTATTGCCCACATCTCCGGCAAAATGAGAAAAAACTATATCAGAATTCTGACCGGTGACAAGGTTACCGTACAGTTGACTCCATACGATTTATCAAAGGGTCGTATTGTATTCAGAGCCAGATAATCCCGGTCTGCGGATTATCATCTGTTTCTTCAGTTTACATAAGACAGGAACAACATCCACCGAAGCAGTAATGCTCCGGCGGTGGTTTGTTTTTGTTAAAATAAAGAAATTCATACAGAATTAAACGAAAACCGATCTCTTCAGACGGTTATTTCCACCAGATTTCCCTCCACTGCAGCAACACAGCTTTCGTAATATCCGTCTCCGGTTACCCGCGGTACACTCATAACCTCATAGCCCGACTGTCTGAGTCTTTCTGTAAGTTCATCAACCTTCTGCCTGCTTCCCACTGAAAAGGCAATATGAATGTAACCGGTCCGGCAGCCGCTGATCTGCGGATCGTCAAACAGTTCAGATCTTGTCATCAGTTCAAGTCTGGATCCGTTGTCAAAACTTATGAAGTACGATTTGAAACCGGTTTTTACATTGTGGTAGGTAAACGCTCCATAATAACCTTTGATGCTGCTTAAGATTGTTTAAAATCAACAATCCAACCTTTTCTTTTTTCAATAAGACTTAACTTTTTATAGGAAA
>ONPL01000049.1 GCA_900319705.1 uncultured Pseudomonadota bacterium | reverse complement strand
ATTCATTCTCTCATAACGTAGTTCATTCACTTTTCAGCGAAATCACTTAGACTAAGCAAAAGCCATAATTACCTTAAAGGTTATTATGGATCGTTTACTGCTTTCTGTTCTGCACCAGGCACCAGACGTTTAAACGCCAGAATAACCAGGAATACCGTCAGGAGAAGCAGAAGTCCGCTTGCATAGACCAGAACCCCCTCTCTGGTCCGGATAATATCTATCAGACCCCATGAACTCATAACCATCATGAACAGCATCGGGATCAGTGCGATATAGGAATGGCTCTTGATTCTGATCAGATACAGAGAGATCCCCAGCAGAGTCAGAGCGGCAAGCAGCTGGTTGGCGGCTCCGAATACCGGCCAGATGGAGGTTCCCTGTCCGCTGCAGGCCAGATAACCTGCAAGTCCTACAATAATCATGGATGCAATCACTGAATTGGACAGGAATCCGAAAACTGATTTGATCAGCGGATTTCTGATCTGAGCCTCAGCTGAAGTACCCCTGCCGGTAAGAATTTCCTGCCAAACAAATCTGCCTAGACGGGTTGCTGTATCAAGGGACGTCATCATAAATGCGGCCAGCACCAGTGAAATGAACGGATGAGACAGTTCCCTTGAAAGACCGATTTTGGTAATGAACTCACTCATACCGTCGGCAAATGCAAGCTGCGGATGCTTTACCGCCTCGCCGAAAGATACATCACTCAGGTAGATTACTGTAAGCAGTGACATCACGCCGAGCACGCCTTCAACCAGCATTCCGCCGTATCCGACCGGCTGAATATGACTTTCCGATGCTATCTGTTTTGAACTGGTACCTGATGCAACAAGGGAGTGGAATCCGGAGCAGGCACCGCAGGCAATCAGAATAAACAGTGTCGGGAATACACTGGTGTCACCGTTATGGGTATGAACAGTCATTCCAAGATAACCGGTCTGTTCAATGGAAGGAGCAAACAGCAGTATTCCGACAAATCCGGCAATCAGCAGCGCATACAGCAGGAACGAATTGAGATAGTCGCGGGGCTGCAGCAGCCACTGCACCGGAACCACCGATGCGATAAAGATGTACACGCCCAGCACTGCCAGCCATACCAGACGGCACTGTTCCTCGCCGGCAACCCAGCCCAGTTTAATCAGATCGAAAGGGAAACTGATACCGACAAAAACCGTGGCGAATGTCAACGGAACAAAGATGAGTGTTGCAACTAAAATATTCATGAGTTTTCTGTTTACAAAGAAACCGAATACCGGTGCCATCAGTATGAACAGAATTGAAGCGGTGGCAACTGAAGGTGTTTTGACAAAAATATCGGCAATCATAATACCGAATACCGCAACCACCAGGATCAGAGTGGCCCAGCAGAACATGGAGAATATCAGACGACCGCCGTAACCGATCAGCTTTTCAATAACAAAGGCAATGGATTTACCCTGATTTCTCACCGACAGGAACATGGCGGCAAAATCATGCATTGCCCCTACAAAGACACATCCGATGAAGATCCACAGGATAGCAGGGATCCAGCCTATTTCAGAAGCCACGATAGGACCGATGATCGGACCTGCTCCGGCAATTGAGGCAAAATGATGTCCGAAAAGAACATACGGGGAAGTCGGGGTATAGTCTATACCGTCGTAGCGGGTATAGGCAGGAGTCTTTCTGCTAGGGTCAATTTTAAAAACCTTGCTGAGAAACTTTCCGTATACGAAATAGAAAAACACAAAATAAGCCACTGTTATCAGCAGCAGAAAACAACCGTTCATTTAGTATTCACTCACATTGTTTTATCTTCATTAATTTGCTCGCGGACCGCAGCGGCGGCACCGCTCCGGTTACACGGGCAATGATTCTATCACTTTATGAGAAAAAACCCAAACTCGACGCTATTATGATTAAGATTATTAATTATAAAGAATATAAAACTTTAAATATTTAAGTTAAAAACAAATAAAGTTGAGATTTCAGATGAATCTACACTGCGGATTTCTGCAGCATAGATCTGTCAATAAAGCTGTTAATGGTCATTATCCGCCTTCGGTGCTATTTCACGATTTATGAAATCCTCCGCCAGCTGGGGAGTGCTTCTGATATATTCCATCAGAGACTTCAAATCAAATATGCAGCTGTCGGCGGCATTTCCGCCTGCCCTGATACTAAGTTTCTCGCCGGATTCATAAGAGACGAAAAGGCTGTAACCGGGCAGAGATCTGCTGTTGCTGCGGTAGTAGCCGTTGTGGGACGGAAGCCCCTGCCGGGAGATAAACCGGGCAAGCTGCAGGGCAAATCCGGCATCGACATTCTTTTTAACCGAGGCGGCCACGTAAGAATCCCCCATCACGGTAAAATCAAAGCTGTAGCCTCCGGACGATTTATCCAGTCTCAAAGAATACCGGCCATGAGGCCAGTAGTCTGGAAGTTCATAGCTGCGCCCGCGACCGAGAGTGAAGGACAGTTCCAGTTCCTCAATTACATCCGATTCAATCAGCTTGGGCATATTCCGGCTGTGATCAGTAACCGCCAGTTCCTTTTCAATCTGATCCTTTCTGACAAAATCATACCGGTGTCCGTCCGCATCCAGGATCTCCTCGAAGGCAATGATCTTGGAGTCATCTACAATCTGGAGATAGGAAATAGGAAATTCAGGATTGACAAGCTTGATATACAGACTGTCCCCCTCCTGCTTGAACCGGTATTTGCAGTCTACAGAATATCTTTCACCGAATTTCAGGGTAATTGTGTCCCGATCCACTCTGAGCACGGTGTCACCGTTGATGTCAAACCACTGCCCTGCAACATGATCAAACGCATTATCAGCGGTAATTGAACTGCCTGCGGCAAATCCGCACCCGCACAGGAACCCCCAAAGAGACATGAGCGCAAGCCCCCTTTTAAAAACTGAATTTTTCATAACCCAACATCCATCATGATTATCTTCTGCAATACTAGCAGACTATACCGGTGATTACTGAGAACAGATGCAAAATTACGCGGATTTGATCTTATTAACAAAACAGAAAAATTGTTAGTCAAAGACCATGCGGCAACAGCAAATACGGCCAATTATTTATACAAAAGATCTTGCTGTATGCTATAATTAGCGCAAATTTGAAACGTTACTGCACATAGGAACAAAGCAAAAAATGACTACCCCCAATGAGCTGAAAACACAAACTTTGGCTTTTGTGGCGCTTGTACTTCACGACTCCAGTCTTGAAGCTATCGAGAAGATTCTGCTGGCAAAAACAACAGAGTACAAGAGCTATTTCTACAATTCACCGCTGATTATCAACATCGCTGATGTGGACAATATTCCTGAAATCGATGATATCGTGGCGCTGACCAAGAAATACAATTTTGTTCTGGTAGGTTTCTCCGGTGTTACACGTAACGATATAAAGGGCAGAATTTTCAATGCCGGCTATACAGTGTTCAACGCAGCTGCAGCCAAGGATCTGGTGGTAAACCAGCAGCAGTCCGCACCTGTACAGGAAACGGTCAAAACCGTTACCGTAGTGAAGGAAGTGGAAGTTCCGGCGGCTCCGGCAAAAGAGAACACCATGTACTGTCCGACAAGTCTTCATTCAGGAGAATCAAAGTATGCCAAAGGGCAGTCACTGCTGATTATCGGCGATGTTCCGAGAGGGGCTGAAGTTAAGGCGGATTACAACATCCAGATAGAGGGAAAACTCCACGGACGGGCATGTTCCGGTCTGGCTGGACTGGCAGAAGGTACCGCCATTGAATCACACATAACCTGCAATGACTTCGACCCGGAACTGGTTTCCGTATCCGGAATATACAAGTACGGTGATTCGTTTCCTAATGAATTTTATCACCAGCCGGTGCATATCCACTGCAAGGATGATGAAATGAAATATGAAGTCATAAACAAGAAAAACTGATTAATTTAAAATAAAGAATAAAAAGATATATAAGGAAGAATTATGTCTCGCGTTATTGTTGTAACTTCCGGTAAAGGCGGTGTGGGAAAGACCACCACCTCAGCTGCAATTTCAACAGGATTGGCATTAAAAGGGAAAAAGACTGTAGTTATAGACTTCGATGTAGGTCTGAGAAATCTCGATCTGATCATGGGTTGTGAAAAACGCGTCGTATTTGATTTCATCAATGTAATTCAGGGCGAAGCCAAACTCAGCCAGGCTCTGATCCCTGACAAGCATCTTTCCAACGGCAAACTGTCCATCCTTGCTGCATCGCAGACCAAGGACAAGGATGCACTGACCAAGGAAGGTGTGGGCAAGGTAATCAATGATCTCAAAAGCATGGGCTTTGAATATATTATCTGCGACTCACCTGCCGGTATCGAACAGGGTGCCCTGATGGCTCTGTATTATGCAGATGAGGCAATTGTAGTAACCAATCCGGAAGTATCATCCATCCGTGACTCCGACAGAATACTCGGTATTCTGCAGTCAAAGTCACAGCGTGCAGAAAAAGGGGAAGATCCAATCAAGCAGCACCTGCTGATTACCCGCTACGATCCGTCACGTGTGGAAAGCGGTCTGATGCTCTCTACCGATGATGTTCAGGAAATTTTAAAGATTAATCTGATTGGTGTTATTCCGGAATCTCAGGATATCATCACCGCCTCCAATGCCGGTGATCCGGTTATTCTGAACGAAAACAGCAATGCAGCTGCAGCATATGAAGATACCGTAGAGCGTCTGCTTTATCCGAACAAGGATATACCGTTGCGTTTTATTACAGAAGAAAAGAAAAAGGGTTTCCTTTCCAAACTGTTTCGCAAGAAATAATTAAGGTGGATTATTATGGGTGTTTTTACAAAATTATTCAAAAAAACAAAAGAAAAAACCTCTGCCCAGAAAGCTAAAGAAAGATTGCTGTCAGTTTGTATTGCTCAAACCAATACCACCGGCGAAGAAAGATCTGAACTGATTCAGAAAATCAAAGCTGCAGTTATTCAGGTTGTTAATGAATACTACCAGACCAAACTTGAAGCAGATAAAATCAGTGTCGGTAAGATTGATTCAAGCGATGATGTAATTGAACTTACCGTTAATCTGCCTGATGATCAGAAAGATGGCGAAGGCGATGACAAGGCTCAGACACTGAAAATCTAGTCTGAGTCTGCTAAACTGCTGTCCCAACAATGCAGCCACCGGCCGCACGTTGTATTGTTGCGGGAAATTACAGATCCCCGCAGTGTTTATTCTAAACACTGCAACTTGGTATTTGCACTTGCATTAAACATCCTTATCAACGTTTTGAATTCGTGTGTAAAATAAAAGCTCCTGACTGCATGCAATCAGGAGCTTTTATTTTCTGCAGATCAAAAAACAGATTTACTCAACTGTCTCGCTTTCAATACGTAACAGCGGCTCAAAAGGGAAGTACTGAATCAAAACATCTCTGATCAAATCCAGCCTCCATTTTGATCGAAGCAGATACGGATAATCAAGGAACTGTCTGTCACTGCTTGTTGAAGCCAGATATACAATCAGTTCTCCCAGTCTTTTGTGGGAAGTCATGACTCCGTGATCAATACCGCGTTCATCAGCAAAACTGTTAAAAATATCGAACAGTTTCTGAGCTAATTCACCCTTGCATTCCGGACTCGGTATAGGATGATCAAGAATTCCGTCATAATCATAGCTTGCCGGTGGATGATTGAGAAGTTTTATCAGTTCGGCGCCGTACTCCCGGATACTCTTCCAGTGAAGTCCGATCTTCTGCAGAGTGATCTGGTTCCTTACCGATTTCTGACAGAGTTTGATCAGCAGGTGATTCGGAACAACATGCTTAAGACAGATATTTTTTTCCTCTGCAATTCTCTGGCGGAAATTAACCAGTTCCCTCAGCTTGGCAGTTTCAAAAGCGGTAAGACAGTCAGCGTGATATTTAAGATAGCCAAGACGGGGATCAAACGGTACCACCGCAGTTTCAACCTGTAGTTGCAGATCCTGCTGGAAATAATCATCATTACCAAGTTCTTCAAGTTTATGCTGCATCAGATCGTAAACCTGGATCAGATATTTTACATCCACCGCACCGTAGCGCAGCTGATCCGGAGTAAGCGGACGCTGCATCCAGATACTGGTAGTCTGATCTTTAAGGATTGTAATCCCGAGGATCTTTTCAACCAGGGAGGCCAGCCCGAGTTTCGGGGACAATCCCATAAATCCTGCCATCCACTGCAGATCCACCACTCTTTTCGGCAGTCTTCCTGAATAGAATTTAATTAAATCAAGATCTTCATGCATAGCAAAGAAAATCAGTAAAGTTTCACTTTCGGTCAGATGATTCCAGAAAAGTTCCATCTGCTCAGGCGGAAGAATTATCGGATCAACCAGAAAGGTATTGACTCCGTCATTGAGCTGAACCAGAGCTACAATCGGATGCAGGGTTGATATGCGGACAAATTCCGTATCGATTGCTATTTTACTGCTGGAAGCAAGTGATGCCAGCACCAGCTGCATTTTCTCAGCATTGTCTACGAGTATGTACTCGGAATTATTTTCGCTCATTTTCCTTTTTTCTTAATTCAATTCTTAAAATTTTACCCACACTCGACTTAGGCAACTCATTCATGAATTCAACCTTTTTAGGAACCTTGTAGTGGGCCAGATATTTGTAACAGTGGGCGATAATCTCCTCCTGGGTCAGGGACGGATCTTTCTTTACCACGAATATCTTTACCTGTTCACCGCTGTTTTCACTCTTGACACCTATTGCGGCAACCTCCTTGACCTTATAATGGGTGGCAACAACTTCTTCTATTTCATTAGGATAAACATTGAATCCGGATACCAGAATCATATCCTTCTTGCGATCCACTATTTTCAGCTGTTCGTTAGGCAGACGCACCACAATGTCACCGGTCTTGAACCAGCCGTCAAAAAGTGCATTCTGGGTATCCTTTTCGCGTTTCCAGTAACCGGAGGTAACCTGCGGACCCTTGACCCAGAGTTCACCTTCCTGATTGTACCCGGTAATCTCTGTACTGTTCTGATCCATAATCTTGATCTTGGTATAAGGAAGAGGATTACCGATACTGCCGGTATACTCCCCCTGATCAGCACTGACCACTGCAACTATCGGTGAACATTCAGTAAGGCCGTAACCTTCACTGATAAAAGTACCTGTAATATCCTTCCAGCGCTGGGCAACCGAACGCTGAATCGCCATTCCGCCTCCAATCACGAGGTGGAAATCATTCTTTTTGAATCTGGCGGCAAAGTCATCATTAAAGGTAAGAGCGTTGAACAGAGTATTGACTCCGGTAATACAGGTAGGTCTGAACTGTATCATATCACGGACCATCAGTCTGAGTTTGCGCGGATCAGTTATAAGATCAATATATCCCCCGATCCTGCTCATAAACAGCAGATTAACGGTAAGGGCAAAAACATGATACAGAGGAAGTGCCGCAATCAGCCGTTCACCGCCGTAATGAAGAACAGAGCCGTAAAGCAGGATAATCTGGGCCATATTGGAAAGCAGATTGGCATTACTGAGCATTGCACCCTTAGGTCTGCCGGTGGTACCTCCGGTATACTGGAGGAAGGCAAGATCGTCAAGCTCCCTTTCATCTCTGCGGAATTCCGCTCTTGCACCATGCCTAAGGGCATGATTGAAGGATACCGTTTTAACATTAAAATGATACTTGGGACAACCGTGATTGAAATATTTGTTGAGCAGATTATAAAAATAACGTTTAGGATTTGAAAACATATCACCCAGTTTAGTGACAATAACATTCTTAACCAGGGTGTAATCAATTATTTCACTGAGCCGATCAGCAAAATTCTCAAGAATGACCACAGTTGTTGCGCCGGAATCCAGGATCTGATAATGCATCTCTCTTGAGGTATACTGCGGATTTACATTTACTACAGACAGTCCGGCTCTCAGAGCTCCGATAATCGCAATCGGCATCTGGATTATATTGGGCATAACCAGAGCAATTCTCTCCCCTTTCTGCATATGAAGAGATCCCTGCAGGTATTTGGCAAAGTTCATACTCAAAGTATCGATCTCTGCGTAGGTAAACGAAACTCCGAAATTAAGCAGCATGGGGCGATCAGCATATCTGACGAAAATATCATCATACATGTCTGCCAGAGACTGATATCCTAAATCAAGCCCTCTGTCATCCCCGCTGTCCATAAAAAACGTTCCCCTAAACAAATCCTTTTCCTATTATTCTACTAGATAATCCGTATTGCAACAGAAGCACATCAAAATTTTGAAATTCTATCACTTTTGAGGATTTTTTGCAGTAGCGTACAACAGCCATGTGATTAGAAAAACCGCGCGCTGTAAAAAATACAGATCCAATAAGGGTATAGAAGCTGTTTACCAAAATTGGATGGTGATTGGCCATTCCGCTCCGGCCGATAAGTCACTTTTGATACTACCGGTAAAAATAACGTACAGACAGGAGCTCTGAATTTACCATGAAAAAAGGATGATCATCCGTTCGCAGATCATCCTTTTTAATTTCAGTTGCCCGATGGAAGCCATAGATCAGCAGGAGCTTATTCCAGATAACCTTCAGAGTTTGTAAAATAATTGGTAGGTATTAGTTTAATAAGACTACCTAACGTTGCATAATATTCAGGATGAGATAAATTGTCAAAACCAATTTCGTTAAGTTTGTCAAGCAGTCTCTCTGCTTCAACCGGATCATTAAATTGTGTGTATTCTCCACTTATGTACCAGTTCCGCAAAGTCTTCGCATTGGAAAGACCAGCTGATAAATCATTTGCAATGCTGTTGCCGGACTTACAAAGAGTTTTCAGATCATTTATGTCCATCGTTTCAATTGTTTCATCTGGAGGAAGGGCTGATAATAAAGCTTTCCATTGTTTCTCGTTATTAGGATCAACTTTTCTGTTCTTCATATTATTGATAAACTGTTTGAGAATTTTCCTTTCATTTTTGAAAAACATATTATCAATATTAATCAGAGCACGACGTGCTTCCTGTAAGACAGCAGAAGGTTCAGCATTATAGTATCCATTTTGTAATGCACTGAAATTCAGCCCAATCCTATCTGCCTGCCTGTCTAGAGAAGTTACCGAAACACCCGCATCACGCATCTGATCTACAAGTGACTTGGCTCTCCAGTAAACGTTATTGATGGTTTCTTTGATTTGATCGTTATCCAGTCTGGTTTCGATTTCAATTTTCTTTTTTACAGTAACATCCTGAATCGGGAAAAAAGCTTCAAATTCCATCATCTCCGACGTATCAACCTTCAAAGTAAGGTAAATCGGATCTCCTTCACGAACCGCCGTTCCGATCTCCTTTCCGGTAATTACGATGTCTGTAACATGTTCATAGCACAGAGCATTCGATTCCTCCCTGATCGTATAATCAGCCTGATAAATAGGTATGGTTATAAATCTTGGAGAATCAGGATTAATTGAAAAAGGACATATTCTGCTATCATTTTTTCCGACGGCCGGAAGAGGATTGTTCTTTTCCAGTCCTGAAAAAGGTGCAACCAGACTTGACATATTCAGATTAAGAGTATAAGCATTCTCATATTTATTCAGGTAACTGTAACATATATTGTATGGAAGAACCGCATTCGAAACTTTAGTGCCGTTAATTATGGTTATGGTTTCCGGATAAACATTTATCTTGTTACCGGCATCATCATAACCGGAAACAGAGTAACTGTTGGTCCTGTTCAGTTCCATAAACAATTCTGCCACCCCGGCATTGTCCTCAAGGACAATTCTTCCGGAAGACCATGCACCATCCGCTCTGGAAAATTCCAGTTGCATCCCTGCCGGAGCTTTGTCCGTCTTGAAAGAAATCCATTCCGACTCATTGACACTCATATTTGGACTAGTAATATCCAGAATCACGGCATTCTTGATTTTATCGGCAGAAATATCATCCTCCACCACAATATTCTGCGCGTAAAGGGCTGCACCTACTGCAACAGCGGTCATCGGATTAACAGAGCAGTCAATATTCGGGCATATCTGTGTTTTGAGTTTTTCTCTGATTAATGGACAGTAGGTTGGTCCGCCCACAAGAATAATCTTGGTAAGCTGCTCTTTTTTAATTTTATTTCTTTCAAGAAGTCCGAGACACATATCTACAGATTTCTGATAAAGAGGGGCTATAACTTCGAAAACTTGTTTTCTTGTAAAAATGTTATCAAAATAAATATCTTCCCCGTCAGCATCAGTACCGATTTCCCCCAGATCTGTTATAAGCTCGTACTTTTCGTGATCTGTAAGTTCCCTGCGTATTTTTTCAGCATAAATTTTTAATGATTCACGAAGAATAGCCCTCTTGCTGAGATCAAGGTTACTCATATCAAAATTTAAGATCAGGTACGGGAACAGTATTTGATCCACAATTGCATAATCGAGATCCTTTCCGCCAAGGAAACTGTCACCCTCAGTATCAAAAATCTGCAGCACACCGTCCTCAGAATGAACCAGAGCTGCGTCAAAGGTACCGCCGCCGAAATCATACACCATCCAGACACCGTCCTTGAGTTCGGTAGTAAGGCCGTAGGCAAAAGAAGCAGCCAAAGGTTCCTGTAAAAGTTCACAGTGTCTGAAACCAGCCATTTTGGCTGCTTCCACGGTAGCAGCTTTCTGGTTTACTGTAAATTTTGCAGGAACAGTGATTACAACGTCGGAAAAATCTTCAGGAACAAAGGTTTTAAGTTTTTGCAAAACCAAACTTGACAGTTCTATCGCGCTGAAACTGCGTTTCATATATGTGCTCACATATTCAGCATTACTGCCCATACCACGTTTGAACTCAATAAAAGCATTGCTTTTTTTCTTTTTCCAGGATAGAACCGCCGATTTTTTCTCAGCTTCATAATCATTTAAAGCCTGAAGACCTACTCTCTGCGTTTTATTGCGTGAAAATGAAACACAGGAAGGCATAACCTCCTCTTTCGCATCAGTTTTAAATACAGACGGTTCACTGTCTGCTATTGTTGCAATTGATGAATTGGTGGTCCCCAAATCTATACCGTATTTAATTGTTGCCATCTTGTTCCTCTAAATTCTGTTCTGGTTTATCAAATGCTGTTTCGGTCTCATGCTCCTCAGCTGATGTTTCTGACGGTTCTTCATCCTGATGCTCATGGTCATCCGAAAAATCCTCATTCTGGGAAACAACCACTTTTGCCGTCTGAATCATCTGACCGTTATAGTTGATCTGAGGTGTAATAACCCTTTTTATTATTCTTTGCCCCGGTTCAAGAGTATCGTCCTGTATAAAAGTCGCCGAAACGTTCATACCTTCAACGTAGGGTCTTCCATATAAATCAATAAACTCATATCCTTCTGCAAGCATGGCATCCTTTAGGCGTTCACTACATTTAAGCAGCTGTCTGTATCCTTTAATCTGCGGATCCATATGATTGAGGTTGGTCTGGAGTTTGACTACTTCCTCTGCGACACGAAAATAAAAAGTATGCTTTGCTGAATCACTACCTTTTTGGACCAGAGCCGTCACTTCAGCCAGAACATTGGAATACTCAGTTGAATTTTCAAGTTCACGATCTTCGATTCCGGCAACTCTTCGTTCAATTGCAGATATGACATTGTATAGTTCCATGCGTGAAATCTTAAAATTTTTACCCGATTCATCAATCAGTGCTGATATTCTGCCAAGTTCCTTTTTCATAGCACTCCGACCCAGGTAGAAAGAAACGGTTATCAGCACAAGCCATACAAAAAACACGGCAGCAAGGATCTCCTGCCAGTAGGGAAAATATTCTCTCATTTTTTCTTTTTCTTCTTCTTTGAGTTATTTCTGCCGTTCATAGCCTTTTTCTTTCTTTTAGGCTTTTTAGCTCGGTTCTGCGATGAATTACTTATTCTCTCGTGCAGTTCCATCATGCTAGGATCAGATAAAGATTCTATAATCATCTCCTCAAGGACATCATCAAAATCATCAATATCGTGACCAATCGATTTGAGATAATACAGATATCCGAATATTGATTTCGAGAGTTTAGGTTCGAAGAAAGGAAGATCGAAAATATTCAATGTTCCGTATAACGCGTTAGCCGTGAGTCTGATGACATTGTAAAAAGGTAAAGCAAATACCACGCAGATTTGCACCCTAATGATCCGCTCTTTAGAAACTTCCTTTGGAAGTGTATTTTTCTGTCTAATTTGATACAAAGCATGATTGTAATGATCTAACAGACACTCAACGAGATCAACTAAATCGCGGGCCTTTTTAGACAAATTGTAAGGAATAGATTTGTCATTAAAAAATGAAAAAAGAGATTCCAAAAAGTCAGTCAAATAGGTATAAAACGGTGTTTTTTCAGATTCCGTACGGCTATACACCACATCCAGATAAGCGGAATTCCTAAATGACTCCTCATTTCTGTAGTCAATATCAGGCATTTCGAACTGTTTAATTAAATACTGGCATATTCCGGCAATGGCACGTATGACGGTATAACATACCGGAAACATTATTTCGTCATTAATCTGAAGAGAAAGCAAAGCCCCGCCGTCTGCAAAATCCTTTTTAAACTGTTTCAGCAGCACACCGGCTTTTTTGACATCTTCAGCAGATGGAAAGTTATATTCAGTAAAGAAGAAATCTTCCGGCAGCGTGTTAATAAAATTACCCCAGTCTATGGATTTTCCCCAGTCTGGCGCCAGTATAAATTCAATATCAACCAGGAATTTCTTTACAGATTTGTAATATGGAATGGAAGCATTCCCGGATAGTTCACTGCTCTTTGACGGTTTGTCCAGTTCAAGCCATTTTTTCCATTTTAACAGTTCCGGTTTTCGCACAAGATCTCTTACTGAAATGTTCTGTTCATTAAGAAGTCCTACCATCCGTTCTATGAAATACTGTTTCTTAACCTTCAGGATCGGAGTAATCATATTCTGAAACTCGGTGCACTTTGCCCCGTAAAGATCTACAGCTATTTCAACAGCTTCACTGTAATCACCTCTGATAAGATATAAAAGCAGAAGATTCTGCATATCAATAATATCTTTACTCTCTTTGAGGTGCTGTTGCAGCAGTGCGACTGCCTGTTCGGCCTGATCATCATTTTTTAGATGAGGCATCACATGCTCTTCAAAAAACTGATTTTTAAAAAACCAGAACATACCGGCGGAAAGTTTCTTTTCCGGCGTGGCAACATCCAGACAAGCCTTATCCATTGTTTCCTGGGTTCTGGAAACCGGAGTAAGTATTTTGTCAAAATCAACACTGAAGGAAGGTTGTTTTCCGATTGCCGAAAAAGCTTTGAACTTTCCAATATTCGAACTGATATCCTTCGCACCGGAGTTGGTAAAAACCCCAAGTATTCTAAAAGGATTGCTGGCTATAAGAGATGTTATGTTCATATTAGGGATCA
>ONPL01000077.1 GCA_900319705.1 uncultured Pseudomonadota bacterium | reverse complement strand
ATGTTCAAGTTTTTAAGTAGCATGTTTTCCAACGATATTTCAATCGATTTGGGAACAGCCAATACTTTGATTTGTATGAAAGAGAAGGGTATTGTTCTGAACGAACCTTCTGTTGTGGCAGTTAAAACCGAAAACCAGCAAAAGATAGTAGTGGCTGTTGGTCACGATGCGAAAAAAATGCTTGGTAAGACTCCTAAGAATATCGAGACAATCCGCCCGATGAAAGACGGCGTGATTGCAGATGATAAATATATCATTGAAATGTTAAGACGTTTCCTTAAGAAAGTTCAGGGAAACGGATTTCTTAAATCAGCTCCTCGAGTTCTGATCAGTGTTCCCGGTGCTGCAACACCAGCCCAGAGAAAAACCATTTACGGTGCAGCCGAAAAGATCGGCGCAAGTGAAATTTTCATGATTGATGAACCGATGGCGGCAGCAATAGGTGCAAAACTTCCTGTTGAACAGTCTGTAGGTTCCATGGTTGTTGATATCGGCGGCGGTACCACTGATATTGCAATTATTTCGATCAATGATATGGTTTATTCCGATTCCATTAACATGGCCGGAGATCATTTCAACGTTGCGATCATGGATTACGTTAGAAAGAATCAGAAAATCGCTATCGGTGAACAGACCGCTGAAAGAATCAAACATGAGATCGGTTCCGCCTTCCCGATGGAGGAGGTAAAGGAAGTTGAAGTTCGCGGAAGAAGTCTGGACGGTATTCCGGTTTCTTTCAAACTTGATTCCAACCAGATTGAAGAGGCTCTGAAGGAACCTCTGAGAAAGATTGTTGATGCAGTTAAGAAAGCTCTTGAGCAGTGCCCTGCTGAAGTATCTGCAGATATCTGTGAAAGAGGTATTTATCTGACCGGCGGCGGTGCGCTGCTGTCTGGAATTGATCAGCTACTCCGCAATGAGACCGGACTGCCGGTAGTTATTGCCGACGATCCTCTTACCTGCGTAGCCCTGGGCGGATTTGAACGTCTCAAGCAGCTGGTTGGTCCTAAGAAATCACTGTACAACCCATAAAAGAAACACACTGTAACAAAGCAAAGAGCATTAGGTTAAGGCATTTATGAGAAATCAGAATCTTCCCGGTTTGTCCCCGTCGTTGAAGCTTCTTATTGCGATAGCATGCTCTTTGTCTCTGATTGTATCGGATTCCCGTTCCCACTGGTCAACTGAACTGCGCGTATATACCGATACAATTTTCAGCCCTCTTTATCTGATTGCCAATACCCCGTTTGAACTTAATTCCGCATTCAGGGAGCAGATCCGAACCCGTTCGCAGCTGGTGGAGGATAACCGCCATCTTAATGAAACACTGATGCTGCTCAAAAGTGAACTTTTAAAATACGGACAGCTCAAGCACGAAAATGCCAAACTCCGTGCACTGCTTGAATCGCCGATCCAGCTTGATTCCAGAGTTGAGGTTGCTGAAATTATGAATGTTGCAACCGATCCGTTTCAGCAGCAGGTTGTGATGAACAAGGGAACTGAAAACGGTGTCTACATCGGCCAGCCGATTATCGGGGAGGACGGTATCGTGGGGCAGGTGGTTACTGTTTCAAATAAAATGAGCCGGGCCCTGCTTATTACCGATCGCAATCATTCGATTCCGGTCAGAGTTGTCAGAAATGATTTCAGGGCTATTGCCACCGGTACCGGAAAAATTGATGAACTGGTGCTGCAGGATCTGCCCCGTAATATTGACATCAAGGAGGGGGATCTGCTGGTAAGTTCAGGACTCGGCGGAAAGTTCCCTGCCGGTTATCCTGTTGCCAGAGTAACCGAGTTCATCGCGGACAACGGTGTCGGTTTTTCAGAGGTTAAAGCCAAACCGTTGGAGAAACTCAGCCGGTTGCGGTATGTTCTTCTGATGTGGCCGAGTGAGTATTTTACTCCTGACGGTCAGAATCTCGGTCTTGCCAGCGCAAAATTTCTTACTGACGGTATGGCAGATGTACAATAGAATTTTTATCAATATTCTTATTTATTCGTCTCTCTTTATAGCATTGATTATGAATATCATGTTTTTCCCGGAGACGATTCAGGCATTCAAACCAAATTTTCTGCTGCTTCTGGTTCTGTTCTGGATTGTGAAGGAGCCGCGGCATGTGGGCATAGGACATGCCTTTGTATGCGGACTTACCCTTGATGTTCTGATCGGATATACCATTGGGGTGCGCGCTTTCGCATTTTCTCTCATGGCTTATATGCTCTGTAAGACCTTTATCCGTATGACCACCTATTCCATGTTGCAGCAGTGTGCGACCATCCTGCTGATTTCGTCAGTGGGAATAGTGGTGGCGTTCTGGCTTGAACATGTATTCGGTCTTGCAATGATTGATTATCATCTGGTGCTGTCTTCGGTTTCGGATGCGGTTATGTGGCCGTTTCTGTGCATGATTATGGGCTTTTTCTACAAGTTCAAGCGATCTCCCCGGGAGAATCTTAACTTCTAGAACCGCCGTCCTAATTTTCAGTTTGAATTGAAATAAACAGGTATATATTTGGAAAATATCGATTTCTTACTGGCATCAAAGTCACCGCGCCGCATTCAGCTGCTTACGGAAGCCGGTTATAAATTCAGTCAGGTTGATATCTGTGTTGACGAAAGCAAAATCAGGGATGAAGCGCCTTTAGATTATGTTGCCCGTATGGCCTATCTGAAAAGTCATGAAGGGTTTGTTAAAGCCGGAGGCAGGATCCCGTGTCTCGGTGCAGATACAGTAGTAGTCAAGGATCGTGAAATATTCGGTAAACCGCATGATTTTGATGATTGCAGGAGAATTCTTCGAATTCTTTCAGGTACGAATCATGAAGTGATAACTGCTGTATGTATTGTTACAGCAGAAGACTGCATTCAGGAACAGGTTGTTTCCAGAGTTGTATTCCGTGAAATCACGGACGGCGAAATAGAAGAATACTGGAATACCGGTGAGCCGCGGGACAAGGCCGGAGCCTACGCCATCCAGGGGATCGGAGCGAAGTTTGTATCCTCTCTTGAAGGTTCTCTTACCAATGTGATCGGGCTGCCGATGGAAAAAGTAAGGGACATGCTTCAGTCTGTATCCGTTTCTGCCGGACTGTAAATTACCCTGCAGAATACGTAAACGGCCGGAATGCCGGCAGTTCACTGCTGCAGATGCAGTCTGCAGGTCTAATAATTTTACAGAAATTTCATTCGGAATAAGAAAATGTCGGTTGAACTACTAATTAATGTTACTCATATGGAAACCCGTGTTGCCCTGGTTGAGCAGGGTATTCTGCAGGAGGTTCATGTTGAGAGATCTGCCAAGCTTGATCTGGTTGGCAATATATATAAGGGGAAAATAACAAGAATACTGCCTGGAATGCAGGCGGCGTTTGTTGATATCGGCATGGAGAAATCTGCTTTTCTGCACGCGTCCGATATAGTACCTCATACTGAGTGTGTTGAAGCGTCCGAGAAGGAACATTTCCCCGCCAAGGATATTGCCCAGCTGGTAAGCCAGGGACAGCATATTATTGTACAAGTTGTAAAAGATCCGATCGGAACCAAGGGGGCCAGACTTACCACCGATATTACCATTCCGTCCCGGTATCTGGTTTTTATGCCCGGCAGCTCCCATGTCGGAGTGTCGCAGAAAATCCAAAGCAGTGAGGAAAGGGAGCGCCTTAAGGAACTTGCCAACAAGTATGTTGACGATGACGGCGGTTTTATTGTCAGAACCGCAGCTGAAGGGGTATCGAATGCGGAGATTGAACAGGATGCAAAGTTCCTGAAGTTTATCTGGAAGCAGATCCATAAAAAAAGAATAGAAAGTAGACACCCGGTAAATTTATACGAGGATCTTCCGCTTACTTTCAGGATCCTGCGGGATTTTGTCGGAACTCCGATCGATAAAATCAGAATTGATTCCCAGGTTGCCTACGAGGAGCTTAAGCAGTTCTGCGCAGATTTTGTGCCGGAGGTGGTCAACAATATTGAACTGTACAACGGTCTTGCCCCGCTGTTTGAAATGTATGATGTTGAAAATGAAATCCAGCGTGCACTTGATCGCAAGGTTGAACTTAAATCCGGCGGATATCTGATCATTGATCAGACCGAGGCGATGACCACTATTGATATAAATACCGGGGCTTTTGTCGGACACCGCAATCTGGAGGAGACAATCTTCAACACCAATATAGAGGCGACCACTGCTATTGCAAGACAGCTTCGACTGCGTAATCTCGGCGGGATCATTATTATTGACTTCATCGATATGCAGAGCGAGGAGCACCGCCACCGTGTGCTGGCATCTCTGGAGAATGCTCTGTGTCATGATCGTGCCAAGACCAGTATCAACGGGTTCTCCTCCCTCGGTCTGGTGGAAATGACGCGTAAACGTACCAGGGAGAGTCTCGGACACATACTTTGCTGCGACTGTCCGGTATGCAAGGGTAAAGGGCGGATTAAGAGTATTGAAACCGTATGTTCCGAGATCATGAGAGAAGTTGCCAGAACCCATAAGTCCTATGCCGCCGAGCAGTATATAGTCTATGCGTCGAAAGAGGTGGCCAATGCACTGAATAATGATGAACAGCATAATCTTGCTGAACTCGAAGTTGTGATCGGCCGTCAGATTAAGGTTCATCCTGAACCACTTTATACACAGGAACAGTTTGATGTGGTTGTGGTTTAATCCGCACCGTCGTTCACTGGAGTGCGGCTGCAGTCATTTTATGTGATTATGCCTGCAGATCCCGTCAGGTAAACAATATAAAATAGGCTCTATTTTGATTGAGCCGGGTTGTAGGGAAGAAACAACATTCCGTTTTTGACTGTAACAACAATAAGATTGGTTGAAATATGAATTTAGATCGTACTGTTAACAAGCTTTTGATCCCGAATGAACTTTCTCTTGAGTCTGTTCAGCAGGCTCTGCATGATTTGTGTAAATATGATATTGAATATGGCGAAATATATTTTCAGTCAATATGTTCAGAATCATGGTCGATTGAGGAAAGCATCGTCAAAAAGGGCGGGTATTCTATTTCCCAGGGAATGGGAGTAAGAGCCATAGTAGGTGAAAAAACCGGATTTGCCTACTCTGATGAAATCTCTCCGACTGCTCTTAGGCAGACAGTGAAGGCGGCCGGCGGTATTGCCAGAAAGGGAGGAAGCGGCAGGGCTCGCATTCTGACAGAAAAAAGTGTAAAACAGCTGTATCTGCCCTTAAATCCTCTCGAAAGCATTGAGCGGGAACAGAAGATTAAAATTCTTCAGGAAATGGATCGCTATGCCAGAAATAAATGTCCCCAGATTACCCAGTTTAATGCCACTATTTCCGGAACATATGAAAATGTCCTGATTACAGCTTCCGACGGAACGCTTGCCGGTGATATCCGTCCGATGATCAGAATAAGCTGTTCAGTGGTGGTGAAAAAAGGAGATCGCATTGAGGGTGGAACGGCCGGAGGCGGCGGACGCTGCGGTTATGAGTTCTTTTTTGATACTGTCGGAACCGTCTCAAGGTTTATTTCATACGTTGATGAGGCAATCCGTATTGCCATGGTCAACCTCGAATCCAAGGCGGCACCTGCCGGAGTTTTCCCGGTTGTTCTTTCTGCCGGATGGTCCGGTGTTCTGATCCATGAGGCGGTTGGTCACGGCCTTGAGGGTGATACCTGCCGTAAGGGTGAGTCGGTGTACTCTAAACTGATTGGGGAACAGGTCGCCTCTGAACTGTGTACCATAGTTGATGACGGCACCATTGCCAGGGCCAGAGGTTCTCTTTCCATCGATGACGAGGGTGAACCGTCAAGATACAACGTTCTGATTGAAAACGGGAAACTCAAGAGTTTTATGTATGACAAGCACAGTGCCCACCTGGCCGGAAAAGTATCCACCGGAAACGGTCGCCGTGATTCATATTCCTCAACCCCTCAGACCAGAATGACCAATACCTATATGCTTCCTGGAACCAGTGAGGAGGCGGAAATGATCGAGTCGGTCAAGAAAGGTATATATGCAGTCTCCCTCGGCGGCGGACAGGTTGATGTAACCAGCGGTAAATTTGTTTTCTCTGTAAATGAGGCATACGAAATAAACAACGGTAAAGTCGGTCATCCTCTGAAAGGGATCACTCTGATCGGAGATGCCATCGGCGTGATGAAAAAGGTATCCATGGTTGGAAACAATCTGAAATTTGACGGAGGAGTCGGCACCTGCGGCAAAGGCGGACAGTGGGTTCCGGTCGGGATCGGGATCCCTTCGGTCAAGGTGGATGAAATCACCATCGGCGGAACCAAGTAGCTGAAAAATTAAATTGGAATTCTGACGCTTTGGACGAAATAATTTAATTGAAATTTCAAAAATACTGTATAATTCAAATTTGTGGATTAATTTATAAGATATAATTGCTATGGAACTTGATTTTTTTAAGTTTGTATTAAATCACCCGGTGCTGGTGGCTATTTTTTCAATATCTCTGTACTTTGTGATTGTAAATACGATTAAGATGAAATTATCGAAGGTTAAAATGGTGTCACCTTCCGAGCTGGCACTGTTGGTCAACCGGGATAATGCAGTCATTTTGGATGTCCGTTCCCCTGCTGAATTTGATGCAGGTCATGTCGCCGGTGCGGTTCGTGAAAATGAGTCTGATATACAGAAAGATAATCTTGCTGCTATCGGAAAGGATAAAACAAAACCGGTGGTGGTTTTGGACAAGGACGGTACCAGAACATATGAACTGGGCGGATATCTGGTTAAAAACGGTTTTGAGAAGGTATATGCTTTACGCGGCGGAATTTTGATGTGGCAGCAGTGCTCATTGCCGCTTGTAAAAAAATAGTTCTCAGTAGTGTTAATAATATAATTAAGTAATCTTCTAATAATTAAGGAAAAAAAATGGCAGCAGAAGAAGAAAACAAACAGCAGATTCCATTTGAAATCAAAAAAATTTATTTAAAGGATGCTTCACTGGAGTCCCCAAGTTCACCGGATGTGTTTACCCGTCCATTCCAACCTCAGATCAACGTTGAATTCGACAATACATCAACCAAGATTGAAGGTCAGGATAACATTTATGAGGTTGTAGTAAGACTGACTGTAACCTGCAAACAGGATGACAAGGTTTCCTATCTGTGTGAAATCAAGCAGGCCGGTGTATTTATGATTAATTTACCGGAAGCTGCTCAGGTTGATCATGTGTTGAATGTTTTAACTCCTACCATCATATTCCCTTATGCTTCTGAAACTGTGAACAGCCTGGTAACCAGAGCCGGTTTCATGAGCATCAATCTTCCTCCTGTAAACTTTGAAATGCTTTATGCCCAGAGAATGCAGGCTCAGGCTCAGCAGAACCAGCAGCAGGAAGAGAACAAGTAAACTGGTAAGTTTGCAGGTTTGATTTTTGTGATGTTTTTAGGAAAAGGGATCTTCATGGTCCCTTTTTACTTGTTTTTACAGATCAAACTGTGTGAGTTAGATAACTGATTATAAAGTTCTTTTAAACTTTTCTTTGTAGTTGCACTGGCCAATTAATTATAATTATGCGAGTGTGGATTTTAGTAAAAAATTAATATGGAAGATAAGAAATACAGCCTTGCAGTACTTGGTTCCGGATCTTACGGCACGGCTCTTGCCCTGTCGGTTGCTAGAAAAGAGCTTCCGGTTGTACTGTGGGGGTTTGATTCCCAGGAAGTAAAGGAACTTTCGGAATACAGGGAAAACAGAAGATACATGCCAGGCTTCCCTCTTCCTGATACTCTTGATGTAACAGATGATCTCGGGTATGCAGTGGGCCACGCGGATGTTCTGCTTGTGGTGGTTCCGAGTATGTTTTTCGGAGCTACACTGAAAAGTATCAAACCTCATCTGAGAGAGGGACATCGTCTGATCTGGGCAACAAAGGGGCTGGAAAAGGATACCGGCCGGCTGCTGGGTGATGTTGCCGGCGAGATCCTCGGGGATAATATTCCGCTGGCGATCATGTCCGGACCGACCTTTGCAAAGGAACTTGCCGCCGGACTTCCGACTGTTATTTCTGTTGCATCAAACAGACCGGAGTTTGCCAGAGAGGTTTCCGAACTTATGAAGTGCGGCAATTCATTCCGTGTATATACAAATGATGATTTTGTCGGTCTGCAGATCGGCGGCGCAGTCAAGAATGTTATAGCAATCGGCGCCGGTGTGTCTGACGGACTTGGTTTCGGTGCCAATGCCAGAACCGCCCTGATAACCCGCGGCCTTACAGAAATGCGACGCCTGGGAGTGGCAATCGGCGCAATGCCTGAGACCTTTTTCGGCATGTCAGCCCTGGGTGATCTGGTTCTGACCTGTACTGACAACCAGTCCCGCAACCGCAGACTTGGTCTTGCGCTTGGTAAGGGAATAAAGATCGAGGATGCAATAAAGGAAATCGGACAGGTGACTGAGGGCTACTACAATACCAAAGAAGTACGCAGCCTGGCTGCCCGTTACCATGTTGAAATGCCGATTTGTGAAGAGATCTATTCGATGCTGTTTGAAAATAAATCTCCCAAAGAGGCTGCTATTGCTTTAATGTCAAGAAATCAAAAAAGTGAGTAAACAGTGGAACAGCATTCCAAAATTGATTTTAAATCATTGCTAGACCGGAATAAATTAAAAGAGAGGATCAGACTTATATTCAACATCAGTGTGGTACGCAATACCGCATGGGTGTTTTTTGCGCTGGTGATGATCCTGCTGTCATACAGCTGCGCCAAACTGTTCTGGTCCTTTTTCCCGGAATATATCAATAAGAAGGTGAATACGACTGCCACCACAAATGTCAGAGTGGAACGTAACTATCTTGATGAAATTTTCAATTCCAGAATTTTTCCTGCCAGTCCTGAAAAACTGAGTGAATATAACAGAAGACTTTCTCAGAACGGCAGACCTACCCCTTCTGCAGGTCCGAAGACAGCGCCTTCAGTCGCCGCCGCTCCGGCGCAGCAGACCCGCCCTAATGTAAAGATCACCGGTATTCTGGCCAGCGACAAGCCTGATCATTCTGTGGCAATTCTGGTATTCAACAATGAAGAGAACGTTTATTCCGAAGGAGACCAGCTTACAGGTAGTGCTATTCGCGTATCAAGAATTTACGAAGATCGGATTGTTCTTCTTTCCGCTGATCGCAAGGAAACATACACCTATTACATGGAACTGAGTGAAAATGACAGGGTGAAACTGCTTAAGGAAAATACCGCCAGAGCAAATCCGCCTGTCCAGACTGCCGCCAGACCAGCGCCGGCACAGGAACCGAATCTTCCTGCGGTGCAGGAGAAACCTGCAGCAACTGCTTCGAATGCGCCTGCAGAATCCGGTCGTGTAAATAACGGTGCTGAACCGAAGGGGCAGAGCAGGGATGAAACCAGGACTGCATCGCGTCCGGTAAGTTCAAATCCTCTTCAGGTAACTTCTGAAAATTCGGAAGCTAAAGTTACAGTTTCAGTCGGTACATCCATTCAGGATTATGTGAATATCTCGCCTGTTGAGAATGAACAGGGTACCGGAGTAAAAGGTTACCGCCTGAATCCTGGCCGCAAACCTGAACTGTTTACCCGAAGCGGTTTTCTGCCGAATGATCTGGCGATCAGAGTCAACGGATATGATTTGACAGATCCGGCTCAGACAAGACAACTGTTCGCAGAATTTTCAACAACCAAAAATTTTGAAATTACTGTTGAACGCAATGGTATTCCTGAGAATATATACATAAATATCGGTGAAAGTCCTCTCCCGAATACTACGAATACTGGAGTAAGATAATATAGAAAACCTCAGGAAAACATATAACAATGAAAGTTATACCTATGGTTATGAAACTAAAAGTAAAAGAATTGCAAACAAACTGGAGAAAGACCACAACGTAGATCCCGCTGTATTTCCGGAAATTTCTCGGCAGAGCCGGACGGAATATATTTATATAAAAAAGTAAGGTGCCATAACCGGCAGATACATAAGTTTAAAACTTTAAAAGGC
>ONPL01000053.1 GCA_900319705.1 uncultured Pseudomonadota bacterium | reverse complement strand
AAATAATTGGTAGCGGTCTGGTGTTCAGGCCCGTTCGGATTACCGGAAACGGTATTGAAGCAAAGTTGTGATCAATACACGGTTACAACAGAACCAAAAAATTAGATAGTCTATTATCCTTTTTATACTATAATTATAGAAAAAAGATAAGTAACGAATTATAGGTTTAGAAATGTTTACTTGGTACAGAAGATTATTTTGGTTTTTTGTTTTACTCTTTGCTGTAGGTACTGCAGTCGGCTGTTACTTTCTGCTTGAAGTTGAAAAGGAACTTCCGAACATTGAGCAGCTGAAAAACGTCGAATTTGAAACGCCAATGGAAATATACTCCAATGACGGAAAGCTGATGTCTGTATTCGGAGAAATCAAAAGAAAACCTATTTCCATCTCAGAAGTACCGCAGAAGTTAATCCAGGCCGTCATTGCTATAGAAGATCAGCGTTTTTACACACATAAGGGATTTGATCCTGTCGGGATCATGCGAGCAGCCTTCGAATTTGCCAAAACCGGACAGAAAAAACAGGGTGCAAGTACCATAACTCAGCAGGTTGCCAAAAACTTCTTTCTTACAAGAGAAAGGACTTTCAAGAGAAAGCTTATCGAGCTGATGATTTCGCTTAAAATTGAACAGGAACTCGATAAAGATCAGATAATGGAACTGTATCTTAACAAGATTGCACTCGGGCACAATACCTACGGGGTGGCAGCAGCAGCAGAAATTTATTTTGGAAAGGAATTAAAGGAACTGACTATCGGCGAAATGGCTGTTTTAGCAGGTCTGCCCAAAGCACCGTCAACCTATAATCCTATATCTCATCCAAACAATTCCAAAATGAGAAGAAATCTGGTATTACAAAAAATGTATGAGCAGCAGTTCATAACCAGGGATGAATATGACAAGGCTGTCGCTGAACCGATAGAAACCAAATATCATGAAATTGAAATTGAATTCCAGTCTGACTATGTTGCAGAAATGACAAGACAGAGGATAATAGACAATTTCGGTGAAAAAGTAAGCAGACAAGGAATAAAAGTATACACAACTGTAAACTCTCATGATCAGGCTCTTGCCGATATGGCCGTATTCAAGGGGCTGATGGATTACGACAGACGACACGGTTATCGCGGTCCGGCTGCCGTACTGTGGGACAGCAAGGAAAAGCCTTGGGATGATGATAAAATCAAGGAACACCTGGAAAAACAGCAAACTTACAGCTTCCTTCTGCCTGCTGTTGTACTGGAAGTCGGAAACAAGGAGGCCACTGTCGCTATAAAGGGCAATAAAACAGGGGTAATCGGCTGGGACGGTATAAAATGGGCAGGAAAATTTCTGACCGATCGCCGTATCGGTAATCCGCCTAAGAGTGCAAAGGATGTGTTAAAACCCGGACATCAAATCTACGTATACACTGATGAAAACGATGTATTGAGACTCGCCCAGATCCCGGCTGCCCAGGCGGCGCTTATCTCTCTTGATTCTCACAATGGAGCAATAAAGGCAGTAGTCGGAGGATTCAGTTTCAAACAAAGCAAATTCAACAGAGCGGAACAGGCAAAAAGGCAGGCCGGTTCAAACATAAAACCTTTTGTGTACTCCGCCGCACTGAATAACGGGTATACCCTATCAACACTGGTTCTCGATGCACCGATATCATCCTGGGAAACCGGTAAAAAGTCTGGTTGGAGTCCTAAAAACTCTCCAAATGTTTATGACGGGCCTATCACTGTCCGTGAAGCACTGGCTAAATCAAAGAACGTTGTTGCTGTCCGGCTGTTGAGAGGTACCGGTCTTAAAAAAGTAGTTCAGCACCTGGATAATTTCGGACTTACTGTTGGAAAAATCTATCAGAATGATCCACTGGCGCTCGGTTCACTGGATGTAACTCCGCTTCAGATCGTTAGAGGATATGCTGCAATCTCCAACGGGGGATTTCTGATCAATCCGTACATTGTGGATCGTATAGAGGATGCCCAGGGCAATGTTCTGTTCAAAGCCAATCCGATTATTGCCTGTCCGATGTGCAAAGATCACGTTCTTGATGAACTTTCATATTCAGATGGAAAAGGGCACCGCATAGCACCACAGATAATATCCCATGCAAATGCATTCCTTGTTTCTGAAGCTATGCATACCGGTATCTACGGAGGAGCTGATCGCGGTTTGAGAAGTTTCAACGGAACCGGATGGAGAACAGCAAAGCTGATGCCGAAAAGAAAGGATTTTTCCGGAAAAACCGGAACTTCCAATGATTCAAGAGACTGCTGGTTCTCAGGACTTAATTCAAACTACGTAACCACTGTATGGACGGGATTTGACAATCAGCAAAGAAATCTTGGACGAGAGGCAGGCGCCACCGTAGCACAGCCTATCTGGAACTACTTTATGGTTCCTTTTATGAGTGACAAGCCTGAATCTCCGGTTCTTAAACCGCACAATGTAATTACCAGACGCGTAGACAAATACAGCGGGTTGTTCGTTGGCGAAGGAGCAGGAAACTCAAGAAATGAATTCTTTGAAATAAATACAGATCCGGCAGAAAAATCCGTTGGAACGCACAGTTATTTCAATTATGAAAATCAATCTTCGGAAGGTGGCGGTAAAACCACCCCTGACGTAAGCGACATTTTCTAAGCAGGATGTCCCGATATCGAAAGGCGTTAAGTTTCAATTATGTCAGAAACTTAACGCCTTTTTATTTACAACTGTTGTTCCAAATGAAGCTTGCGGTTTAAATTCACCAGATACCCTACCGACTGATCAAGTTTTTGATCTGCATAATCGTAATCAGGATAAAGTGAACGCACCAGCTTATAAAAATCAGGTGAGTGATCCGGGAAGATAAAATGTGCCAGTTCATGAACAACACATGCTTCAATGCATTCATGCTCAAAATAAACTAGTCCAAGATCAAAAATAATCAGATTCCTTTTATAATAGCAGCAGCCGTATCTTCCCTTGTATTTTTTTATCTGGACTTTGGGGAACTCCAGGTTCAATTTGGGACAGTACTTTGCTACAATTTTCTTAATCTGTCCCAGCAGCAGATATTCTAGCAGGACCTTAATATTTTTAGACAGATTTAATCTGCTGACTTCATCTTCATGCAAAATCAAGCTACCTTCTCCAGACGCTCCGTACTTTGCAAAATAATTGTCAAACCAGAATTCGGGCATTAGAAATCTTATGACTTTACTCTCATCATCAATCCTATATTCAATATCGTGAACATCGGCTGGACACAGTTTAATTGAGTACAGTTTCCCCAATATAAGATATTTTCCTTTATCAGAATATACATCATTGTAGGGATTAAATTCAGAAAAACGAGGATCCCTGCGGAGTTCTTCATAGTGTTTGTCAATCAGCTCCGTGACAAAGCGCAATTCCACATGACGGGGACCGGTAACACACAGATTGCCGGACTTATCAACCCGCACTGCCACCTTTCCACAGGGTGATGACGTAACACGGAAATTAAAATTTATTCCATCTCTGTATTTGTATACTCCGGTCCTCATAGCATTTTCCTTTGCAAACTTCTGCAAAGGCACATTATAAAGACCTAAATCATAATTGCAAGAAACCGGAAAAAATTAGTTACCTTTCCTCAAATAGGATTCATAATCTACCGATGAGAGAGGTTCTTTATATAGAAATCCCTGAGCCATACCTATCTGCAGTTTTTTAATCTGCTCAAGTTCATCCTGCTGCTCTACGTTTGAGACCATCAAATCAATTTTGCTTTTATTGATCGCTTCGATTATTGCTTTCAGCATTTCCTGTTCATGCTGTTCCAATCCCAGGCTGGCAAGATACTGTCTATTGATTTTTACACAGTCAACATCAAGTTTGGCGATATTAAGCATACTGAAGAAGTCTATGCCGAAATCGTCTATTGAAACCTTTATTCCAAGATCGTGCAATTCTCTTAAGATCCTGCATGACTTGGTACAATCAGAAACAAAATTGTTTTCAGAGATTTCGAATTCTATAAGATTTCCCGGATAATTATATTTGATCAGCAGTTCGGAAACTGTTTTTGTCAAATTCTCATCAAAAAACTGTGTTTCATTGAGATTTACCGCAATAGGAAGCATATGGTACCCGCATGCACCCCATTCCAGATTCTGAGTGATTATTTTTTCAATCTGCCAGTAGCCGATCTCAATTATATTTCTCATTCTAGATGCTATATCCAGAAATTCCAGCGGAGCAACCTCTCCAAGCCGTTCATTGTGCCAGCGAAGCAAAGCTTCAGAACCTATGGTTTTACCGGTTTTTAGATCAATCTTAGGTTGATACACGATATAAAACTCTTCCCTTGCCAGCGCGAATGACAGTTCAAATTCAATTGCCAGATTCTTCAATATAAGTTCAGCATCTATATCTTCATAGAATGTAACTTTATTCTTATTCTTCTGTTTTGCTACATGCATGCAAAGTTCGGCATTCCGGTAGAGTACTTCAAAACTATCTGCGTTCTCCGGAGCGATGCTTACACCGATACTGCATGATAAATTAAGATGCAAACCTGACAATTCAAAAGGAGAACTGAAAACAGCCTGAAGTTTTCTGATCAATCTGATTACATCACTACGCTGCGGATTATTATCCACAACAAAGCCGAAATCATCACCTCCGACTCTGGACAACTGCAATTTAAATTCTTTGGCTACTTTTCTCAGTTCAAAGGAAATCTTTCTTAAAAGTTCATCACCTGCATCAAACCCGTTCAGTGCATTAACATTGCTGAACCGGTCAATATGCAGCAGCACCAAACCAACGTTCAGTCCTTCTTTGATGCTGTTATCAATTCTATTTCTATACTCAGTTACAAAGGAATATCTATTGGCAAGACCGGACAGATAATCCAGATGCTCAAGTTCATATACCCTAACCTCCTGAACTTTGTTTTCAGTGATATTGTGAGCCATGCCGGCACATCCCACCACCAGCCTGTCAGTTCCTTTAAAAACCGGAATTTTTATGGATTCAAACCATAACTCCCCCTTATCATTTTCCTGGTAAGGGAACTCCTGACCGCTTGACATTACCTTTTCGTCGCCGGCCTTATATCCGTCAGCCAGTACTGCATCAACAAGATCGTGATCCGTCTTGCCAACAAAATCATCTACAGTTGGAAACAGTTTTTTGTACTCTTTATTTACAAACTGAAGGCGATAATTTCGATCTTTAATCCAGTACAGATCGTGAGAACAGTCCATCAGTCTTTCATAGGCTGAAATTTTTCCTGCCTGTTCTTCTATTAAATCGTTTTGGCTGTATACCTTTCTGATCAGCAAGATAATACAGATAAACAAGATAATTAAAAGGAATATGGTTAAAAATAATAATACTGACACAGCTTTCACCCGTTTTTCTGCGTATTATAAATCGGATAGCAGCCGGAAAATTAGACATTACTAGACTTTTGCAACAAAGCAATGATAACAAGATCAAAAAACCCGCACAAAGTGCGGGCCTAATTGAAATTTAATTAACAAAAATCCGATTTGGAACGGAGAATATTACATCATACCGCCCATTCCACCCATGCCGCCCATTCCGGCAGGAGCTGCAGGAGCATCATTCTTTGGCTTGTCTGTAATCATACATTCAGTTGTAATCATCAGACCTGCGATTGATGATGCATACTGAAGAGCAGAACGGGTAACCTTGGTTGGATCCAGAATACCCATTTCCAGCATGTCACCGTAAGTTTCATCAGCAGCATTGTAACCGTAGTTACCAGAACCGTCTTTAACCTTGTTGGCAACAACAGATGGTTCTTCACCTGCATTTGTAACAATCTGACGAAGAGGAGCTTCCATAGCCTTAAGTGCAGCTCTGATACCAACATTCTGATCTTCATTGTCACCCTGTAAACCAGCAAGTTTAGCAGCAACACGAACCAGAGCAACTCCACCGCCAGGTACCACACCTTCTTCAACAGCAGCACGGGTAGCATGTAAAGCATCTTCTACACGGTACTTCTTCTCTTTCATTTCAACTTCAGTTGCAGCACCAACCTTGATTACAGCAACACCGCCAGAGAGTTTGGCAACGCGTTCCTGAAGTTTTTCCTTATCATAATCTGATTTTGTTTCTTCAATCTGTTTCTTGATCTGAGCTACGCGATCCTGAATATTGGCCTTTTCACCAACACCGTCGATAATAGTTGTATTATCTTTGGTAATAACAACCTTCTTTGCCTTACCAAGGTCTTCCAGAGTAGCCTTGTCAAGTTCCATACCGAGTTCAGAGGAAATCACTGTACCATTGGTAAGGATTGCAATATCCTGCAGCATAGCCTTTCTGCGGTCACCGAAACCTGGAGCCTTAACAGCAGCAACCTTCACAATACCGCGCATATTGTTTACAACCAATGTAGCAAGAGCCTCACCTTCTACATCCTCAGCGATGATCAGAAGAGGTTTGCCTGCTTTGGCAACACCTTCAAGAAGGGTAAGAATATCACGGATATTGCTAATCTTCTTGTCTACTAAAAGGATGAATGGATCATCAAGTTCAACAGAACCGTTTTCCTGTTTGTTGATGAAATATGGTGACAGATAACCGCGATCAAACTGCATACCTTCCACTGTAGAAAGAGAATCCTCCAGACCGGTTCCCTCTTCAACAGTGATAACACCGTCTCTGCCTACTTTATCCATTGCCTGAGCAATCAGATTACCAACAGTAGTATCTGAGTTGGCAGAAATAGTACCAACCTGTGCAATAGCCTTGCTTTCATTGCAAGGAACAGAAATATTTTTCAGTTCAGAAACTGCTGCACTTACAGCCTTGTCGATACCGCGCTTCAGATCCATTGGATTTCTGCCGGATGCAACAGCTCTCAGACCTTCAGTAACAATAGCCTGTGCCAGTACAGTTGCAGTTGTGGTACCGTCACCGGCTGCATCATTAGCCTGTGAAGCAACTTCCTTTACCATCTGGGCACCCATGTTCATGAACTTGTCTTCAAGTTCAATTTCCTTGGCTACTGTAACACCGTCTTTTGTAATTGTCGGTGCACCGTAAGATTTGTCCAGAACAACATTGCGACCTTTTGGTCCTAAAGTAACTTTAACAGCATCAGCCAGAATGTTCACACCTTCCAGCATTTTTGATCTTGCATCATTTCCAAATAAAACATCTTTAGCAGACATTTTCGAACCTCACTTATATATAATTATTCTTCTACAACAGCCAAAATATCATTTTCTGAAAGGATCAGAACTTCTTCACCGTCTAACTTTTCAGTTTTGGTTGTATAACCTTCATTAAAAATAACTAAATCACCTACTTTCACGTCAACTGGTTGAACCTGACCGTTGTCTAGAACCTTGCCAGTGCCGACAGCGATTACTTTACCGCGAGTAGATTTCTGTGTAGCTGATCCGGTTAATACAATACCACCTGCTGATTTAGCTTCAACATCTTCTCTTTTTACAATTACTTTATCTCGCAATGGACGAATAGTCATTTTTATATTTCTCCAAAAATAAACATGTTTTCCTAAACATTTACTTATATATGGGCTTCACTCACCATTTCAAGTCCTGCTTAAAAAATTTTTTCTATCAGTGAACATGGGTACTGCAGCTTCTTAATCCGCTCACATAGAATGAACTGGTTGAACCGTATTCCGCAGATGAAATAAACCGGTCATATGATCTGTCAAGCTGATGCCGTCTGTCCTTCCAGCAGTCATATCTGTCCCTGCAGCGGTTGTACTTTGCATCATCATCCTTGTGATCTGCATCTTTCATACAGCGTTTGAAGTCATGCATATAGCGATCAATTTCGTCTCTCTCCCGATCATAGGTGTTTCTAGCTTCAGAAATATTCTTGGCAATAGTCAGAGCTTTCGGATACGGCATTCTGTCGATCTCCGCATCATAGTTATGAAGCTGGATATTACCGTTATAGGCATTTCTGCTTACATAGTTGGCATAGTTGGCAAGATCAGATCTCAGACGATAGAGATAATCATAGTTGGCTCTCAGCTTAGAACGCATGGAAATACTGTCCATGGAAACAGAATACTCGGAGCAGAAATTCAATTCCTCATCTAATCTTGCCAGAGCTGCATTTGCCTTATATACCGCATTGCCACGCTTGTAATACCTATTAAAGCCGGCAGAGTTGGATGAAACCGAGCAGATATCAGAAATCTGCGCATTCTCTGTTCCAAGATTGAAGGCATTATCATTGGTACAGTACACCTCTGCCCCTTCCCGTCTGCCCTGCATGTACTCATGCTGGTTTACAGAAACAACCTTCCTGCACGCATCGACATACTCGGCAAGCATACCGGAACCGACACCCTGGGTTCCGTCAGAATATCCCTTGTCATACCAGTTGGTGGTTCTGCATTCTTCTTCAGACATAACCGCACATCCGGAAAGAACAGCCGATGCCAGGCCAATAATAATCAGATCAGAAACTTTTCTCATTGTAAATTCCTTACTAACTGTAAATACAATCATGTTTGATCTGCCATCTTCGGCAAATCCCTCAAACGACTCCCTTCAAACACACAACAGCGCTTATTATGCGCACGAAAAATAAGTTATAATACGGAACAATATATCATCAAAAGAGAATAAAAAAAAATAATGAAACGCACATTTCTTTATCTGTTAACGGTTATTTTTTCCATCATTACCGGGCTGAGTATTCCGGCACAGGCATATGATATATTTCAGGAATTAAACAAGGTTGATAATGCAGCCGGCAAACAGTATCTGCATGCAGACGAGGCTTTTATTGTTTCCATAGACAACCAGGCTGATCACAGTTCCGTATCAATCGACATAGCCCCTGACTACTATCTTTACCGCCACCTGTTCAAGGTATCAATCAACCGCGGAAAAGCAGTTATCTCAAATCTGCCTGACGGTTCATTCCACAGCGATGAGTTTATGGGTGACAGCCAGGTATTTTTCAATCATGTGGACTTTGATATTTTATATTCCGATATTGAAAAAGACAGTACAATAAGCTTGAGTTATCAGGGATGCACCCAGGGTATGTGCTATCCGCCTCTTACCAAGACTTTTAATCCTGGAAATTTTGCCTCATCATCCAAAGCAACATCAACAGAACAGCATACAACCACGCCTGCCGTGAGTGAATCAGACGTACAGGAACGAAAACTTACTGATCTGAGTGCGGCAACTGCAAATTCCGGGAAGGCACAGGATGAAGGTTTCTCACTCCTTTCCTCTGCTGTATTTCTGCTGATAGGTCTGTCCCTTGCGTTCACCCCGTGTGTTTTTCCAATGTACCCGATTCTGAGCCTGATACTCTTCGGCGGTAAAAAAACAGCACCGCAGGGAACCGGCATCAGACATAATTTTCCAATAGCCTTCTGTTTTGTTCAGGGAATAGCCGTTACATACACTGTTATCGGGATCCTGTGCGGAAGTCTCGGCGCTCAGACCCATGCATTCCTGCAGCAACCTGCCATCCTGATCATTTTCAGTCTGGTTTTCATCGTTTTATCGCTATCGATGCTCGGACTGTATGATCTGCAGCTTCCTGCGTTCATAACCACACGTCTGCAGAAAATTTCCGACAGCCAGTCGTCCCGTTCCATGCTCGGAGCATTTACCATCGGTGTGATATCATCCCTGGTATGCTCTCCATGTACTACAGCACCTGTTTCAGCATCCCTGCTGTACACCATTCAAAACGGAAACATATTATCCGGAGGTATCAATCTGTACATGATGGGATTCGGCATGGGAATTCCGATGCTGATCATCGGAACATTCGGCAAACATGTGTTGCCGAAATCAGGGGACTACCTCAAAACAATTAAACAGCTGCTGGGAATATTCTCACTGTCGGTTCCGGTTATTCTGCTCGATCGCATCATTCCCGGCTGGGTCACTGTATTATGCGCGGCAGCTCTTATCGGCGCCGCAGTAATTCTCCTCGCGGTAAGACACTTGACAAAATACAGACTTTCAGCCATAACACTGACAACAGTAATCTGTATTACCGGAGCTGTTCTGATGATAAACCGTCAGGACACCGGTCAACTGCCAAAATTCACCAATGTCACCAGCATCGAGGAACTTGACAGAATTGTAGCCAATAACAAACACGTTCTGATAGATTTCTATGCTTCCTGGTGCACCTCATGTAAGCAGTACGAAAAAGAGACCTTCTCAGATCCGGATGTTAGGGAACGAATGAAGGATATTAAACTCGTCAGAGTTGATTTAAGTGAACAGAATGAGCAGAATGCGTCCATCAGCTCCCGTTTCGGTCTGGTTGGACTGCCGAGTGTAGCCCTCTTCAAACACAACCAGAAGGTGGTTGTACTCTCCGGGCTGTACAATTCAAATGATTTCATGGATGCTCTGAACAATTACCTTCCGGAACACGGCAAACAGTAGATAAAATATAACCAGCAGGTAAAAAATGAAAGAAATAGTTTTGGCAACAGGAAATGCCCACAAAGTAAAAGAGATCGACGCAATACTTAAAACACTGGGGATCACTGTAGTTCCTCAAAGCAAATACAGAGTAAGCGAAGTTCCGGAAACCGGAACTACATTTGTCGAGAATGCAATAATAAAAGCCAGAAATGCCGCACAGCAGACCGGACTTCCGGCCATTGCTGATGATTCCGGAATCGAAGTTGATGTGCTGCACGGTGAGCCTGGTGTCTACTCCTCAAGATTTTCCGCTCCTTACGCTGACGATTTAAAGAATCTTGACAAACTGATCAACTGTATCAGACCTTATCCTCTGGAACAACGTACCGCCAGATACTGGTGTATCATGGTTTTCATGCGCCATGCTAAAGATCCAACCCCGATCATCTGCCAGGCAAGCTGGGAGGGACTGCTCTTAACAGAAAAAAGAGGACAGAACGGTTTCGGCTATGATCCGATTTTTTTAATTCCCGAGCTTCAGAAAACTGCAGCTGAAATATCTCTTAACGAAAAGAATTCCATGAGTCACAGGGCAAAGGCACTTGATCTGCTTCTGAAGCGTCTGGCGGAAATTTATAAATAAATGAAGCCAATCACATCACTTTATATCCATTTTCCATGGTGTATAAGAAAATGTCCGTACTGTGACTTCAACTCTTATGCAGTAGGGACGTGTCCCAAAGACGAAAAAGAATATATAAATGCTCTAAAAAGGAATTTTGACCAGTTTGTGGCAAAATTCCCGAACATAAAACTGTCCACTATATATATGGGAGGAGGAACTCCATCCCTGATAGACAGCGACAACATCAAAGATATTGTAGGTTATGTCCGGGATAAAGTCTGCTGTACTGATGACATTGAAATATCAATGGAAATAAATCCCGGTACTGTGAACAGCACAAAACTCAGAGCTCTGAAAGACGTGATCAACAGAATAAGTTTCGGAGTCCAGAGTTTTACCGATTCCAGTCTGAAACAGCTGAACAGGATCCATAACTCGCAGATGGCTCTCTCTTCTGTAAAAACGGCTCAGGATCTCGGATTTAACAATATCAATCTGGATCTTATGCATGATCTGCCGAACCAGACGGTTAAAGATGCAATATTCGATCTACAGACAGCTGTCAATTTAAATGTACCTCATCTGTCATGGTACCAGTTAACCATGGAGGAAGGCACAGAATTCTACCGCAAATCCAATCTCAACATTCCGGACGAAACCGTGCTGAATGAAATTGATCGAAACGGATTATCGCTGTTGGAAAACAGCGGGTTCACCCACTATGAAATTTCAGGGTTTGCCAAAGAAGGCTTCCGCTGCAGGCATAATCTGTCCTACTGGAACTATAACGATTATATCGGCATCGGGGCAGGAGCACACGGCAAGATAACAGATTGGGAAAACTGTAGAATTCTTCGCTCGGCACAGATGGAATATCCGACGGAATTTATGTCTGAAACAGATTATCTTACCAGTCTTATGCCGGTAGGGGCAGATTCTCTTCCGTTTGAATTCTTTCTGAATAAATCAAGACTTCTCACAGAAAAGATATCTATTAATGAATACGAATCCTGCAGAACTGGGACTGATTACAACCGTCGGAGATTTTATCTCAGTTACGGATTTAGGTAAAAAATATCTCAACAGCTTTCTTGAAATGTTTCTCTAAGCCTGAACAGCACGACACCAACGGTAAAAATTTGACCAGCAGTACTATTTTTGACAAACATCACAAATTTTATTGATAGGTTCCTACTTATATAATATAATCAAGCAAATTTTTCATTTAGATTATTATTGGACATTTAATATGAGAGTTATATTTGTAGTTAATGGCACCACCTTGAAATCTTTCGAACAGAAGAATGCTATTATCGAAGCTGGTGATCAGAAGAATTCTTTACAGGCTCATGAAGCTTATATCAATTGGTACACAGGTGAAATCAAATCATTGGATAACTGGAAGAAATTCCTGCCATCTCATGAAAATTATGAAAATTTCTGCCAGGCTAAACTGAGACCGGTTCAGTTAAAAGATCCATACACATGGGAATGCTCAAAGGCTGATTCTCAGGAACAGATGGATCGTATTAATTCATTTTTAGTTCAGTACAACAATGCTGCTAAAGACTTATAATAATTGATACTTCCTTTTACCGGATTATCTGAGTAACGCGGTTTTGCAAGGCAGACCGCGTTATTTTTTTAGAAAAGTTCTTCAATAAATAAAGTTACAACCGGCGGTTATTCCTTTTTGCTTCTCTTGTAGGTATTACGATAAGTACGCACTTTTTTGTGTTTTGCCGGTTTGGTACTTTTCGAATCCTTAGTTTTTTTCTTCCTGGTAATAACAGGAATTCTGGTTTTAGGTTCCAGGCCATCCATTACTCTTCGGGAAATTTTTTCTCCGGTATAACGCTCAAACTTGGCAAGAAGCGGATAATCATGAGCTTCAACCAGATTAATTGCTGTTCCTTTTTTACCGGCACGCGCTGTTCTACCGATCCTGTGAACGTATACGTCAGCAGAAAACGGCAAATCATAATTAACCACATGACTGATATCCGGTAAATCCAACCCTCTGGAAGCCACATCGGTTGCAATTAAAACATTGAACTCACCGCTCTGGAACTTCTGAATTGCAGAAATTCTCTTCTCCTGCTCAAGATTGCCCTGCAGATATACAGCTTTGACATTTTCCTTTTCAAGGTAATGCCATAATTCAACAACTTTTTCCTTTTTCTTGACAAAAACTATGGTACGGGCAACATTATCCTGCCTCAGCAATGCTGTCAGCAGACTGTTCTTATGCTCGCAGCTGTCTGCATAATACATATACTGGTGTATTTTCTTCTTTTCTGAACGAGGTGATTCAACAAAAAACTTATCAGGGTGATTCAGTACCTTTTCAAAATAGCTTACACCTTTCCCTTCAAGAGTCGCAGAAAACAGCATTGTCTGGGTTCTTTTATAGGTTGCATCTGCAATTGCCTCAACTTCATCGATAAAACCGAGATCCAGCATTCGATCTGCTTCATCAATTACCAGAATGCTGATATTGCGACCGATAAAAGATTTGTTTCTGATATATTCATTCAATCTGCCTGGAGTTGCAACAATGATATCGGTACTGTCGGCAAAAGCCTGTTCCTGCTCATCATAGCCTACTCCACCAATAATATAGGCTATTTTTACACCGGTATTCTGAGCAAGCGGTTTGGCATGTTCACCAATCTGTACTGCAAGTTCCCTGGTTGGTGCAAGAATCAGAACTCTTGCACCCCTGACACCTTTACGGTGGGGGCAGTCCATCAGATACTGTATAATCGGAATGATAAATGCGGCGGTTTTTCCGGTACCTGTTGCAGCACAGGCCATAATATCATGACCAATCAGTGCGGCAGGTATAACACTCTGCTGAATCGTTGTTACTTTCTTGAAACCAACCTGTTCAATATTAGCCAGCAACTGTTCGGATAAATCTAATTCATCAAATTTCATAAAACACGTAAACGCTCCATAATAACCTTTGATGCTATTTAAGATTGTTTAAAATCAACAATCCAGCCTTTTCGCTTTTCAATAAGCCTTAACTTTTTATAGGAAA
>ONPL01000054.1 GCA_900319705.1 uncultured Pseudomonadota bacterium | reverse complement strand
GCTTCAGACTAGATGAACATCCGAAGGTAACTATTTGAATTTATTTGCATAAATTCATTCTCTCATAACGTAGTTCATTCACTTTTCAGCGAAATCACTGAGACTAAGCAAAAGCCATAATTACCTTAAAGGTTATTATGGATCGTTTACTATATAACACGCATCATATTTACAAAAAAATATGATCCTCCAATCTAAAAATAAGTTAATTTTTTCTCTGCAGATATTGGATAATTCGACAATAAAAACAGTTACTTTTGTACGCCTCAATTATATTTTTTAACCTTCTCAATTGCAACTTTAGCGCACCATTATTTTAATATGAGCATCCGGCTGTTTATCAAGTAAAAGTATGCTGCCGCCCAAAGTAATCTTATCTATCAATAATGTCTCTGACCTGATCGTTTGTATACCCCCGGCCAATCAGGGTTCTGTAAACTTTGGCTCTGTACTTTGCATCTGCAAGTTCACTTTCGTCAAACTTTGATGAGAAATATTCTGAAATTTTATCTTCAAACGAGATGTCGCAGTTTTCAAGAGCATTACTTATGATACTTTCATCTATATGTTTAAGTTTTAAATCATAAAAGATCTTTTTAGGCCCGTAATGATTATTGGCCCGGTAACGAGCAAACATTTCAGCATAGCGTTCGTCGGATACATACTTATGATCCACAGCATATTCAACTGCAGAGTCTGCTATATCAGATCCGAACTTTGCTGACAGTTTTTCTTTAATATCAAATACGGAATATTCCCGCTTTGCAACAAGAGAAAGCACATAGGCAAGAGCTTTCTTTAATAGTTCATTTTCATCACACACGGACAATTCTCCGAACAACCCCCAAACGTCCAATCGAATTAAACAGCAGGTACATAAACAAAATCGTATTGTCACTGTCCCGAAAACAGCAGACAACACGATCGCTAATTAAAAATACAGTTCAATTCTAGAACGGTTCATCTTCCATAGGTGGAATATCAGCATCAACCTGATTTTCAGAATCATCATATCCGCCGATATCTCCCTCGTACTTATCACTGTGCATAAGCTGTTCACGGATCAGCTTTTCAATTTCACTGGAAACAGCTTCATTTTCCTTCAGGTAATTTGCGGCATTAACCTTACCCTGTCCAATCTTCTCTCCGTTATATGCAAACCAGGCACCGGACTTCTGTATAATCCCGCATTTAACGCCAAGATCAATAATTTCACTTTCTTTGGAAATACCTTCATTGTAGATGATATTGAATTCAGCCTGTTTAAAAGGTGCCGCCATTTTATTCTTGACAACCTTTACTCTGGTTTCAGAACCGATTACTTCGTTTCCGTTCTTAACGGTTCCTGTTCTTCTAATATCAAGTCTTACAGAGGAGTAGAATTTCAAAGCCTGACCGCCGGTGGTTGTTTCAGGGTTACCGAAAGCAATACCGATCTTCATTCTTATCTGATTGATAAATACACACAGGCAGTTTGCATTTTTGATATTGGCTGTAAGTTTTCTCAATGCCTGTGACATCAGTCTGGCCTGCAGGCCCATGTGGGACTCACCCATTTCCCCCTCAATTTCAGCCTTCGGTGTAAGGGCGGCCACAGAGTCAACAATCACCACATCAACCGCACCGGATCTTACCAGCATATCACAGATTTCAAGAGCCTGTTCACCGGTATCCGGCTGAGAAACAAGAAGATCATCCACCTTTACCCCTATTTTTGAGGCATATATAGGATCCAGCGCATGTTCAGCATCTATGAATGCACAGGTTTTACCCATTTTCTGTGCTTCTGAAATAATCTCCAGGGTCAGGGTTGTCTTACCTGAAGATTCCGGTCCGAATATTTCAACAATACGGCCGCATGGCAGTCCACCGATCCCGAGAGCGATATCGAGTGAAATAGAGCCGGTAGGGATCGTATCCACATCCGTTATTGTGGTATCTCCCATACGCATAATGGAACCCTTGCCGTATTGTTTTTCAATCTGATCCATCGCAGCCTTTAATGCTTTTGACTTATCATCCTTTAAATTCTTGCTGTTTTTCTCTTCCATTTTAATTCCTTTATTTAACACATTTAAAATTCACATTAATATTATCATTATACACAAAAATGTCAATATATTTTATAAAAGTCTTATATTGTCATATTATTAGAACCAAATTATATTCAACCATTAATGTAAATCCGTTTCTGACACGGTACCTTTTAGGTTAATATTAAGATAGTTCCCCTGCAGAATCTATCAATGCTTCCAGAGCGCATATTATTGTCTGCATTCTGACCGAATCACGATCCCCGTCAAAGAGAAACCTGCGTGAAATAACTTTACCGTCTCTGCGGCTGATTCCCATCCAGACGGTTCCTACCGGCTTTTCATCCGTTCCTCCGGTCGGACCTGCGATACCGGAAACTGAAACCGCCAGATCTGCTCCTGATTTTTCCCTGCATCCGGAGGCCATTTCCTCCACGGTCTGCTGACTTACCGCACCGAAATTCTGCAGAGTGTTTTCGTTAACTCCGACCAGAGAGTGCTTTGCCTCGTTTGAATATGTCACATATCCCTGATTGAACCAGGATGAGCTTCCTGATACCGATGTAATGGCATATGCAATTCCTCCTCCCGTACAGGATTCAACGGTACTTACATACAGACCTTTTTGTTGTAAAATAGAACCCAATTTTTGTGCTAATTTTTTGATACGTTGTTCCATTATAAAAACCCATGAATACAGATAATAAAATACAGAACCTGGAAGAATTCATCCAAAGTGAAGATTGTACACCAATGTTGAAACAATATTTTGAGATTAAATCAAAATATATGGATTTATTATTATTTTACCGGATGGGTGACTTTTACGAAACATTCTTTGACGACGCCAAAAAGACCGCCAAACTGCTGGATATCACACTGACAAAGAAGGGGCACAATACCATAGACATTCCGATGGCCGGAGTTCCATACCATGCAATAGACGGTTATCTCGCCCAGCTTGTGTCACTTGGCGAATCAGTGGTTATCTGTGAGCAGATTGGTGTTCCCGGTCAGAATAAAGGTCCGATGGAACGAAAGGTCACAAGAATTGTTACACCGGGAACGGTAACGGATGAATCTCTTCTCAGGGACAGAATTGATAATCTGATAATGGCAGTCAGCAAAGATCTCAAAACAGATCACTATGGAATTGCCGTTCTTGATATGTCCTCCGGAGACTTCTACATAAACGAGGGCGACGGAAAGGATTATCTGAAAACAGAACTTCAGAGAACGACCCCGGCGGAAATTCTGTACAATGAAAACATTTACGAAAAAGAAATATTCAACGGAATCAAAGGTGTAAGAAAACGTAACGAGTGGGAGTTCGAATTCTCAACATGCTACAAGCAGCTGTGCGGACACTTCAAGACCCAGGATCTCACCGGGTTCGGAGTCAACGAGGCTGCAACAGGGATCTGTGCCGCGGGATGTTTACTGAACTACGTCAAAGAAACCCAGAAATGCAGTCTTCCCCATATCCAGGGCATAAGACTCAATAAAAAATGCGACTACATCGTTATGGACGCATCAACCAGAAGGAATCTTGAACTTACAGTAAATACGGTCGGCGGGACGGATAATACGCTTGCATGGGTACTGGATCACTGCTCGACCTCTATGGGAAGCCGCCTGATCAAAAGATGGATCCACCTGCCGGTCAGGGATCTTGAAAAGCTCAATTTCCGTCATAATACAATACAGGCAATCATATCTGCCGAAATCTATTCTGAACTTACAGAAAATCTTAACAGAATTGGTGATTTGGAACGAATTGTTGCAAGACTTGCCCTGCGCTCCATCAAACCGAGAGATCTATGCAAAATGAAAGAATCTCTTTCAGTGATTCCAGAAATTCTCAATATTCTGTCCGAACACCAGGTTCCGGAATTCAATACTTTTTTAACGGGAATAAAACCATTCACAGAACTTAGGAATTTGATCGATTCGGCAATAGTTGATTTACCGCCGGTACTAATCAGAGACGGCGGGGTGATAAAGGAGGGATACAGCAGTGAACTGGATGAACTGAGGGCAATCTCCGAGGGAAATGATCGTTTCCTTGAGGAACTTGAAGCACGCGAACGTGAGCGTACCGGGATCAGCACTCTTAAAGTTGGATTCAACCGTGTTCAGGGTTTCTTCATCGATGTAACCAAAGCTCAGAATGATAAAGTTCCTGCCGACTATATCCGCAGACAGACACTTAAAAACAATGAACGATATATCACCAAAGAATTAAAGGTTTTCGAGGAAAAGACACTTCATGCCCAGAGTAAATCTCTTGAACTTGAAAAACAGCTCTATGATCAACTGATCGAACTGCTGTTTCCATATATCAATGATTTAAAGCAGACCGCACAAAATATCGCTCTGCTTGATGTTCTCAACAATCTTGCAGAACGGGCGCTCCAGAATAACTATACAAGACCGGAATTCTGCTCCGAACACCGCATTGATATCTGTAACGGCCGGCACCCGGTTGTAGAAAAAGTTATGGAGGAGCCGTTCATTCCGAACAGTCTTCATCTTGATAAAAATCTTAACGAACTGATTATAACCGGTCCGAACATGGGAGGAAAATCCACCTACATGAGACAGACAGCACTGATTGCAGTCATGGCATACATAGGTTCATTTGTTCCGGCGGAATCAGCAAAAATAGGAGTAATAGATCAGATTTTCACCCGTATAGGAGCATCTGACGATCTTTCATCCGGTCGTTCAACTTTTATGGTGGAAATGACCGAAACAGCAAATATTGTCCGCTACGCCACCAACAGCAGCCTGGTGCTGGTTGATGAAATCGGTCGCGGTACAAGTACCTATGACGGACTTGCAATAGCCTGGGCAACGGCTGAATATCTTGCAGATCTGCAGGCTTTAACTCTGTTCTCAACCCATTACTTTGAACTTACGGAACTTCCTTCAAGAATATCAAATATAAAAAACGTTCATTTCGATGCAATAGAGCACGATGATGATATTGTATTTCTTCACACTGTCAATGACGGTTCAACCAACAGATCCTACGGGATCCAGGTGGCAGCACTGGCCGGATTACCGCAGGATCTGCTGCAAAGAGCCAAAAACAAACTGATTAGTCTGGAAAAATCTCAGCGCCACGAGCAAACAGGCAGACAGACCAGTATTTTTCAAAACATGAAAATAGACAGCGGCACCCAGAATGAAATCATAGAAGAAATAAAGAATACAGATCCAAACGAACTGACGCCTAAAAGTGCACTTGAACTGTTTTATAAATTCAGCAATATGCTGTGTAAAAACTAAAAGAAAAAAAAGAGACATACTGCAAACCGAAAGCAGGAGTCCTGAATTCAGACTCCTGCTCTACGACTTATGAGACGTTAAAAATTCTTCCAAGCCTCTCGTCTGCAATTTTAAATGCTTCGCTTCGCTGCGCCTCCGTAAGCTGATCCTCATAATCAACCAACCGTCTTTCCGTAAGTTCAACAAGCTGATCCGGAGAAATTAGTTCTTGAGATTTAACTGAAGGATCTACATTTGACGAAGAAATAAACCTGACGATATGAAGTATGGCAAAAGCCTCCACCTTGTCAGCTACGCAACCCTGTCCGTTGAAAAGATAACAGCCGTACTTATACATGCTTGGCAGAGAACCTAAATTAGAGGATTTTGAAAAGCATTCAAAGGCCGCATTAAAATCAGGAGAATCCTTCTCTATTCCCTGTTCATACAACTGTCCGAGAAAATAAAGGGCGTCACGCTTAATCAGGTTGTTCACCTTTGATTCTTCTGACAGTTCCTTCAGCATTTTACACGCATCAGAGCGACTGAATGACGAAACTCCGCCATAATTCTGAGGTTCAATTCCAATTCTGGCAAGTTTAAGCTTGGCCTCTGCCGATCCGTGTTCAGCAGCACTTTTATAATATTCAACCGCCTTATCGAAATTTTTAGGGATCCTGATGCCTTTTTCATATATATAAGCAAGTCTGAGCATTGCATCTACATGGCCGTTTTTTACAGCGTTTTCATAAAACTCCAGCGTAGTCTGAAAATTGTCCACCACATTTTCGAAAATTTTTGCAAGCATAAACTGCGCCGGATAATATCCGCGGCCTGCAGCCATCCCGTAATATTTAACCGCTTCATCAACATTAATTTTGCCGACTTCGCCGTTTCTGAGCATTTCTGCAAGAAAATACTGGCATCGCGGATCCTGATATTCCGTAGCCCCTTCAAGAAAAAACTCATAAGCCTTATTTAAATCAGGATCACCGAGCATTCCGTTACGGTAAATGGAGCCTAGATTGAAACATCCGTCCTTTGAACGATACTCGTATCCTTTGATTGAATACTGTAAATAATCATCAGAGGTAATGGATGGTTCCAGAGCCATAATATACATCTGGACAATAAAATCACATGCATCGGGATTACCGCCTGCTGCGGCATCTTTAAAAAGTTCCAGTGCCTGTTTATAGTCCTTTACCTTCAGTGATTCGATCGCTTCATCTAAATTCACTTAATCTTCCCCATTCTTTCTGCCAAACAATCGTTTATACCACGGTTTTCCTGCCGGGGAATTTTTGCAACTGTATGCATTACGGAATCTCTTTACCAGATCGTCATCATGAATTTCTTCATCACAACCGGTATTTTCTGTATAAACACCTTCCTCTACATATTCCTCATTAGGAACAAGTCTCCAGTTCAGATCTTCCTGCCATTCCAGGAACAGATTATGGAAGGACTTGATAGAGCTGCGGTGTCCGACGCTTATGATGATCGAATTTTTAAGTTCCCTGGTAATTCTGGTATAAAGGATATTTTCAAGATTTTCATCCAGTGCCGATGATGCTTCATCCATAAACAGAACATCAGGCTTAAGCAGCAGTGCTCTTGCAAAGGCAACCCTCTGCTGTTCGCCGACACTCAGGATCTGACTCCAGTTCTCTTCAATATCCAGACATTCTGCAAGATGGGAAAGACCGACGTCATTCAGAACCGGAAGGAGTTTCAAATCATTAATCGGTGCCTGCGGATAACATATTGCCGCTCTCAAAGTTCCAAGCGGGATGTACGGTTTTTGACTCAGGAAAAGGAATTTTCCGTCAGGATAGGTAATAGATCCGCTTGCATACGGCCACAAACCGGCGATTGTTCTAAACAGAGTTGATTTACCGCATCCGGACGGACCGCGGATCAGAAGAAAATCACCTGATTTAAGTTTTAAACTTTCATTTAAAATTAAATTTTTGCCCTGAGGTGTAGTTACCGAAACATTATCAAGGATCAGTTCATTACCTTGGTTTTCAGCAGGTATGGATTTAAGTTCAAAAGTCTTTTCCATGTTCTGATTAAACTGAACAAGACGGTCAACCACCGATTTCCACCTTGCAATGGAAGAAAAGCTGTCAATCAGCATCGACAGAGCACCCTGGACTCTTCCGAAAGCAGATGAAACCTGCATCAGAGTTCCCAGTGTAGCCTGCTTTGCAAAATAAAGCGGTGCAGATATAACAAACGGAAATATAACCGAAGCCTGGTTATAGGATAAGGCAAAAAATTCAACGTGAACGGTCTTGACCATTATCTGATAGAAATTTCTCACCACATCTGAAAATTTAACCTCCAGATACTTTCCTTCCTCTTCGACACCGCGGTACATGGAAATAGACTCACTGTTATCCCTCACTCTCACCAGGGAATAACGGAAGTTGGCCTCGACCCGCTGTTGATTATAGTTAAGTTTAATCAACGGTTTTCCGATAATGAAAGTCAGTATTGTACCGACTACCGCATATCCCAGTGCGAGATAGCACAGATAACCGTCAGGAAGCGAAAGACTGAAACTTCCAATAGTAAATGTTGTAGCAGCTGACAGACTCCACAATACTGAAAAGAATGTCACGAGCATTGCCAGATTGGTAAGAATACCGATTGACAGAGTAAATGTAAGGGTTACAAACTCATTCAAATCCTCTGCAATACGCTGATCGGGGTTATCAGTATTACCATCGATGAAATGCATTTTGTAAAAGACGCCGTTGTTAATCCATTTCTTCATATAAAAGGTACTCAACCAGTGACGCCATTCAATCATCAGTTTCTGTTTCATGTAATAATTGGTAACCGTTACAAAAACGTGAAACGTAGCCAACACTATGAATATCAGCATCTGAGAGCAGAAACCGTCAAAATCGTATTCCTGCAGCGTATTATAAAAATCGTTGTACCAGGTATTTACCTGCTTTGCTATAAAAACACTGAAACCGGTTAAAACCAGGATCAGCAACAGTATAACCCTGCACGATCTACTGTCTTTGGATACCCAGAAAGGTAATAACAGTTTTCCAAAATTTCTAAGATACTGTTTGTTCTTTTCTTTCATAAACAGACTTAACCCATGCCTAATCTTTACAATCAGTTACCAGCAAACAATTTGTCCAGGGCATAGGCCACCCCGGCTTCATTATTAGTGGTTGTTACCATTTTTGATATTTTTTTAACAGGCTCAATAGCATTTCCCATAGCTACAGGGAAACCGACGGCCTGGAGCATTTCATAATCATTATGCTCATCCCCGAAAGCAATCATTTCTTCAGGAGCAATACCGATCTTCCCGGCCAGCATGCTTAAACCCCTGCCCTTACTTACACCTGCAGGCAGAAATTCCAGAATACACGGCAGCGTTCTAACTACAGAAAAAAGTTTCCGGAAAACCGGATCAAGATTTCGTTCAAGCTGATCAACCATCTCCTCCGGACCGGTCAGAACACATTTATAAAATTCGTCACTGTCGGCAACTGTACTGAAATCAAACTCACGATACTGCACTACACCGCCGTAACATTCTATATCGGAATATTTATTTCTCTTGTTTGCAACCAAACCAAAAGTTTTGCTGAACGTATGGATATACAGAGAATACTGCTGACTTAATGAGACCAGTTTTTTTAAAAGTTCTCCGGAGAACCCTGATGAACAAATCACTTCTTCAGATCTAAGATTCTGAACAAGAACTCCGTTTAAGGCAACGCAGTAATCATCATCAGAATCAATGCCAAGCTGAGCTATAATTTTCTTAATCACAGCTATGGGTCTGCCGGTAGCTATGACAATCTTTACACCCCTATCCTTTATTTTTCGGATTGCGGCAATATTTTCAGAAGGTATTAACTTCCGATCATCAAGTAAAGTTCCGTCTAAATCCACAGCTACCAGCTTAAACATATCGCTATTGCTCTCAGATTACTTATTTAACCTGGCAATTGCGCGATATGCGATATCGTTTCTATAGAACATTCCGTTCCATGATACAGTTTCAGCAAGTTTGTATGCATTGTCGCGGGCTTCCTTGATATCACTGCCCAATGCTGTTGCACACAGAACACGACCGCCGCTGGTTACGATTTTTCCGTCAGTCTGCTTCGTTCCAGCCTGGAAAATTTTGGAACCAGGTTCTGCTACAGATTCTAAACCGGATATTACATCGCCCTTTCTAGGAGACTGAGGATAACCTTCTGCGGCAAGAACCACACCGACAGCCGGACGCTCATCATATTCACAGGTTTTAGTATCAAGTTTTCCATCACAGGCAGCATCACATAACTCAACCAGATCGGATTTCATTCTCATCATTATCGGCTGTGTTTCAGGATCTCCGAAACGGCAGTTGAATTCGATAACTTTCGGATTGCCTGCATCATCAATCATCAGTCCTGCGTACAAAAATCCGACATATTCATTGTTCTCGGCAGCCATTCCTTTAACGGTAGGATAAATAATCTGTTCCATAACACGGTCATATACAGTCTTTGTCACAACCGGTGCAGGAGAATATGCCCCCATTCCTCCGGTATTAGGTCCCTGATCCCCGTCACCAACCCGCTTATGATCCTGACTTGTGGCCATTGGAAGAACATTCTTTCCGTCTACCATTACAATAAAAGAAGCCTCTTCTCCGGAAAGGAAATCTTCAATCACAACTTTACAGCCTGCTTCTCCGAAAGCATTTCCGGAAAGCATGTCTTTTACCGCATCCTTTGCTTCCTGTCTGGTCTGAGCAACAATAACCCCCTTGCCTGCAGCAAGTCCGTCGGCTTTAACAACAACAGGGATCTCTACACTGTCGAGATATGAAAGAGCTTCATTTACATCGGTAAAATTTTTGTATTTGGCAGTCGGAATGTTATGACGCATCAGAAAATCCTTGGTAAAGGACTTGGAGCCTTCAAGCTGTGCAGCAGCTTTTGTAGGTCCGAAAATTTTTAAATTTCTTTTTTTGAATTCATCTACAATTCCGGCAACCAGCGGAGCCTCAGGTCCTACGATGGTAAGATCAATCTTCTCTTTTTCTGCAAAATCAGCCAAAGCGTCAATATCACAAACACCGATATTAACATTTTTTGTTTTCGGCTCCAGGGCTGTTCCGGGATTACCCGGTGCTACAAACACCTCAGAAACCAAATCTGACTGAGCAGCTTTCCAGGTTAAGGCATGCTCTCTACCACCATTACCAATTACTAAAACTTTCATAGATGTCCTCTACATTATTGAGCCAAGAATTCCTGGTCACATTAAGGTTCCCAGTACGTACATGAATCGACAGTATTTAACAATTCTCATTTCCTGCATACCCAAAATGGTTCAGTTCTGCAGAAACGTGCCGTTCTAACAATCCGCACAAAAATTTTCTGAGATCAACGTTATACTTTTGATTTTTTCACGCGTTAAATTATATTTTCAACAGCTCATAAAAGCAACTTATCAGAGCATAAGTTCTGTAAAAAAAGAAGTGATCCGGCGCTGTCAATACAAACAGTCGGCGCAGACAAAAACAATATTCCCATACCGAGAATTACTGTATAATCTATTGACCCTGAATATTTATTTCTCTGCGGACAGAGTGATAGTTTGATATTCCAACTGATATCAATTTTTTAATACTGATGATAATGTAATATAGATATTTGACAATTTACATATAGGATAATGCATATGCTCGAGTCAGGCGAAAATTATTTGGAAACCATTTTGATTCTTAACGAAAAAAATAACGGAAAAGTAAAATCCATCGATCTTGCCAAAGAATTGAACTTCAGCAAGCCTAGCGTAAGCAGAGCTGTCAGCATTTTGAAAAACGAAGGATACATCAAGGTTGAATCGTCAGGTTATCTGATTTTAACCGAAGCAGGCATGGCAAAGGCGCAGATGATTTACGACCGCCACAAAACTCTTACCAAACTTTTCAGCAAAATCGCCAACGTTACACCAGAAGTTGCCGAAAAGGATGCATGCAGAATCGAACATGTAATCAGCAACGAAACATTCTACGGGTTGAAAACATTTCTTGCCCGACTCGAAGAAAAAGAATCAGATCAGGACAAATAGCAATTCTTAAGAGACGTATAAGACGGTCAGACAGCCGGCCGTTAATATATTGTTCTCATCGAACTGAAAACATTTGCCAAGATTAAATTTAATGTTATCATTCCCGTGGTTGTTTACTCGTAACGTTATTCCAGTAATTCAGAAAGAGAATTTATATTATGTTGTTCGGTAATCTGTTCTATAAAAAAATCAACGGTCTTGCAAACTGGCAGCAGACTCTGTTTGCCCTTGTTCTTACCACCAGAATGTATCCAAATTTAAAACTATACAGCGAAACCAACAATCTTGATATTCATAAAACATTCAAAAAAAATCTTGATTTGCTGTGGGATTATTTGGAATTTCATGAACAGCAGATTGATTTCAATGAACTGCAGGCTGAGTTTCTTGAACTAACACCTGAATATAATGATGAGGATAATCTTGGGAAAATTACTGCAAGTCTGGCGTGTCAGGCTCTACTGATAACTTTTGATTCTATTCTGAATCACACTAAAAAAGAAGCGCTTCTTGCCTCAGAAAAGTCTGTTGTCACTGTAATTAAATATCTTGAAGTTAGAGATAACACTCTCTACACCGATGAGCAGATTGTGGAACAGGATGCAATCCAGGCAGAATTAGATTTTCAGATGAAACTTGTAGATTTACTTAACCACAAACGAAATGAGCATACATTTGAAAATTTGAAAGAAATGGCTGAGAACTCAGGATTTTCTAATATTGGAATACCTGTATC
>ONPL01000055.1 GCA_900319705.1 uncultured Pseudomonadota bacterium | reverse complement strand
AAATTCAAACAACAAGTAATATTTTGGAATTTAAAGTCTGTTTGATGAATAGATTATTGTTAACAAGGATATAATCAATACATAATTACAACAGAGCCAATTTTTTTTCTATTGGTTCGGAAGTAAAAAACTATCTTAAGATATTTTTACTGGAATATGCCAAGTTGCAAAGAATAGTTATTCAATAATTTGCGGTTATTTGCAACAGATGGCAGTTAATAATGATACATACGCTCTGAATAACGGCTTTGATACGTGGTTATATCAGCATTTGTGATGGAATATACTGTTGGATTTGTGTAAAATTGAACAAAAATAGTACAAATATGATTTTTTTTGTTAATCACGTCAAATAAGAGAGTTTTGATTAGCACGGTAAACTAGATATTTTTATTTTAACGTATAGAATAAGTCTTGTTATAGTAGGTTTTTTTTTTAACAGCACGGATGCAATTATGCTTAATAACAAAAATCAAGGCAACACGTATTCCATGATTGGAGTTGACTTCGGAAGTCAGTCCATCAAGGCGGTTGCGTTAGTTAATGGTAGCAGAACGAGCAATTTCCAGATTGAATCTTGTGGTGAAGTTGTTACTCCGAAAGGAGCGATAATGGACTATCAGATTCAGAATCCGGAGCAGGTATCGAAATCTGTGGCGCAATTATTACGCTCTTTAAGGGTTAGGACCAAATATGTTGCAACTTCTGTGTCAGGGTCCAATGTTATCAGTAAGGTGGTTCCGGTAGATAATACTATTACCACTGATGAGGCATTGCAGGAGTATATCAGTAGAGAATCAGATCAGTTGATTCCTTTCGCATCGGAGGATGTAAGTATAGATTTTGAAATTATCGGGCCGAATCTCGAAGATCCTTCAAAATCTGATGTGCTTGTAAGTGCTACTAGATCTTCCAATGTTAGTGATCGTCAAGAAGTATTCCTACCAAATTATGAAACAAAAGTCATTGACGTATCAATTCATGCTATAGCAAGAGCAGTTAAGGCTATCTATCCTAATTTGGCTGCGGCTGATTCTAAAACATGTGCGATTGTTGATATCGGCGCTGTGACCATGACCTTCGGTGTAATGGTTAACGGTGAGATTGTGTATACCCGTTTACAAAGCTTCGGCGGTGACAATTTTACCCAGTCGATAGCACATTTTTATAATGTTCCTTATGATGAAGCAGAAAAGATGAAGGTGCAGGAGAGACTTCCGGCTGATGCCCTCAGTGATGTGATTCCTCAGCACTTCTCTATGCTGACATCTCAGATTAAACGTAATCTGCAGCTGTATGCTTCAACATCAAATAATAATAAGGTCTCAATGATCATTTTAACTGGTGGTGGCAGTTTGGTTCCTGGTTTAGCTGAACACTTGTCAAATCAGTTGAAAGTGGAAGTAAAACATCCGGATCCATTGGATTCATCTCCAAATATGAGAACTGAAAGTTTAAAACATGGCGCTAAATATATGACCGCATTAGGATTGGCGTTAAGGAGTTTTGAACCATGTCAAATATAAATTTATTACCATGGCGTGAGGAACTGCAGAGACGCCGCAATTCCAATTTTTATATGTCTGCCGGTATTGCTTTCGTTATAGCAGCTTTGATTGGTGCTGTAGGTTGGTGGTATGCGGATCAGTTGGTACAGCATGAGCAATCTAGAATTGATAGATTGAACCAGGAAATAGTGAAACTTGATGCTAAGTTGGAAACTATCAATGGACTTAAGGGTGAAATTGACAGTATGAAGCAGCGTATGGACACTATTACACGTCTTCAGGAATCTCGCAATCAGGCTGTTCATCTGCTGAATGATTTGCCTACTTTCGTTGGAAGTGGCGTGTACCTGGATAAGGTATCTCTGAGTAATGGCAAGGTCGCAGTAGCTGGGGCTACCGAGGCTCATCTGAGGGTCGTTGCTATGATTAGAGCGATTGAAGCTAGTACATGGTTAAAGAATCCTGTTATTAAAGATATTGTCGCCGATGCAGGAAGAGGAAATTCAGTTGTAAGCGCTGCAGCAAAACAGTTTGGATTGAATCTCAGTGATTTTAATATGAGTTTTGATGTTCCTTACTCACAGGAACAGGAACAGAATAAAACAACAAGAAGGGGTAGAAGATAATGGCTATGTTAGAAGACTATAGTAATTTAGATTATCATAACCCTGGATCATTTCCTCTTGTTGTGAAGGGGTTGTGTTTGATTGCTGTTATGGCTGTGGTTTTACTGGTTGCTGCTTATGCTATTTTCGGAATGGAGGATTGTCCTAGTGATCAGATAGCACAGAAGCAGGAAGAAGTTGAAAAACTGAAGGCTCAGTTCTATGAGAAGGCGCAGCGTGCCAACAATCTTGAAGCTTATGAAGAGCAGAAAAGAAAGTTAGAATCAATGTTGCGTGATCAATTGAATATGCTTCCAAACAGCAATGAAATTGCACAATTGCTGAGTGATATCAGTAAGACTGCTACAGACAATGGTTTGAAACTTGAAAAAATCAATTGGGCTCCTGAGCAGAAGAGAGAAATGTACACTGAAATTCCTATGGATATTGTAATCGTTGGTGATTATGCTAGAATGGGTAATTTTACTGCGGATGTAGCTAATTTAAGCCGTATCGTTGTTATCGAAAAGTTTGACATACAGCATTATGATAATAGGTCAGAGGACTTGAAGATGACGATGACTGCTAAAACTTACAAATATAATGAGCAGGAAAATAAAGCTAATGATCAGAAGAGAGGTGGCAGATAATGAATAGAAGATTGTTACCTGTGATTGTATTATCCTTATCAGCTTTGGCACTTGCTGGATGTGGCAGTAACGACGATTTAGAAGCATATATTAAGAATAGCTATAATCAGCCTGCTCAACCTCCGGAGCCATTGCCGGAACCGGTTAAATTTGAAGCAATGCCTTTTGAACCACAGACAGATCGTTCTCCTTTTGCTTTGCCTAAGCCTGAAAATATTGTGGTTCAGCGTTCAGCTAAAAAGGATGGGGATTGTCTGCAACCTGATACAACAAGACCTAAAGATCTGTTAGAACAGTACTCCTTGGACAACCTTTCTATGAGAGGTACCTTTAAGGATGCTAACGGACAGTTGTGGGCGTTGATTAACGCTGGCTCAAGTGGTGGTTTGGAACATCAAAAGGTTCGTGTAGGCAATTACTTAGGTTTAAATAACGGTAAGATTACCGCAATCACGCCGAATGCTATCGAAATTGAGGAATATATTGGCAAGGGTGATGGTTGTTACGAATTAAAACCAACAGTGTTAGAACTTGCTGTATCTAACAGTTTGAATTAATAGGCAGGAAATTAAATATGAAATTACGTAGAACTAAAATTGGTCTATTGGTAGGATTGGCAACTTTAGCTGGTGCTTGTTTACCTGCTGACGCTGCTAGACTTCAACAAGTTAAAGTCAACTCTCTGATGGTTGGCCAGACTGCAATTGAATTTGAATTCGATGAAAGTGTTTCCTATACAGATGTATTGAAATATCGTCCTAATTATTTGTTAGTCAATGTTGCGGACTCACAGTCTGATTTCGGCCGTGATGTTGTACCTGTTAACAACGGAGCAGTTAAAGATGTTAATATCGGCGCTTCAGGAACTGATTTGCAGTTGAAGGTTGGATTGAAAGATCTTGTGCCATACAACATTTCACAAAACGGCAATTCATTGGTAGTGACACTTGGTCAGAACGGTAAGGCTTCTGCAGCAAAAGCCAACTCAAATGTTGGGGCTGCAACAATCAATTCTATCAATAATGTTGATTTCAGAAAGAACGGTAATGATGGAGTCGTTGTTATAGGTCTTGATAATAATTCAGCTGCCGTAGATGTATCTCAGCGTTCAAGCAACTCTCTTCGTGTTAGATTTAACGCTACCGGAGTTAATGCTGATCAATTACAAACCTATGATGTAACTGATTTTGGCACACCTGTTAAGTCAATGCATGTTTCAAAACAGGGAAATACCGCATTTGTTGATATTGCTTTCAACGGTAAGATTGACTATAAAACTGAGCAGAAAGGAAATCAGTTTGTAGTAAATGTATCCAAGAAGAAAGAGACAAAGAAGGAAATGCCAAAATACAACGGCAAACCGATTTCTTTGAACTTCCAGGATGTTCCTGTTAGAACAGTTCTTCAGTTGATTGCTGATTTTAACAATTTCAACCTGGTTACTACAGATACTGTTAGAGGTAATATTACCATCCGTTTGGACAGTGTACCGTGGGAGCAGGCCCTAGAGACCATTCTGCGTGTTAAAGGTTTGGATAAACGTTTAGACGGTAATATTCTTTTGGTTGCACAGGCTAAGGAATTAGCTGATCTTGAAGAGCAGAAACTGCAAGGTCAGAAGAAGGTTGAGGAATTAGCTCCTTTAGTTACTGAGTATGTTCAGGTTAACTATGCCAAAGCTTCTGAAATCGCTGCTCTGCTCTCTGCTGGAGGTGATTCTAAGGAAGGAAATGGCAGAATTCTGACAAACCGCGGTTCTGTTTCAGTTGATCAGAGAACTAATACCCTGATCGTTAAGGATACTGCTGAGACTATTGATAAGATTCAGGATTTGGTACAGAAATTAGATGTTCCTGTTAAACAGGTTACTATCGAAGCTAGAATTGTTACTATCGATGATTCTGTGTCAGAAGAACTCGGCGTAAACTGGTCTCTTTCTAAGAATGGTATGGGTAGGACTGACTCGATACCACCTTTAAGCAATCTTCCTCAGCAGTCTTTTCCTACAGCACAAAATACTACATTAGATCCTTATGGAAAGGTAGATGCTGACAATCTGTATTTGTCCAATAAGTCTTCGGTCACCCCTGGTCATGGTCACTGGATGTCTCAGACTGCTTTTGATACTGTTAAAAACGGATTCGGTATTTCTATCGGTAAGATTTGGGATAACATCCTTGTTGATATGTATCTGTCTGCATTAGAGACTGAAAACAAAGCTGAAGTTATCTCTTCACCAAGAGTTACCACAGCCAATCAGAAAGAAGCTCTGATCGAGCAAGGTGTGGACGTACCTACAGAAGTTTCAACCTCCTCTGGTGCAACATCTACTGAATGGAAGAAAGCTGTATTGAGTTTGAAGGTTACTCCTCAAATTACACCTGATAACAGAATTATTCTTGATCTTGTTGTAACACAGGATACTTTGGGTGAGGAAGTTTCTACAGGTAACGGTCGTGAAAGATCTATCAACACTCAGAGAGTTGAAACCCAGGTTTTGGTTGAAAACGGTGAAACCATTGTACTTGGTGGTATTTACCAGCAGGAACTTACCAAACGTGTATCTAAGGTACCTCTGTTAGGTGATATCCCTTACCTCGGTGCTCTGTTCAGATATACTAATGATTCCAACCGTAAGAAGGAACTGTTGGTATTCGTAACTCCTAAGATTGTTATTGATAAACAGTAATCTTTGAAGTACTGAGTATTTATTCATGTTGAGCCGGCTCTATGAGCCGGCTTTTTTTCGTGATATAAACTATCAAAAATGTTAAAATGATTCTGTTTTGTGATTGATTTATAGTTTTTATTTGTCAAAAATGTCTGATAATCGTAATGTTTTTTTAATTGGCCCGATGGGGGCAGGAAAGAGTACAATCGGGAAATATCTTTCTGAATTTTTGCATTTAGAATTTGTAGATTCCGATACTGAAATAGAGAAGAGAACCGGTGCTGATATTTCCTGGGTGTTTGATGTTGAAGGTGAAGCCGGTTTCAGAAAAAGGGAGGAAGCGGTAATTGACGATTTAACACAAAGACAGGGGATTATACTTGCCACAGGCGGCGGGGCAGTGATTACACCTGCTAACAGACAGCACCTATCCGCCAGAGGAATAGTTGTATATCTGTATACTCCCGTTGAAACACAGTATAAACGTACCCTTAAAGATCGCCGCAGACCGTTATTGCAGAACCCCGATCCGCTTAAAACTTTATCTGAATTAATGCAGAAAAGAGAGCCTTTTTATCGTGAAATTGCCGATTTTATAATTGATACCAGTTTGCACAACGCCAAGACTGTAGCTCAGAATATAGTTAAAATGATTGAGAGAACATAGTAATGAAGGTCTTAAAGGTTGAATTAGGTGAAAGAAGTTATCCTATATATATAGGAAATGGCCTTATTGATGATGTTAAGTATTTCAGCAGTGCCATCCGACATAAAGATGTGATGATCGTTACCAATGATACTGTTGCACCTCTATATTTAGAAAGATTAAAACGTACTCTTGGTTCTTATAATGTAAGTACCTGCATACTTCCTGATGGGGAGAAATATAAAACTCTTGACAGCTTTAATGAAATAATTACTCATATGCTGAAAGGTGCTTTGGGACGTGATTGTACAGTTATTGCCCTGGGAGGCGGCGTGATCGGTGATTTGTCCGGTTTTGCTGCAGCATCTTATCAGCGCGGCGTTGATTTTATTCAGGTCCCGACTACAATCCTATCCCAGGTTGATTCATCCGTTGGAGGTAAAACCGGCGTTAATCATCCACTTGGTAAAAATATGATCGGTGCATTTTACCAGCCGAAAGCTGTTGTTATTGATCTTGACTGTCTTAAATCTTTACCAGCCAGAGAAATTTCTGCAGGTTTGGCTGAAGTAATCAAGTACGGCATCATATGGGATTATGATTTTTTCAGCTTCCTGGAACACAATATTTCTGGAATTATGGAGCTTGACAATGAAAAGCTTGAACACATGATTTATACCTGCTGTTCAATAAAAGCTGAAGTTGTTCATCAGGATGAGAGAGAAGGCGGTGTCAGAGCTCTGCTGAATTTAGGTCATACCTTTGGTCATGCAATTGAATCTTTTATGGGCTATGGTGTTTGGCTTCACGGCGAAGCCGTTGCTGCCGGAATGGTCCTGGCTGCTAAAGTAGCCCTACATAGAAATTATCTAGAAAAGGATTATGTTGAGCGGATTGTTAATTTGCTTACGAATGCCAAACTTCCTGTAAAAGCTCCAGATACTATGTCATACCAGGATTTCTTTAAAATTATGATCCATGATAAAAAAGTTAAGAACGGATCTATCCGTTATGTTTTACCAACAGGTTTTGGTAAATCTGCAGTATTTTCAGATGTGCCTGAAGAGCTGGTTGTCAGAGCCATAGAGGGATAGTTTATCAATGAATAAAGGGGGGAAGTTACTGGTTTCACAGATTGAGATTATCAAAAACATAATCGGATTAATCTCTCATTCCCCTTGTTTTATTGTTCTAAACGGTGAGATTGGCGCTGGGAAAACAACCATATGTGAAGCAGTTATTACCTATTATCAGAAGCGCAGTAAGAAAAGTATTTTAGGCTATTCAGGAATTTCTTCCAATGCTGTGCAGATCAGAAGCGGCTTGATAAAAGGTTTTTTCAACAGTCTTTCCTTTGATGAAAATGATCCCCTGATTGATACGTGTCAGATGTTTGATATAGCAAGGACTGACGGTCTTCTTGTTATTGATTCTGTTGACTGCATTGATGATGGTAAATTTTTGCTTGAACTGTACGATTTCTTTGATCAGTACAAACAAAGTCTTAATATATCTATCGTTGTATCGACCAGCCGTTTGCTGTCAGGGCTTCTTTACCGTGACAACCTTGCTGATGTAAGTGAAATTACGATCCCGCATCTGAATGTCAGGGATAAGAAAAATCTTCTTAAGTACTATTTAGAAAAAAAGTTGCTGTCGCAGTTTGACGATCACGACTTTTTTATTGGTTTAATTGAAAATTGCGGGACATTACCCGCAGAAATTGTAAAATTTGTGGAGAATAACGAAATGTCAGGAATGAATTTTAATGAGGACGATTTAGATAATAATGCAGAATCTCCTAAAACTATTGTTCCCAATGAAGAAACCCCGCGTGCAGCGAAATATACCATTGAAAAACCAGCCGGACCAAACAAGACTATTGTCATTGCTGTTGCAGTCGTTCTTGCGCTGATCCTGATCGGTATTGTCTCTCTGTTGCTTAAAAAACAGAATGTATCGAATCCGGAAGAGGTAGTGGTTCAGCAGAAACCACAGCAGATAATGACATTGATAGAGAACGCCCAGGTAAACGGTCATGAAGATGATGAAGACGACAGCATGATCGAAAATCAGGTTATAGATAATATGATGTCCGGAAGCAATGATATCAATATTGATGCTCCTGTTTCAGCCGAGGTTAAAAATCCTGTAACCAGCGAAGATAATATCCAGAATATCAACAAGATTGAAAAAGATCTTAAAGAACAGGTTAAGATTGTTGAGAACAAAATCGATGATCAGGCCAAAACAATGCAGCAGGAAGTGGAAAAAGTTCAGGAACAGGTTAATACCGTTATTGTAGAAAATAAAAATGAACCTTCATCCAAGCCTGCCGATGAGATCCCTATTGTTGTTGATAATTCCGTTTCAAATACTGCACCGACAAAACCGGCAGTAAGTGAACCGGTTGTTCCTGCCAAAGCAGACACTGAAGTAAAGAAAGATGTTGCAACTCCTAAGAATGAGCCTAAAACAGCTGCAAATAACAAAGATAATAAAACTCAGCAGGTTGCTAACAATAAAGATAATAAAACTCAGCAGGTTGCTAACAATAAAGATTCAAAGGCTCAGAATCGAAAAGAGACAGCCAAGCAGGATGTTAAGACTGCACAGAATAACACCAAACCTCAAAATAATTCATCGCTCAAGGCTGGCGAGGTAAAATCTTTTGCTGAACTTTCAAATAATTCAGCTAAAGCTGCACCTGTTAAATCAGCTGCGGCACCTTCCGCCAAAAACTTTGTGGTGCAGGTTGCCTGTTCTGCAAACAAGGGTGATTTGCAGGCCAAAGTTGGTAAATACGGTTCTAACGCTTTTGTCTACGAAAGAAAGAACAATGCATTAAAGTATGTTCTGGTTGTTGGGTATTATTCCAACCAGAAAGAGGCCTCCGCAGCTGCCAAGAAGCTTGGAAACGGCGCTTTTGCTAAATCTATGGCTGCAGTTGAGAAAGAGCGTCTATAGTTTTTAACCTTTAATTTATCTGGCTGGGGGGAACTGTTTCCTTCAGCCTTTTTTATATCTCTTATCAAGCAAGAACCTTAACTGACAAAATACCTTAAAATTCAAGAGTGTAACATATTATTGTTTGGTATAATTAGGCACAGTTAAAGATTATATTCGGAGAGTTGATGAAAAAGGAATATTGGATCGCTCCGTCGATCCTTTCTGCAAATTTTGCAAAACTGGGAGAGGAGGTTGACAATGTTCTCTCTGCAGGAGCCGATGTTATTCACTTTGACGTGATGGATAATCACTATGTGCCAAATCTCACTATCGGACCGCTGGTTTGCGAAGCGTTAAGAAAATATGGCATAACCAGCCCAATTGATGTTCATTTGATGGTGGAACCTGTGGATGAACTGGTTCCAATGTTTGCTAAAGCCGGTGCTTCTTTTATCACGTTCCATCCGGAAGCATCAAAACATATAGATCGCACTCTTCAGCTGATTAAATCATTTGGTCTGAAAGCCGGACTGGTGTTCAATCCTGCTACACCTTTATCCTACCTTGATTACGTGCTGGATAAACTGGATATTATCATGCTTATGTCGGTAAACCCAGGATTTGGCGGGCAGAGTTTTATTCCTTCGACTCTTGATAAGCTTGCACAGGTAAGGAAAATAATCGATGACAGTAATCTTGATATCAGACTTGAGGTTGACGGCGGCGTCAAAGTCGGCAATATTGCCCAGATCGCTAAGGCCGGAGCGGATATGTTTGTTGCAGGATCTGCTATATTCAGCCAACCGGACTACAGCAAAGTGATTGCTGATTTCCGTCGCGAATTGAGAGAATAACGGATTTGCAGATGAAACCGGCTGTGCAAAAGATCGAACTTGTTATATTTGATTTGGACGGTACATTGGCAGATACTGTTCCTCAGATTGCTTTGTCGGTAAAGCGGGCATTGGAAAGAAACAATCTTCCTTTTCCTGGAGTGGATCGTATACGCGGATTTGTGGGCAACGGTGCGGATCGTCTCATACAGAGATCGATAACGAACCGTTTTGATGTAACTGAGTCTGATATAGATCCGGAACTTTTTCAAAAGGTACGTCGGGATTATTTTGAGATCTACATGGATGAGATTTCTTCCAATTTTTCTCTTTTCCCTGGCGTAAGAGAAACATTGAAAGATTTAAAGAAACACGGCATTAAACTGGCAATCGCAACCAATAAACCGGATATTTACATCAAACCGTGGCTTAAAGCTGCTGAACTGGAAAGTATCTTTGATGTGACTGTCGGTGGAGGAATTTTAGCGACTAAAAAACCTGATCCTGAAATTCTGTTTCAGATCTGCAGAAAACTGTCGGTGGACTGTTCAAACGCACTCATGGTTGGCGATTCATCCAATGACGTACTGGCCGCCCGCAATGCAGGTATGAGATCTGTCGGGTTGACATACGGTTATAATTACAGTAAACCGATAGCGTCGTTTAATCCGTCTTATGTACTTGATGATTTTAGTAAAATTATAGAAATTGTATTAGGATAAATTCTTATATGTCTAAAAAAATTATTTTCAGCGGGGCTCAGCCTTCAGGTGAACTGTCAATCGGTAATTATATCGGTGCATTGCGTCAGTGGGTTGCAATGCAGGATTCTTACGATTGCATATACTGTGTAGTAGATGAACATGCAATTACTGTTCGTCAGGATCCTAAAAAGCTTCATGATGCCTGTTTCAATACTCTGGCTATGTATCTGGCAGTAGGAATCGATCCTGATAAAAGTACGGTTTTTCTTCAGTCTCATGTTCATGAGCATGCTGAACTTGGATGGATTTTGAACTGTTACACCCAAATGGGTGAGCTTTCACGTATGACACAGTTCAAGGACAAATCAGCCCGTTATGAAAATAATGTTACCGTGGGCTTGTTTGACTATCCGTGTCTTATGGCCGCAGACATTCTTCTATATAAAGCCAATCTGGTACCGGTAGGAATCGATCAGAAGCAGCACCTTGAACTTACCTGTGATATAGCAGAGCGTTTTAACAATCTGTACGGTCCGGTTTTCACACTGCCTGAACCTTACATTCCGGAACACGGTGCCAAGATTATGGGGCTGCAGAATCCTGAGAAAAAAATGAGTAAGTCGGATGATAACCGTAATAATGTAATTACTCTGCTCGAAGATCCGAAATCAATTGTTAAGAAGATTAAGAGGGCGGTAACTGATTCAGATGAACCGCCGGTAATCCGTTATGACAAAGAGAATAAACCAGGAGTGTCAAATCTTCTCGATCTTATGAGCTGTGTTGTTAATGTACCGGTAGAACAGCTGGAAAAGAATTTTGAAGGAAAGATGTACGGTCACCTTAAAAGTGAAGTTGCAGATGCGGTAGTAGCGTTCCTGGAACCGATTCAGAAGAAATATGCTGAATTCCGTGCTGATGAAGATTATCTGCTGAGTGTATTCTCAAAAGGTGCAGAAAAAGCCAGTGCAAGAGCAAGTGCAACTTTAAAGGAAGTTCAGCAGACTGTCGGATTTATACTTAAAAAATAATAAAGGAGTAGCAAAATGTCCAATATAACCAGAGAAATGTTTGATCAGTATTACTTTCCTATTTTTACACCACCTCAGTTTGTTATGGTGAGAGGTAAAGGCAGCCGCCTGTGGGATCAGGAAGATCGAGAATATATCGATTTTTCAGGAGGTATTGCTGTAAATTCTCTCGGACACTGCAACGAACAGCTGGTTGAAACACTTCGCGAACAGGCCGGGAAGTTATGGCATGTAAGTAATCTTATGACCAATGAGCCGGTGATATCTGTGGCAAAGCAGCTCGTTGAAGAGACTTTTGCTGACAAAGTGTTCTTTTGTAATTCCGGTGCTGAAGCAAATGAAGCCGCTCTGAAGCTTGCACGCAGATATGCATTGGAAAAATACGGTGCAGAAAAGGATGAAATCATTTCTTTTGTTCAGTCTTTCCACGGCAGAACCTTGTTCACAGTTACAGTTGGCGGTCAGCATCATTATTCAGACGGATTCGGTCCTAATCCGACAGCTATTACGCACATTCCTTTTAATGATATTGAGGCATTGAAGAAAA
>ONPL01000212.1 GCA_900319705.1 uncultured Pseudomonadota bacterium | reverse complement strand
TAGATATCAATCTTGACGGGGTTGCCCGCTTTGCCGATGACGGCTCCGTTTCAAAATCGGTTTCGGTAAGCAGCAACAGTCCTCAGACGCTTGAGGTGGTTTCGGCCGGTTCCGGGAAAACTGTCGTATCTCTCGGAGAACCATATGTATGTGTTTCCTCTGACTGCAGTTTTGAATTTGTTGATTCCGCACTCAGATTCTATAAGAAGGCTGGAACTGCTCCTGATTCTGTATTCACTGCTCCTGATTCTGTATTCTATGCGGGCAAGGAGCAGCAGCTGTACGTAGCTGCAGTCAGTTCTACCACAGGCGGACAGTGTACTTTTTCCAGACTGTCAGGAAATAAGATAACCCTCAAGGCTCACAAACCTGGCGGTGCCGACAGTGTGCCGGTTAAGTACGCTGATCAGGATACCGTGGTGGCGGATAAAAACGGACGTGATCTGATCCTGGAGTACAGCGATGACGGATTCTACCGGCTTCCCGGATTTACCTACAATGATGCAGGTGAATTTATACTTTCAGCGAGCGGCAAAATCGAAGTCTCAACCGATAATTCCACAGATGCTCTTCAGGGTGCCAGCGATGCTCTCTCGGGTGATACCAGGTTTACGGCATCCCCGTATGCTGTTTACATAGATCTTAGTGCTGAATCGTGTAAGCGATGCCATTCAGAGCTGGGGGAGAAATATGTTTCCGGCAAGGATGTATCTTTGAATTACATCCCTAAGGCCTGGTGCAAGGAAATAACCGAAAAGGATGTGGACGGAGCCAGTGTTGTTACAGCTGATGATGCGCTTGCCGGATGTCCGACCGCAGGTTCATTTGCCGGTACCGGCGAAACCGATCCTGCTGTCTATGCAGTCCCTCACGGTCAGGAGCCCGGCGTTTCATCACAGAATTATCTGCATACCAGAACGCTGGAGTGGAAAACAGCAGGCAGCAGAAATACGGTAAACCAGATTGACAATACCGGAAGATTTGATTTTATGATCGACTCTTTTATCGATCCTGCGTCCGGTCTGACCGTGCACAGGACCGTAAGGCAGAATATTGACGGATATTTTGCCCCGTGGGCGTTTGCGGTGCAGTTTGCCCCTGGAGAAACTTATGCTGTTGCAAATGCGTGTGTCAATACCGCTACCGGCAGACATTCGTTTACCTATTTTGCCCAGCCGTTCCCCCTCAGAATGAAGGTTGTTGCCAGAACGGCGAACAATCTTGATGCAACGCTGTTTGATAAAGATAAATATGAAAATGCCGCAAAATATTTTCCTCAGTTTGCCGCTTTTTCTCCGTTAGGTGAAAAGCTTGTTGATGCCGATTCGGTAAGCCGTCTGTCAGACTGTGGAGATTCCTGCGGCTCGGTAAAACCGGTGTGGAAGGATGGAAAACTGACTTTTTCGGATTATTATCTGAAACTTTTTCCTTCCGGAACAAAAAGTTCGGACTACGGCAAACTGCCAACAAGAGATTACCGCGGCGAGGCTCCTTCATATAACGTGGCTGCGGCAGAGAATGCAAGACTGTCTGCCTTCACTGTAAGCCTCGGTATGCAGATGGGGGTAAGTCTCAATACTCTGACCACGAAACATCATGAAATGGATTATGACGGATCCTATAACGATCCGTCTTCAATATATTATTCGGCTGAACGCAAGATTGTACACGGAACCGATACCTATCTTAAGTTATTCGGTCCGCTGGATCTGAGAATGGGGCGTATAGTACTGGAAAATGCCAGGGCCAATCCGGGAAAGACAATGTATTTGCCGCTGAAAATGCAGTATTTCAGCCAGATCAATTTCAGCCAGATCAAAAGTAATGATGAAGTGGTGTCAGAGGGAGAATGGATCGATAATACCGATGATTCATGCACCCGTCTGGGCCGCCAGAACTTTTATGTATCCTCCTATCTCAACCAGTCGGAGATCCTGTCAAACCTTAAAAACAGCGGAACAGTAAAATATGATGATCTCCATTCCTCGGTACTGGAACTGGTTT
>ONPL01000167.1 GCA_900319705.1 uncultured Pseudomonadota bacterium | reverse complement strand
AGAAAAAATTTTTTTTCTTATACAATTCAAAAAAATTTCTTGCTCAGATGTAACCGTGCTGCGACGAAACAGCAGTTTTCAGATTAAGCTATTTCGATTTCAGTCCGGTGAAAATCGCATCAAGAAATCCGATGGTTTTACCATCTCCTCCCCTGGATGAATCATACAGAGAGTTGCTGTAGCTGGTGGTTTTAAGACTGCTGCAGCCGGTGAGCATCTGCTTTTTCGTTTTTACATTTGTAATGGTAAAGTTCGGAATAGATGTAAGAGCAGAGCAGTTGTAAAACATATAATCCATATTTTCAACCGTATCGGTGGAAAATTTCGGAACTGAGGTCATGGACGAGCAGTCCTTGAACATGGATGCCATGTTGACAGCTTTGGCGGTATTCAGCAGAGGTACAGCGGTGATCGAACTGCATCCGCAGAAAGCATAGGAAAAATCAGTAATTTCACCGTAATTCAGAGCTGGAATTTTTTCCAGCAGACTGCAGCCGTAGAAAAGATTGCGCAGAGTGGTTACTGACTGATCAATGGTCACGCTGTAACTGATCGAGGTCAGCCGGTCGCGCACCATATAAAATGGATTATCCTCAGTGTTAGTAAAGAAATCCGTTTTAAAGGTCAGAGACTTCAGTCGATCTTCTGCTATACGGTCAAGAAGATCCGCGGTAATGTCATTTGCAGAAGTCAGAACCGGATTTTCTGCTTCATACTCCTTCTGTTTCTGCTCTTCCAAATAGCGCTGATAGGCGCTGTTGGCGTGCAGATTGGAAGAAGAGATCACTTCAAGTTCCAGAAGAGCAAGTGCAGTCGGCAGTTCGAGCTCCCTGAGATTAAGATGGAACAGCAGTTCTTTGATTTCTGTTTTAATATTCGGGATCCTGCTGAAGTTGATCAGCGGCAGACCTTTGAGATTGATACAGTTAAAGAACAGATAGTTGGCACAGGTGATATTTTTTACATCAATCTTGTGGGCAATCGAGGCAAGGTTGAGACAGCCGAAGAACAGACCGCTGATATCAGTAACATTTTCTTTAAGTTCAATCTTAAAATCTATTTTTTTAAGTTCTGCAGAGAAAAGGATATTGGTGTGGGTTTCCTGATTAATAAAAGAACCGTTGAATCCGATAACAAGTTTTTTTACTGCATTGGCATTTATCAGTCTGAGATTTTCCTCTGTAAGATCATTCCGTGAATCAAGCACGATTTCATCAACCGGAGTCAGAGCGGCGGCTGAAGCCGTGCTTTGTTTTTCTTTTTTGGCAGCAGCGCTGTCAGATGTTTTCCTGGCGGGATCAGTGATAAAGAATTTCGGACGTTTGATATATTTGATCTGTACCGCAGGAGCAGGTTTTGCGGAATATTTCCCGAAGAAATCATCTTTATTTTTTTCTGATCCGGAAACTGTCTGAGGTTTGGTATTCAAATCTGCCTCAGAAGACGCGGTCGCTGCATTCTTTTGATCTTTTTCAGATACGGTGCTCTCTCCGCCGCTTCCGTCAGATGAGGAAACTCCGGTGAGCATTCTCAGATCTGCCCCGCAGCGCGGACAGAAATTGAATTGTTCTTTGATTTCGAAACCGCATTTATAACAAAACATTTCGGATCCTCATTAATTTTTTTTTACTTTGCGTATTATCAGCCGGTTTTATTCAATCGCCTTGAGCCACAGGTGGAGTATTATGTTGTTGGAAACATTGAGAAACTCCTCGCGCTGGGTCTGATAGTCGGTATAAGAGCGGTTGATCAGATCATAGAAGTAACGGCTGGTTTCCTCATAGTTCATGAAGGTATGGCCGTGAAATTTAAAATATTTCCGTGTGGCAAAGCTGTAGGCCAGGGTGTATTTAAAGGCCTTGATACTGAGCATATTATCCCCTGCGGTCTGCAGCTGCTGTTCAAGACTACTGATAATCTGCAGAACCTCATGTTCTTCCGGTGCCACCAGAGTTACATATTTCGAGAGAATTTTCCTGCTTACCATTTCGGTTACCGCATCGCCCATGGAATCCTCCCCGGTGAAAAGATTTTCAAGATAGGAGTCTCCCAGATCGGACAGATTTATGAAGGTATATTCCCTCCATGCAAGAGCTGTAAGGTTCGGATCAAACCGGTAGAGAAAATTGAAGTATACCAGGTTCTGATCTCTGTTCTGGCGGTATTCCTCCTCGGCATCACTGCAGACGATGGCAAGATCGGAAAGTCCGTTGCTGCGGCAGAATTCAGTCAGCAGACCGCGGAAAAGGTGTTTGATCCCGGTATTCCAGTTGCGGGCCAGAGCGGAGGCAAGGCTGAGACTGTCACGGTAGTTTTCATTGTTGAAACGGTAGGGCATAGGGAAGTAGGTTGAACCCTCGAAAAGTTCGACCGGTTTCCCTGAACTGTCTGCGGCATAGCCCGGTACCACAGCTGGTTTACCCTCCAGCCAGCTGCACACCTCGCGGTAGGTCCAGCGGCGGTTCGGATTGGACAGATCGTGACGGTTGGTAATATCCTTGTAGGTAAGTCCCTTGATCAGATCTACCAGTTCCTGCGGCATATCTGAAGGGAACGGCAGATGCTGCAGCAGCTGGAAGCTGGAATTCTCTGCCTCGTCATCGCTCTGATAGGGGGTATGCCCTGTAAACAGTACATAAAGTACAATACCGAAGGAGTAGTAGTCGCTTTCGCGGATGAAATTTCCGCCCACCAGGGTCTCAAGCGCGGAGTACTGCGGGGTAAGACCGAGTTTGGTTTTGGAAACGGTGGCGTTGGAATCAAGCACCGAGCTGATGCCGAAATCAATGATGGCAAGATCCCCGTCATCCTTGATCATAATGTTTGCGGGCTTGATGTCCTTGTGAATGATCCCCTGATCGTGCAGGGCCTTAAGTCCTTCGTTGAGCTGGCGGATAATTTTTTTCAGTTCAATCATGTCCCTGACGGTTTTCCCGTCAAGGGAGCCTCTGCGGTAGTAGGGCAGAACCAGCACCTGTCGTCCGCGGAAGGTTCCGGCGGCTACAATCCTTGATACATATGGACTGTCAAGGTTTTTGAGAATTTCTGTTTTGCGGTCGGAGAAGGTTTCGCTGCGCCGGTAGATTTTGGCGATATATTCATTCTGATCTGCAGGATCGGAGCTTCTGGCAACGAACAGATCCGCCTCTCCGGATTCTGCAGGAGTGACCAGGCGGTGCAGAATGCGGAAGCTGTCATCCAGGATCAGTCTGCCGCTCAGATCTTCAAGCTGATCTTTAAGTTCAGTGTTGATCGAGGTGGAATTCTGGCCTGCCGGGATCTGCGGCGGTTCATTAATACTGCCGGTCCTGTTTTCACTGCTGCCGGAGCTG
>ONPL01000007.1 GCA_900319705.1 uncultured Pseudomonadota bacterium | reverse complement strand
TTGCAGGAACACAAACCCATGGTTTTTGAAATATTGTTGAAACTGTCCATAAAACTAACCTCGAATGCGCATCGATTCAAGATTCTACATTATATAAAAATCTAAACTAAGAAATATTGAAAAACGGGAGATGAGTTTTTGATCTGTCTCAATAATCAAATGTCTGTGACATTAAAGAATGCATCAGAAAACAGCAGTATTACATCCATTCCAGCGGTTCATCATCACTGTCGATGTCAAGTGTGAAAGTTTTGCCGCAGCGGCAGCTGACTTCGATATTGTGGCAGTCGTCATGTTCGATCTGCTCGAGCTGATTGTGGCAGCGGCAGCAGATATACTTCGGTTCGTAGCTGTCGGTGGTGTGGTCGCTGTTCCTTTTGTAAAGACGGAAATAGAATCTGCTGTAGATTTTCCGGCATTTTCTGCAGTAGTACAGTTTATGCTCGTAGTCAAAATCCAGGGTATATCCCTGTTCCGCCAGTTCAAAAGCCTCTTTTCTGATTTTTTTGCTTGATACCAGAAACTCCAGCAGCGGTCTGCCGCCGTTTTCAGTACTGGTGACAAAAAGACTTACCGGATTGTAAAGGGCGGTCGCACCGTAGTCGATCTCGTAGACTTTCCCGCATTCGGGACATGAGACTGTATAGGTTACGCCGCCCATATTAACTTCCGGAAATAATGATGTTATTCGTTGATTACAACCTGGGCTTCATTGTCGCCGGCTGTTTCAATAGTACCCAGCAGCCATGCCTTTTCGCCTGATGCATTCAGGGAGGCAACAGCCTTCTCGGCATCTTCCCTAGGAACAACAGCAATCATACCCACACCGCAGTTGAAAGTACGGTACATTTCGTGACGATCCACGTTACCGTTTTTCTGCAGCCAGTCGAAAACTGCAGGCCAGTTCCATGACTTGCCGTCAATAACAGCCTTGGTGTTCTTTGGCAGTACGCGAGGAATGTTGTCCCAGAATCCACCGCCGGTGATATGTGCCAGGGCGTGAACTCTTGCATCCTTCAACAGTTTGAGAACCGGTTTTACATAAATTCTGGTAGGAGCAAGCAGTGCTTCACCGAGTGTTCTTCCGTCAAATTCCTGGTTGAGGTCTGCCTTTGAAACTTCAAGAATTTTTCTGATTAATGAGAAACCGTTAGAGTGCGGACCGGAAGATGCAATACCGATGATGGCGTCGCCCTCGGCAACTTTGCTGCCGTCGATGATTTCATCCTCTTCAACCACACCTACAGCAAAGCCGGCCATATCATAGTCACCCTTGGCATACATGCCTGGCATTTCTGCAGTTTCACCGCCGATCAGTGAGCAGTTTGACATTTCACAGCCTTTGCAGATCCCGGTAATAACCTGGGTTGCCTTTTCAACATCAAGATGGCCGGTTGCATAGTAATCCAGATAGAACAGAGGTTCTGCACCCTGAACAATCAGATCATTTACGCACATTGCCACGAGGTCGATACCGACGGTATCATGCTTATCCATTTCAATGGCAACTCTCAGTTTGGTTCCTACACCGTCGGTACCTGAAACCAGAACCGGTTTCTTGTAGTTTGCAGGAATGCGGCACAGAGCGCCGAAACCGCCCAGACCGCCCATTACCTCAGGACGGGTTGTTTTCTTTACCACACCTTTGATGTTTTCAACCAGTGCTTCGCCTGCGTCGATATCAACACCGGCATCTTTATAGTTTAATTTTTGATCGGCCACTTGTAACTCCAATTATCCTTAAAAAATTTACTGCATATTTTAACCTATTTGCGGCAATTTTAGAAATGATATCAATCTTCAGGCGGTAAAGAAAAATTGCATCATTCACCGATGGCGGACTGCAGCTGTTTTTTTAGAATACAGAGACTCTTATGATCGTCCGTTGCATGTTTGCTCAGCAGGTATGAACAGATAATTGCTACAAAAATGCATGATTGCAACAGAGACGATCTTTTTTGTGATAAAATGCATGCAAGAACATGATTAATCCCGGAATCAGACCGGGTTCAGATTTGACTGGAAATATATTATGAGAAACAAAAGATTATTATCAGCAGTGTTTGCCGTACTGCTGCCTCTGTCGGTGCAGGCCGGCTCGCTGTCACGCAGTCTTACAGATCAGGAGTTCACTGTGGCTGTGCCGGGGCAGGACAGTTCAACTAAAGACAAATCAAGGATCTTCAAAGATGCTCTGAACCGGCTGACTGAGAAACTGTCCGGAGGTGTTTACGATTCGGTAAATCTCAACGGACGTTCAATTGATTATTTTGTTGATAATTTCGGTTTCCGTAACAGTGATCTGGTGGTTAATTTCGACCGTATCAAGGTTATGCAGCTCTTAAGAAGCCAGAATATTCCGCTCTACCTTGATGCACGTCCTGACATTATGGTGTGGATGAGTATCTACGATGAAAAATACAATGTCAGCGATATTATGAGTGAAAGCAGCGCCAACTCCTTCACATCAAGTCTTATGCAGACAGGAAGCGGTTACGGCATGAAATTCTTCCTCCCGATTATGGACAGTGACGATGCATCGTTTGTGAATGACAAGGTGATCCATGATTTTGATGCCAACGCATTAAGTTCAGCGAATGCCCGCTATGCGACCCGCTACTATATAACCGGAACTGTGCAGGGGTACAACACCGAGAACGGGGATCTGGTGTGGAAGCTTTTCGAAGCCGGTTCCGGTACTCCGCTGTTCCAGTCGGTTGCACACGGACTTCCTTATGATCTGGGAAATATAGTTGCAAAGGATGTTGTAAAGTATTTTGCCAAACAGCATCCGGAATACATATCAGATGATGATGTGCCTGCGGTTGCAGAAAGTTCCGGCTTAAACAGTGCTCCTGCCACCGGAGAGGAACCGTCAATCTCCGACAGCAGTTCGCAGACGGCAACACCTGCTGTTTCAACGGCTTCCAACCGGATTGAACTGTTCGGCGGGGTGGTATCGGCAAACAAGGTCCGCATAGTCGTTGTGAATGTGGTCAAGTTCCAGGATGTGGTGATGGTGGAGAAATCGCTGAAGAATATCGACGGGATCAGCAAGGTTATGCTCAGCCAGTCACAGTCCGATCAGCTGGTTTACGAACTGACTCTCGGTAAGGACTACAAGGCGGTTTCTGCAAAAATCGGGGAAATTCCGGGGCTGTATATAGCCGATCAGAGCAAACCTTACAACTTCTATTTTGATTCACAGAGAAAGAACAACCCGGCTGTTCAGACGCTGAATACATCTGAAACCCAGACGGTAAGTTCGGAAACAGTCGGCAAGGAGAAAAATTCAGGTACTGCCGCTTCCGCAAAAACAGAATCAGGTAAAAATACCGCGGCCAGGAACGTAAATACCGGCACCGGGGAAACAGAGGAAAAGACAGCAAACAGTGCTGCACAGTCTGAAAGTAAAAAAGCTGATTCAGGAACTCAGGAAACCGGCGGCTATGAAGAAATCGAGGCAATCCCGATCCTTGATCCTAATTCTGTAAAAGATACGTCCAACCGGAAACTGTAGACTGCGGATCTCCATATTTGACCTATTGTGACAGGACTTGGAATTGGAACAATTGACTTTTACCTATGAGTTCAACGACGAGAAAACTCTCAAAACTTTTGTTGTCGGAAGAAATCAGGGGTTGATCGACAATCTGCTGCAACCGCATTCAGAGTTTATGCAGACATATATATATGCACCGGGGAATTGCGGTAAGTCGCATCTTCTCTATGCTGTCTCAGATCTGCTGTCCGGAAACCAGACCGGAATGTATCTGTCTCTGTCGGATCCGGATATCCGTGAAATCGGGCCGGAGGTGCTTGAGAATACCGAGGAGCTGGATTATCTTCTGGTAGATGATCTTGATGCTGTGGCCGGTGACCGGACGTGGGAAATCGCCCTTTATTCCTGTATAAATCTTGCGAGGAAGGTTAACCGCTGTCATCTGATTTTCACCGCTGCCGGACTGCCGTCCGAAGTGAAGTTTTCTCTTAACGATCTGCGTACCAGACTTCAGTGGGGTGAGACTTTTTATCTTCATCCGCTTGACGGGGATGAATTGGCTACGCTGATAAAGTGTATGCTTGCCACCAAAGGGCTTGAAATCAGTCAGTCAGTGATTGATTTTATTTACAGAAGAATAACCTGGACTCTTCCGGAAGTCGTCAGGTGCGCTGAAAAACTCATGAATTTCGCAATTGAGAATAATGCAAAAATTACTGTACCGGTGGTTAAAAAAGCGTTAGGGATCTGAGCGGGAATGCTCCTTCAGATCAGTTTTCGAACTGGGCATCAGATTTTCTGCTCTGCTCGTTCTGAACGATCATCGCATTGATTTTAGCCTTGTCCAGTTTTGTTGTTGCGAACTGGTAAGCGTAGTTGTAGTACATGTTCGAACGGTTGTAGTCACTGACCAGAGCGTATTTACTGCCGCTGGCAATATAATATTCCTTTTTCATTCCAAGAGCTTTATAGCAGTCTGTGAGCAGATCCTGAATCAGAAGGTTCTTCGGATGGCTTTTTGACAGTTCCTTAAGCAGCGTAACCGCCTTCCGGTGCTGTTTTGCATTCATATACGCAATTGCAAGATTCAGATTAACGGTCGGGCTTTTCGGCGTATATTTAAGACGATCGGTAAGAACCCTGATTACTTCGGATGCATTTCCCCGGAGAAGTTCCAGATCTGAAAAAGTATCAAGTATAAAGAGATTGGTCCGGTATGTCTGCTCTATCCTGTCGAATGCCTTTTTGGCATTGGCGTAGTCCCTGTTCTGAATATATGCCAGTGTCAGTCCGTACAGGAGATAGTTTTTGTTGTATCTGTGCTGAAGTTCATTCTTTTTCAGCAGCTCAGAAAAATGTTCAACACAGAAATCACCGCTGTTTTTTGAAAATCTTACAAAAATTCTGGCTTTTGCAAAGTAGAAATTTATATTTTCCTGAACTTTGACCTGAGGGTAGCGAAATGCTCTGCTGCGGGCATCTGCCACACGAACCTCAGGGATCGGGTGATCGATCAGATTCTGAGGTATGCGGCGGTATGATCCTGAGGTAAGTTTACTGAAAAACTCCGCCATCTGATTCGGATCAAATCCGGCACGGTACAGCAGATCGATTCCGATATGATCCGCCTCCAGTTCATCACTTCTCGTATAGTTGATGGTATTCTGCAGGTTAAGAGCAAGGGTTGCATTAAGCGCTGCCATTCCAAGTGTTGGATTGATCAGTGCTAGAACCACGGAACCGACTATTGCGCCTAGTGTCTTTGTCTGCCTGCTTTTAGCATCCTCTATAAATCTTGCCAGGTGACGCTGGGTTACGTGCGTTATTTCATGTGCCAGCACTGCTGCAATCTGGCTTTCGTTGTCAGCATAGTTGAACAGACCTGAGTTTACCTTAACATTGCCGCCGAGAAATGCAGCTGCATTGATAGTCTGATCTTTAATCAGAAAAAAATTGAACGGGAAATGAACATTGTTGGCATGGGAAACTATTTTTGAACCTAGGGTATTGATGTATTCATCAAGCACAGGATCGTCGATGATGTCTAGCAGCTGCCGGGCTTTTTTGAAAAAATATTCACCGAAAACACGCTCTTCCTGGGTGGTTATGGTGGTGGATCCTGCCGTACCGATCTGCGGAACTAGATCGTCAACGTCTCTGTTATTGTAAAGATAGTAGTTTCGATCTCTCTGGTTTAGAGCCTTTTCTAAATCTGATTCCAAATCTCCGGCCATTGTGGCGGCAGTGGTAAACAGAATTGAGGTCAGGAAAATGATAAATAGTTTCAAAGCTGATCCTTTGTGTAATCACGGTATATCACCGTCAAAACAACAGTTGCCGGAACTTCCGTACCGACAACTGTATTTCAGTCTTTGAAATTATTACAGACTTTAAAGCAAATGTAAATTCTTTACTTTACTGTTTATCCCGTCCTGGAAAGACGGTACGGTCTGCAGATTATCTCCTTTGATGACCACCGTGATGTCCGCCGTTTGAATTTCCCGGCTGAATACGGTCAGGAGAAGACTAATGTCCGCCGTGATGACCTCCATGTTGACCAGGACGAGGACCCGGAGCGGCATGAGGGCCGCCGTGAGGACCAGGACCAGGACGAGGGCCCGGACCTGCATGTGGACCGCGATAAGGTCCAGGACCTACATGATGAGGACCATGATGGCGCGGTGGAGGAGGCGGCGCATGATGATGGCGCGGAGGTGGAGGAGGTGCATGATGATGGCGCGGCGGAGGCGGCGCATGATGATGGTGCGGAGGTGGAGGAGGTGCATGATGATGGTGATGAACCACCGGTGGAGGTGGAGGGGACGGCTCAACCCAGTAGTCATCCTCGATAATGATACAGCCTGACAGTGCAAAGGTTGAAATCATACTGAGAATGAGAAGCTTTAAATTGCTTTGCATTATAAAATACTCCCGTATAATTTTTGTTTTATTATTTTTGTGTGAAAAAAGCTTTCACGCTGATAATGTAGTTGATTTTGGGTTTTTGTTCAATATCTGATTTGATATCCTGCGATATTGATCTGCGTTCGTCAGTGACGAATGTAAAAAGTACAGTCCTTTTACAGTATTGATACAAGATAGAAGGATTGTTTGTTAACATTATTTGAAAAATGTGTGATAATCTGCAACAACTGTGCTGCGGTATTTTTTTGCTGATGCAGACAGTGATAGTCATTGGTTTTATTGCAATCAACGGTTTGTTAGTTAAGGTTAGTGCTATGATTAAAGTTTTGAAGGACTGGTACAGAATTCTGCTCAGTGATCCGAATTCTGCAACTCTTTTTATTCTTCTCACTTGTATCAGTCTGATTATTTACTTCTTTACGGATGTTCTGACTCCAATCCTGCTGGCGCTGGGTGTCTCATATATCCTTGAATGGCCGATCAGTGTTCTCGAGAAAAGAAAACTTCTCAGCAGAACTGTTTCAACGTCTTTGCTTATGTTTATTTTTTTCTCAGGGTTAATTCTCGGATCAATCATGCTGCTGCCGAGTCTGCTCGAGCAGATCACCAATCTGTTCAGAAAAATCCCGGATATGGTGGGCAATCTGGAAGCCTATTTCATGCAGAAAACCAAGGAATACCCGGCTATTGTTGAATATATAGATTTTACAGTAGTGGCGGATGCACTGAAGATGAAGATTGCAGAGTACAGTTCTTCTCTGATTCAGGATAAACTGCCTTCCTATCTGATGAATATTACTACATTTATTACCTACCTCATTATTGTTCCTCTGCTGTCATTTTTTATGCTCAAGGACAAAAATGAACTTCTCAACAGCCTGAAAGGGGTTTTTCCTCCTAATCTCAGTCTTGCCACAAAGGTGTGGGTAAGAATGAACCAGGAACTGATGAACTATATAAGCGGAAAGTTCCTGCATGTTTGTATTATTGCAGTGGTTAATTTCCTTGCGTTTAGATTTTTTGATTTGAATTATTCAACTCTGCTCGGTATTTCTGTGGGACTGTCGGTGGTTATTCCGTATGTCGGCGCTGCAATTGTTACCATCCCGGTAGCCGGTGTGGCACTTTACCAGTTCGGCTTCAATTCAACCTTCGGATATCTGATGGCGGCGTATATCGTTATTCAGATCCTTGACGGTAATGTTCTGGTTCCGAAGCTGTTTTCAGAAAAGATGAAACTTCATCCGTTCATCATTCTTGCTTCTGTGCTGGTGTTCGGCTCTCTCTGGGGATTCTGGGGTGTATTCTTTGCAATACCGCTTGCAACCCTGATAAAGACAATATTTACGCTGTGGCCGCGCGGAGAATATATAGAAGACAAGCATTTATCCGGTGAACAGCATGACAAGGAGGTGCAGCCGGTTTCTGAAGACATGTCAAAATAACCGGTTGAAGCTCCTGAATTGAATAATAACCGGCCGCTTTCGTTGAAGGCGGCTTTTTTGATCTTCAGACTGCAGAAAAAACAACCGGCGGACAATATGCCCGCCGGAAATTCCTTCATTTATATAACCTGTTATGCCGGACTGCCTCTAGTACAGAAGTGAGTACAGTTTCCTGCGGAATGCGGATGCTTCAGCGGAAGCCCCCATGGTGGCGATAATATCAAGATAGGTCTGTTTAGCATCCTTGAAGTTAAGATCTTTCTTAAGAACCTCGTAGAGGTAGTTCAGAGCCTCCACCTTGTTGTTAAGCTGACTGTACTGAACGGCAAGTTCAACTTTAAGTTCCAGATTGTCAGGATCCTGGGCAAGACGCTGCTTAAGTTCCTCCACCGGAGAATTATCAAGGGCTTTCTTGGCAAGTTCAAGAGCGGATTTCAGATTTGCGTAATATTCCTTTTCATTCAGCTGATCCTCCATGGTGCAGGCACTGATTATACTTTCAGCGTCGTCAAGCTTGTTCTGTCTGATAAGAATATCCGCTTTGATGAGACGGTATCTGGTCTGATCTGCCAGTTCCAGTGATTTGCTGATTTTGGTGAGTGCCTCATCAGTCTTTCCTTCTGCAAGCAGTGCTTCTGCCTCTTTTGCCAGAAGCTGATCTTCTTTAGGCAGATATTCTCCGATTACCTGTTCATATCCTGATTCGATTTCATCCCCCTGCAGAATAGCAACAACACGGGACTGTTTTACAACTGCAACCGCAGGAAGTGCATTAAGCTGGAACTGGTACGCGAGGGACTGCAGCGCAGGATTTGCAATATCAGCGCAGGCAAAAGTCAGATCTGCAGTTCCGATAAAAGCGTTGATTTTGTTTTTCAGTTCGGTCTGTTCCGGAGACTGAGAGTGGTAAATGAATACTACGACACTTTGCGTCTGTGATTTTTCTACGATTTCAGATTTTAGATTCTGTTCATTCAGTTCAACTAGCATAAATTAACTCCGTGGCATATGCCAAATTCATACAGCGGCGCCTGACAGTCTGACAGTTCCGCCGGACGCGGCGCCCTGCCTTTTCTACCTAATCAGGTCATTATAGCCCACGGGATCTGCTAATACAAGCCGGAGCTCGGACGGTGCGGTTCCGGGGTATATACAGTATGAACTGAACTCTCTATATTCTATTCATTGTAGAACTTGTTCAGCTGCCGCATTGCCTTGAGCAGGGTAGGCATTTTTATATTTACCGCCTTCTGATTGTCGGTACTGTCAGTGAGAAACAGACCGCCGCGACGGTTGATTCTGGTGATCTGGGAGTTTTCAACAATGTAGATCTGTCTGCTGTCTCCGCTTATGACAAATTCAGAATTTGACGCAGGATTAAAAAGGTTTCTTCCGGTTGAATACTCATTGTTAGGAGTGGTAACACCGAGATAGGTTTCCAGCAGAGTAGGGGCTACATCCTCATGTCCGGAAATGAATTCATAGGTTTTCGGAAGCATTGACGGATCGTGGATCATGAACGGAACGTGAAGTTTCTCGAAAGTGTAGTCACCGCTGTAGCCGAACTGCTTGAGATTTCGATAACCCATGTCAAAACCGTATTCACCGGTAATAATCACTATAGTGTTGTCTTTGAACGAAGTTCCCTCCAGGGCGGTAATGATTTTTTCTATTGCCCGGTCCGTACTGTATATCGAGTTCGCATATGCATTTCGGAGAGTTTCGACATTTCTTGTATCTAGTTTCTTGCTTAGAAGTTTTCCCTCATCATTGGTAATAGTCGGGGTAAATCTCACCTTTGACGACTCATTTTTGAGAATGGAAGGGTTGGCTAGAGATACGTACATGAACTGAGGGATCGCTGAACCTGATTTCTGTTCGTTGATTTTTTCAAGAAAAGAAACTACAGCACTGACGGTTTCCTTGTCGCTCTTGAGTGTTTCCGGGATCCTTTCTCTGATTGTACTGAAGGTATTGGTGTCGAGGATTGTTTTATCCTGGGACTCGTTGCTTATGAACGTCCTTACGTGGTATTCCTCATGCTGGAGTTCCTCAATCAGGATCGGGGACACACTGTTGACCAGGGCTGAGTGGTAGTACTGCGGACTTATACCGTAGAAGAACGGGAACATTGCTTCGTCACTCAGAGTGTTGGCCGCATAGTGATTGGTGAACAGCTGGGCCTTTTTGGAAAACTGAGTGGTGAAAGGCATATACTTCTGGGTCAGCATGCTGTATCCGAGACCCTTAACACTGATTACCAGATAGTTGAATTTTTTTACTTCCGAGGTAGAAACCTTGATCGATGACAGCGGATATTTCATATCGCTGCTGGTGGTGTTTGAACCTTCAACGGACGGCAGAACGATCCAGTCGTTTTTTGCAATAAATGTTTTTGCTGTCATCGGATATGACAGCGGAAGAGTTGAATCCTGAACAATAATCGGCTGATAGTCGGTGTAGTCAGCCCAGATATGGATCAGATGTGACAGCGCAAATGAGGATATGAATATAGACAGACAGGCTGTGGTAATCCAGTTGTTTCTGTGCTTGTTGGTCTTGTGGGTTGCGTATTTTGCCAGGACGATCTCCGCAACAACCAGTATCGGAATGACTACATAGAGGAAATTGAAATTGATCCCGGTATGATAGTCGGAATTATCCCTGAATACCTGAAGCAGGGTCGGGTTGATGTGAAATTTGAAGTAGTGGAATATCTGTGTATCGATCAGCAGTACGGTCTGACCCAAAACGGCAGCACAGATGCAGAATATCCTGTAGAACCGGTCGTTGGTAAGAATAAAAGCCAGCGGGAACGGGATGAACAGAAAAAATACAAAGTTGACAAACCACAGATGACCGAGCAGATTTACAATCTGGTAGACGGTTGCAAACTGGGTGAAACTGTAGTTGGTGTTCAGTATGTAGCGCACTGATATGATTATTGATATAAATACATTGAATAACAGAAACCAGTGACACCACTCGATAGAGGAGAACACCCGGTCTGAATACGGTATAAATTTTTTGTACTTTTGAAATGAATGCATAGTTACGTTCTTCTTTTCTGACTGCCGTTAATTCTATCAAATTTTGCGATCCAAATCATGATAATTTCTTGCCCGGTTCAAAGAGTCGGCAGTGCAGTGAACTGCAGTCACGGCTGCAGTACAGAGAAGCAGGTCATAAATGAGTGTACATACATAGGAGAAGTTGACGGATTATGCTGCAGGATGCATTAGAAACGGCAAGTAGCAGGCTTGGGGTGCTGTATTGAAAAGAGCGTTTTGATGTGCGCGTATTTTTGTGCAATACCCCGGGGATTTTTGATAGGATAAAATAGTCGCTCAGATTGTTTTGTAACCACAATAAATTGTTGTTATCCGCAGCACGGGGCACAATATGTTTGATTACCGGATAGTCGATACATAGTTGGATAAATACTATGCAAAGTGCCGTTCTTTTTTGTGATTAATTCTTTTTTTGAGATATACATCATAGGATTGAATTGAAAAAAACATTAATATGCATTCTGTGTTGGTTAAACAAATGATCAATAAAGTTTGGTTATATTTTTATAAAGGAAATAGCTAATGAATAAGAAAATTATTGCTACTTTAGTTGCTGCTGCAACATTGGGCTTATCTTCAATGGCAAGTGCTTCTATCGAAGAAGGCAAGCTTGTTATCTGGGTAAACGGTGATAAGGCTTATGACGGTATCGCTAAAGTTGGTCAGAAATTCACCCAGGAACAGGGTGTTCCCGTAGAAGTAGCTCATCCAGATGGAGTAGAAAACAAATTCCAGCAGGCTGCTTCAACCGGTAACGGTCCAGATATTTTCATGTGGGCTCACGACCGTTTCGGCGAATGGGCTAAAGCAGGTTTACTGGCTGAATTAAATCCTGACAAGGCTGTACAGGATAAATTCCAGAAGTTTGCCTGGGATGCTCTGACAATCGATGGTAAGATCTACGGTTATCCTATGTCTGTAGAAGCTATCGGTCTGATTTGTAATAAGAAATTAGCTCCAAAAGCTCCTCAGAATTTCGAAGATTTTGCAAAACTTGATGCTGATCTGCAGAAGAAAGGCAAACGTGCAATTATGTGGGATTATACCACTCCATACTACTCATATCCTCTGATTGCTGCAAACGGCGGTTACGTATTCAAGAAGACTGCTCCTGGTCAGTATGATGTTAAGGATACCGGTGTTAACAATGCCGGCGCTGTAATGGGCGTACAGTTCCTGACAGATATGGTTAAGAACAAGGTTATGGAAAAGGGTGTTGACTACGGTGTTATGGACTCAACCTTCAGTAAGGGTGACGTAGCATGTATCATCAGCGGTCCATGGTCATGGGCTAACTATGATGGAAAGATCGACTACTCTGTAAATGCATTACCTAAACTTGGCGGTAAAGCATCCAAGGCATTCGTAGGTGTTCAGGGTCTTGCAATCAACGCACAGTCTCCTAACAAGGATCTTGCTATCGAATTTATTCAGAACTATCTGTTAACAGATGCTGGTCTGCAAGTAGTTAACGACGACAAGAAGATTGGTGCTGCTGCACTCAAATCATTCCAGAAGAAACTTGAAGCTGACCCTCGCATTAAAGCAACCATGGCTAACGCTGTAAGCGGTGAACCAATGCCAAACGTTGCTGAAATGAACAGATTCTGGTCTGCTTTCGGTCAAGCTCTGAAGAATGCAACTGTTGGTCGTCAGACTGTTAAAGAAGCATTAGATACAGCTGCTCAGCGTATTACTCAGTAGTTTTTTGGGCTCCCTCCTCCTTTGTAATGTAGAGGGGGCTTTTTTGTGTTCTTTTTGGCAAGTTAAATAGGTGTTTGTATATGGCAAACGAAAAAGCTAACTTAAAGTCAGAGTTCCAGTCACCGCTGACATGGCTCAAATGGCTTCTAGTACTTATCATTGTTACATATGCAGGCTACATGGTAGTCTCTATGTATATGAGGGGCGATGTTGCATTCCCTCTATTAATTCTTATCGTGGTATCTTCAGGTGTTGTAATTTTCCTGAGTAAGAAAACTTACGCACACAGATATGCGTTCCCTGCCATTGCCGGTATGGCGACGTTCATTATCTTCCCTATGTTGTATACCATCTCTATTGCATTCACCAACTACTCAGGTGACCACACTCTGACAGTTGATAGAGCAATGAAGTTCCATCTTGACAAGGTTTACAGAATACCTGCAGATCAGGAAGGCGGCGGAACATATCTGTTCAAGCTCGTTGTAAAGAATCCTGAATCTCCGGCTACAAGACAGGCTCAGGTTATTCTCCAGAAGGAAGATGAAGGGAAGGCTCTCTTTATCTCTGACTATTTTAAGATCAAGACAAAAAATGAACTTTCCAAGAATGGTGAAGCTCCGTCTGTGATTGTTAATCTTTCACCGTATCACGGTCCTGATTCAAATGACTGTAAAGATCCTGAAGGCAACAGCCTCACTCTGGATGAATGTCTTGTTTCTCTTAGTGATCTGGCTAAACCTGCTGATATCAACACAGTTTATAAACCAGCTCTCGACAAGGTTGACCTGGTTCTTCCTGACAGCAGCGTTAAACTTCGCAAGACTCAGATGCGTAAGTTTGAAGCTGTTATCAACAAGTATGATCCGGTTAAGTACGGTGCTACACTTCCTGGCGGTACTTTCTACACTCACAAGAACCTGCTCAAGGATAATGAAACCGGCAAGTATTTTGCTCCAGATGAAACCGTTGGTTTCTACCGTTATCTGAATGATGACGCACATCCGATTGGTGACAACTATGTACCAGGCTTCAAGATTGGTGTAGGTTTCAGCAACTTCGCAACCATCTTTGAAGACGAAGGTGTTAGAGGTCCGTTCTTCAAGATTTTCGTATGGACGGTTGTGTTTGCCGCTCTGACTGTGTTCATCACACTGGCAATCGGTATGGTTCTGGCATGTCTCGTACAGTGGGAATTCCTGAAGGGTAGAGGTATTTACCGTGTATTCCTGATCCTGCCGTATGCAGTACCTGCGTTCATTTCCATTTTGGTGTTCAGAGGTTTGTTCAACGAATCATTCGGTGAAATCAACGCGATCATCAAATCAGTCCTCGGTATCTTCCTTTCTGCAGATACTGTTAAAGAAATCGAAATTCCTTGGTTCAGTAGTCCTTTAATGGCTAAATCAATGATCCTGCTCGTTAATGCTTGGCTGGGTTATCCTTACATGATGATCCTGTGTATGGGTCTGTTGAAGTCTATTCCTGATGATCTGTATGAAGCATCCGCTATGGACGGTTCATCCTTCATCGATAACTTCTTCAACATTACCTTACCGTTATTGATTAAACCATTGACACCGCTGTTAATTGCATCCTTCGCGTTCAACTTCAATAACTTCGTTCTGATTATGTTGTTGACCAACGGTTCTCCGGATATTCTTGATGCAAACCCACAGGCCGGTGAAACTGATTTGCTCGTAAGCTATACCTACCGTATAGCGTTCCAAGGCAATGGTGGTCAGAACTACGGTTTGGCTGCTGCAATTGCTACTCTGATCTTCATCCTCGTTGGTGCTATCGCTGTAGTTCAGTTGTGGTTCAGTCGCAAACTGGCTGCTGAAAAACCAATTGCTTAAAAGGAGAAATAATAAATGGCTATTGTTCAACCAAAAAGTATTAAATACAGAATTGCAATTGCTCATGTTCTGATGCTCGCATTCATCTGCGTCATCATGTTCCCTCTGGTAATGGTAACTGCAATTTCTTTCAGAACAGGTAACTTCTCAGTTGGTAGCATTATTCCTACCGGTGACGAGTTCTCCCTGGAACACTGGAAACTGGCCCTGTCTTCACCGGATGAAGTTGTTATGATCAACGGTCAGGAAAGACACCCTCCGTTCCCGGTATTGCGCTGGTTATGGAACTCAGTATATATTTCTGTGCTGACTTCCTTCTTCATCCTGGTTCTCTCAACCACATCCGCTTATGCGTTTGCACGTTTGAGATTCCACGGTAAAGATGCAATCTTGAATATAATGTTGATTGTTCAAATGTTCCCTTCAGTGCTGGCACTGGTTGCTATCTACGCACTGTTCGATAAATTGGGCGAGTACATCCCTGCATTCGGTCTGAATACACATGGAGGTCTGATATTATCCTACATGGGCGGTATAGCACTGCATATCTGGACTATTAAAGGATACTTTGAAACTATTGACCCTTCACTGGAAGAAGCTGCCGCAATCGACGGTGCTACTCCGTGGCAGGCGTTCCGTCTGGTTCTGCTGCCGCTGTCAGTACCTATTCTTGCTGTAGTGTTCATTCTTTCCTTCATCGGTACTATTACTGAAGTTCCTGTAGCATCTCTGCTCCTGACTTCCGTACCTGATTCAGGAAAGACTCTGGCAGTAGGTTCTCAGATGTACTTGTACCCTCAGAACTATCTGTGGGGTGATTTCGCGGCTGCTGCTGTTCTGTCCGGTTTACCAATCACAATCGTGTTCCTCTGGGCTCAGAAGTACCTGATTGGCGGTCTGACAGCTGGTGGTGTTAAGGGTTAATTTTTGTGGGAACGGCCCGGCTGTTCCCCTTTGTAAAGAATTTTAAGTTAAGAGGCTAAAAATGGCTGACGTTGTATTAAAGAATGTATTAAAGAACTATCGTGTTGGCGTGTTAAAAGATACACTGCGCAACATTAACATGGAAATTGCAGACGGTGAATTCATTGTATTCGTAGGTCCGTCCGGTTGCGGTAAATCAACTCTGTTGAGAATGATCGCAGGTCTGGAAGATATTACCTCAGGTGAACTGCTTATCGGCGGTCAGTACATGAACGATGTACCTCCTGTAGATCGTAATATCGGTATGGTGTTCCAGTCTTACGCTCTGTATCCGCACATGGACGTGTTCCAGAACATGGCATTCGGTCTGAGATTAAAGAAGATGGATAAGGAATCCATTCGTAAACGTGTTAACAAAGCTGCAGAAATGCTTGGTCTGATGCAGTACCTCCAGCGTAAACCAAAGGCTCTGTCCGGTGGTCAGAGACAGCGTGTTGCTATCGGTCGTTGTATCGTTCAGCAGCCTTCTGTATTCCTGTTCGACGAACCTCTGTCAAACCTGGATGCTGCTCTTCGTGTTAAGATGCGTATCGAAATTGCAAAACTTCACCAGGAATTGAATGCAACCATTATTTACGTTACCCACGACCAGGTTGAAGCTATGACTCTGGCTGACAAGATCTGCGTATTAAGTCCGCTGCAGGATTCTGCTGAAACCAACCTTGAACAGTTCGGTTCTCCACTTGAACTGTACCACAACCCTCAGAACAAGTTCGTTGCCGGATTTATCGGTTCTCCTAAGATGAACTTCCTGAAAGGTTCTCTGATTGATATTCAGGAAAAGGTTTGTAAGGTTAAACTCAATACCGGTGATATCATTACTGCCAATGTTGACGCACGCCGCGCTAAAGTTGGTGATGTTGTTGAACTGGGTATCAGACCTGAACATCTGGTTCCAACTGATCATCCTGATGCAGTAGGTCGTATCAACGGTCTTGTTAACGTTGCAGAACACCTGGGTGCTGAATCCTTCGTATACATGGATGTAGACGGTGAAGACTTCACAGTTAAAGCTGCTTCTGAAATCCCTGTAGATACCGGTGATACACTGGTTGTTGGTATTCCTCCGCAGGCTTGTTATCTGTTTGATGAAAACGGAGTGGCATTCCCAAGAACATCAAAGTATAACAGAACATAATTTTCACTAGCTTATACAACTACTATTATATTTGCCAAACTGATATTCGGGTGTCTTAAAGGACACCCTTTTTTGATCAGTCTCTGAACTGTACCTGATGTTGTGTACAGTTCTTTTTTTTTGAATTTAACCCGAAGAATTGGGTCGAACTTCAACGGTTCATCCTCTGATTCTGTATTCAGCTGTTCCATTTCTGTGAGTTTCCGGCGATCCTGCTGAAATTTTTTTTTAATGTTTATTTTTTGCATTTAGTGTAAAATCTAACTTTCGTGGAGAATTGTAAAAATATGCAGCTAAGTGATTTTAATTTTGAACTGCCTGCGGAACTGATCGCGCAGTATCCGTGCAAGGATCGCACCGGATGCAGACTGCTGGCGCTTGACGGTAATACAGGTGAAACCAGAGATTTGAAATTCTATAATGTCATAGATTTTCTTGAACCGGGGGATCTGCTGGTATTTAATGATACCAAGGTTATTCCGGCCAGAATATTCGGAAACAAGGAAACCGGCGCAAAGGTTGAGATCCTTGTTGAAAGGATCTATTCCAAGGACTGTATTCTTGCCCATACCAGGGCCTCCCGATCCCCGAAGCCGGGGTCCGTGATTGTGGTTGGTGACTACCGTTTTGAAGTTACTGATCGCAGGGACGATCTGTTTGTACTAAGTCTCACAGGTACTGATGAATCTGTATTTGATGTTCTTGACAAGATCGGTCATGTACCTCTGCCGCCGTATATTAACAGACCTGATGACTCATCAGACAAGGATGACTATCAGACGGTATACGGAAAGATCCCCGGTGCCGTTGCTGCGCCGACTGCAGGTCTTCACTTTGACGAAAACTTTATTGAACAGATCAGAGAAAAAGGCGTAAATACCGCTTTTGTAACACTTCATGTCGGAGCCGGTACTTTCCAGCCGGTAAAAGAAAGCCGTATTGAAGATCATAAGATGCATGCCGAGTTTGTGCATGTTCCGGAGGAGGTGACTGAACTGATCCGCAGGACCAAAAGCAGCGGTCACAAAGTTATAGCTGTCGGAACAACATCGGTCCGTTCACTGGAAAGCTGCGCCCAGGAGGCCGGTACTGTAGAGAATATGCACGAATACAGCAAGGATACCTCCATCTTTATCTACCCAGGCTACGAATACAAGGTTGTGGACGCATTGATTACCAATTTCCATCTTCCTCAGTCAACACTCATTATGCTGGTGAGCGCTTTTGCCGGATATGAGCACACCATGAATGCCTATAATCATGCTGTTGCTGAAAAGTACCGCTTCTTCAGCTACGGTGATGCTATGTATATTACCAGGAAAACTGTTTAAAATTTATGAAATTCAATCTTATCAAAACCCAGGGAAAAGCTAGGCGTGGACAGATGCAGTTTGCCCGCGGAACAGTTGAAACTCCTGCATTCATGCCTGTGGGAACCTGCGGAACTGTTAAAGGCGTGACACCTGAGGAAATCAGGGATATTCATGCTGAAATTATCCTCGGCAATACCTTTCATCTGTGGCTCCGCCCCGGCATGGATATAATCAAACTCCACGGGGATCTTCACGATTTTATGCACTGGGACGGTCCGATCCTGACTGATTCCGGCGGATTCCAGGTATTCAGTCTCGGTCAGCTGCGTAAAATCAAAGAAGAAGGTGTTTATTTCAAAAATCCGATCAACGGCGACAGTGTTTTCCTGTCACCGGAGGTGTCAATGCAGATCCAGCATACTCTCGGTTCCGACATTGTTATGAGCTTTGATGAATGCACCCCGTACCCTGCAACACTGGAATATGCCACCAGCTCGATGAGACTTTCGATGCGCTGGGCCAAACGTTCCAAGGATGAATTTGTCAGACTGGATAATCAGAATGCTCTGTTTGGTATTGTCCAGGGCGGTGTATACGAGCAGCTGCGCCGTGAATCGGTGGAATCTCTGCTTAAGATCGGCTTCGACGGGTATGCCATCGGCGGTCTTGCTGTAGGTGAACCGAAGGAGGATCGTGAAAGAATTCTGAATTTTGTGCTGGAGCTGCTGCCTCAGGATAAACCACGCTACCTGATGGGGGTCGGCAAGCCTGAAGATCTGGTTGAAGGGGTGCGCCGGGGGATCGATATGTTCGACTGCGTGATGCCTACCCGCAACGCCAGAAATGCCCATCTGTTCACTCATGACGGAGTGATTAAACTCAGAAACTCCAAATATGCCACCGATCTGTTACCGCTGGATCCTAACTGTCAGTGCTATACCTGCCGTCATTATACCAGGGCATATCTGCATCATCTTGACAAGTGCAAGGAGATCCTCGGAGCAAGACTCAATTCGATCCACAATCTGTACTATTACGAGGAACTGATGGCGAAAATAAGAGAAAGCCTGGATCGCGGATGTTTCGATGAATTTGTGAATGAATTTTATTCCAGACTGGGAAAAAAAGTCCCTCCGCTGGATTGATTTTAGTGAAAAAAGCCCTATCTATATTAGAGTTATATTGTTGTTAAAGGAATTAAACATATGGATTTATTTGCTGTTGCCAATGCGGCTGAAACTGCAGCTCCCGCCCAGGAGGCGGCCGGTTTCGGTTCGATGATAATTTTAGTTGTTGTATTTATAGCAGTTATGTACTTTGTTACCGTCCTGCCTAATAAAAAAGCAATGAAGGAAAAACAGAATCTTCTTTCCCAGATTGCTGTAGGGGATGAGGTTCAGATCCGCAGCGGGATCTGTGGAAAACTGATCGAATACAAACAGGACAGCGAATTTGCTGTGATTGAAATCAGCAAGGGTGTTCCTGTAACAATCAATAAAGATTATATTATGAATGTTCTTCCAAAGGGAACAATCAGTTCTTTAAAGTAGTCTGGAGTCAAAAGTGTTAAATAAGTTTCCATTATGGAAAAATCTGCTGGTAATAGTAGTGATACTGTTATCAACATTCTATGCGTTACCGAATCTTTTCGGTGAAGATCCTGCGGTGCAGGTTTCCGGAAAGAAAGGTGTTGAAGTTGTCCAGTCGGTTGTGACCGATCTGGAGAAGAAACTGGCTGATTCTTCCATCAAAGTTAAAAAGTCCGAACTTGAGAAGGGTCAGCTGTTGATGCGTTTCTTCAATGAAACCGATCAGCTTAAAGCCAAGGAGTTAATCAGTGATACCCTTGGCGAAGGTTATTCTGTGGCCATCAACCTGGCATCAAGCACTCCCAAGTTTATGTCAGCAGTAGGTGCCGGTCCTCTCAAACTAGGTCTGGATCTGCGCGGCGGTGTTCATTTCCTTGAAGAAATTGATATGAACACTGCAATGAGCAAGGCGCGTGAACAGCTGGTTCAGGACTGCCGCAGTATTCTCAAGGATAACAAGATCCGCCGTGCCTCCGTGCGTGACAACAACGGGTCTGTTGTGGTTGCCTTTGCTTCCGAAGATGATCGTGCCAAGGGTGAAAGTGAATTCAGATCTAAAATCCCCGGTGTGCTGTTCGAGGATTATGAACAGGATGAAAAATTCTATTCACGCATCAAACTTACCGATGCAAGAATTCAGGAACTCAAGACCAGTGCGGTTGAGCAGAATATTACCATTATCCGTAACCGTGTGAACGAACTGGGTGTTGCCGAACCTCTGGTTCAGAGACAGGGCGCAGACCGTATCGTGATCGAACTTCCTGGTATACAGGATACCGCCCGTGCCAAGGAAATTCTCGGAACCACAGCAACTCTTGAATTCCGTCTTGTTGATAAATCTGCAGATCTCAGTGCTGCTGCGGAAGGTAATGTTAATCCGAATGTGGAAATGCTTCCTACCTCCGAAGGCCGTATGGTTGCTCTGGATAAACATGTAATTCTTACCGGTGATCATATTACTGATGCCAATTCAGGTTTTGATGAATACGGACGTCCTCAGGTTAACATCAAACTTGACAGTGCCGGCGGCAGCAAGATGTCAAATTTCACCAAGGATCATGTGGGTGCAATGATGGCAACTGTTTTCATCGAACAGAAGGCTACCAAGAACAAACGTCCTGACGGTTCAACCATTTTTGAAACCCACAAGACTGTTGCCAATATGGCGACCATCCAGTCCCAGCTCGGTTCAAGTTTCCGTATTACCGGTATTTCAAATCCTACCGAAGCTCACAACCTGGCACTTATTCTGAGAGCCGGTGCTCTTATTGCTCCGATCCAGATTGTAGAGGAACGTACCATCGGACCTAGCCTCGGTCAGCAGAATATTGATTCCGGTGTAAGAGCAATGATCCTCGGTGTGGGTCTGACTCTTCTGTTTATGGCTGTATACTACAAGGTATTCGGAATCATTGCCGATATTGCCCTGCTGTGCAACCTGGTATTCCTGGTGGGCATTATGTCAATCATTCCGGGGGCGGTAATGACCATGCCTGGTATAGCAGGTATCGTTCTGACCATGGGTATGGCTATCGATGCCAACGTTCTGATTTACGAGCGAATACGTGAAGAACTGGATCGCGGTGTCAATGTTCAGAATGCTATAGATATTGGTTACGGCCGTGCCTTTGTTACCATTCTTGATTCCAACCTGACCACACTGGCCACCGCACTGGTGCTCTTTGCTGTAGGTACAGGTGCTGTCAAGGGTTTTGCGCTGGTTCTTATGATCGGTATTCTGTGTTCGCTCTTTACTGCAATTACAGTAAGCCGCGCAATGGTAAATGCGCTGTACGGCGGCAAGAAGAACCTCAAGACCTTACCTATATAGTGGAGAAGTGCAATGTTTAAAATTATTAATCCAAAGAAAACTATCCGCTTTATGTCATTTGCCAAGCTGGCAACATCTCTGGCAATGGCGCTGGTTATCGCCTCGTTTGTGATTGTCGGTGTTAAAGGGCTTAATTTCGGTCTTGATTTCACCGGCGGTGTGACTATTGAAGTAGAATATCCGAACGATATTGAACTGAAGGACGTAAGAAGCAAAATCGAGAGCCTCAAAATCGATTCTCCGGTGGTTCAGCATTTCGGATCTTCAAAGATTGCGATGATTCGAATTAAACCGGTTGAAGGAATGGATCAGAAGGTTCTTTCCACCAAGATTTTTGATTCTGTTAAAACCCTTCAGGACGGAGCCGTACTGAACCGCGTGGAGTATGTCGGTCCGTCTGTCGGCTCAGATCTGGTTGAGAGCGGTATTATTTCCGTGTTCGTATCTCTGCTGTGTATTCTTGCCTATGTAGCCTTCCGTTTTGAATGGCGTATGGCTACCGGAGCGGTGGTGGCGCTGGTTCATGATACCATTATCACTCTTGCGGTATTTTCCCTGCTTGATTTGGAATTCGATCTGACCGTGCTTGCTGCTGTTCTGACAATTATCGGTTACTCCCTGAACGATACCATCGTTGTGTTCGACCGTATCCGTGAAAAGGCCAGACTGCTTCGCGATAAATCCATGCCTGAAATTATCAATGTTTCAATTACAGAAACTCTGAGCAGAACCGTTATCACCTCCGGTACCACCATGTTTACCGTGCTGGCACTGCTGTTCCTCGGCGGTCCGATGATTTTCGGTTTCTCCTTTGCTCTGGCAGTAGGTATTATCGTAGGTACTTTCTCATCTATCTATGTAGCTTCAAGTCTTGCATATTTCCTCGGTATGACCAGGGATAATCTGCTTCCTCCTCCACCTCCTGTTCGCGGTGATGACGAGGAATTCGTTGAAACACTTGATGAGTAGCAGAACAGTCTGTTAGTCTGCGATCCGTTCGGGGTGTAGTGTTCCGGACGGATTTTTTTTATTCAGTTTCAGCCGTGCCCGGAAATTCTGAATTCTGATTATTTTATGCATATCGGGCGAAACGGTTCTAGAATGGGCATGGCAGTGCGATACGTGACAGATTTGCCTGTGCTCGTTTTATGTACCGCCGCCGTGCCGGCCCGAAGCTCTACTGATAAAAAATACAACAGTTGTGATATAATCTGTTCATTCTTGGAACTGTGCATTTTTTATGGGTTGGAATATGGTTCATTTTTTTCAGTCGGCTTTGCTTTCAATTTGTTCTGTGTTGGGAATGTCAGCCTGCAGCTCGGTTGATTCCTCGTATGAATTTCAGAATGTCTCGGAACCCATTGCCGGTCAGTTTGTAGGTAAAAACTATTCCAAGCGGTCTGATTTTAAACCGGGACCGTGGAATATTGAACTTAATGAGAAACTGCTGAGAATAGAACGCACAACCTCTGATGATGCCAGAGAGAAGATTGTCCAGAATCTTCGCAATGCGGTACTTAGCATTGAAACTGCATATCCGGATCTTACCCTTCCTGCTCTGCTTCAGATCGCAGGAGCCGCCAGACAGCTTGCAAGCAGTCAGAAGGAAAAGGAGGCGCAGAAGATAATGGATCAGTTTAAAAAGCGCTATTCCGATGATGTGCTTGACAAGTTCTTTGAAGTTCACAGTAAACTGGTGTGGGCAATCATCAGTGTGGAGCCTGCAACCAATGTGGATGATCTGATTGTAAAGCAGATTGCACTTCTTTCACTGTCCGGCCGTGACTCCCAGAAGGAATATACCGGGCTTAAACTTGATATCTCTAATCAGAGAATGATGAGTTACCAGGCCCGCAATCTGCTGGCGGAATCCAGTGAGGAACTGGCTCAGATTGAAGATCTTTCATCTTACGGCACAGTCAAGCCGGTGGAACTTGCACAGATGTATACCGGGATCAATAATTTCTTCCTGAAAAACTATACTGCAGCAGCAACCACTTTTATCACTGCCGATGAATATACCAATAAGGGCAGTGACTACTATCTTTACAACAAACTGCACCTTTATGCAGTTATCGCCCGTTTAAACTGGCCGGAGGCCCGTGCTTTTCTTAAAAGAGTGGAGGAATCGGTTACCGATGAAAAAATGCGGGAATCCTGGGCGTTTTCCATCATTCACGCCATCAACACCATGGATTTCACCACACTCATGAACAAGGTTGATACTCTTGACGATACTGAAAACAAAAGTGTAAGAGCTGAGAATTTGTGCGAGGCATACTATTACGTGGGTATGGATCTGTACAACCGCGGACAGAAGGAACTGGCAAAGATTTTCTTTGTAATGAGCAAGGCGCAGCACGTACCGTATTTTATGGAGTACACCATGTCCGATCTGGCTCTCAAACGTTACTACAGCGGTGACAGTGACAGAACTGATGAAACAGCTACCGCAGATCAGGATGCAGGCGAAGCCGATGACGGACAGGACGGAACAGTTCCGGCTGAAAGCAGTGACGGACAGCCGGCAGGAGAGAAAACAGATATAAAGAACAGCAACGAAGATTAGAATAACAAGAAATGAACCAAATTTTTCAAGACAATCTCCTGGAGATGGTTGATATTGTCCTGGTCAATACTTCACATCCCGGCAATATCGGCTCAGCAGCCCGTGCCATGAAAACCATGGGTCTTTCGAAACTGGTGCTTGCCTACCCGGAAAGTCCGGTTGATGGACAGTCCTACGCCCTGGCTGCCGGAGCCGGTGAAATTCTTGATAATGCGAGAGTTGCCTCTACGCTGTCAGAAGCTCTGGAGGATTCGACGGTAATAATAGGGGCATCAGCACGACGCAGAACCTATGAACGCACCCTGCTGGAACCGCAGGAGGCCGGAGCTCTGATTGTAGCAAGCGCTCTTGAGGGCAGGAAGGTTTCTCTGATGTTCGGATGCGAACGTACCGGACTTACCAATGAGGAACTTGAAGTCTGTCATTATCATGTCACCATCCCTGCAAATCCTGAATACTCATCACTCAACCTTGCTATGGCCGTTCAGGTACTTACCTATGAAATCCGTCAGGCCTATCTGAAATACCTTGGAATGGATCCGATGAAGGAGGAAATCGTTCATACTTCGGAGAAATATCTTGATAAGGAGCAGCCGGCATCGGGAGACGAAATTATCGGATTCCATCAGCACCTTGAGGAAGTTCTTCTTCTGACCGGATTTCTTCATGAAAATAACCGCGGCAGCATTATGCGCAAGATCAAGCGGATCTTTTCCCGTCCATACCTGACCAGGGATGATGTCAATATCCTTCGCGGAATTCTTTCCTCTGTTACCAGAACTGTAGGTAAAACAAATGAATAAACCTGTATATATGGATTATGCAGCCACCACGCCGGTCGACCGCCGTGTGGCTGAAAAAATGTTTGAATGTCTGACAGCGGACGGCAATTTCGGTAATCCTGCCTCCCGTTCACACCGCTACGGATGGCTTGCAGCCGAGGCTGTGGATATCGCACGCAACCAGATTGCCGATCTTATCGGGGCAGATCCCCGGGAGATTATTTTTACCTCAGGTGCCACCGAATGTGACAACATGGCACTTAAGGGAGTGGCCTTTGCTGCAAAAGATCGTGGCAATCACATCATTACCAGCCGTATAGAACACAAGGCGGTGCTTGACACCTGCAGATACCTGGAAACCCAGGGTTTTGAAGTGACATACCTGCAGCCCGACCGCAACGGAATTATTTCACCGCAGAGTGTGGCGGATGCGCTGACAGACAGAACCATACTGGTGAGTCTGATGCATGTCAACAATGAAATCGGAACTGTCTGTGACATTGAAGCTGTAGGTGAAATATGTCATGAACGAAATATTCTATTCCACAGCGATGCCGCCCAGAGTCTCGGCAAGGAACCCATTGATGTAAACAGACAGCATCTCGATCTGCTGTCGATGTCGGGACACAAAATCTACGGACCGAAAGGGATCGGCGCAATGTATGTACGTCGTCAGCCTAAAGTTGATCTGGTTCCGGTGATTCACGGAGGCGGGCATGAACGAGGATACCGCTCGGGAACTCTTCCTACCCATCAGATCGTGGGAATGGGTGAGGCCTGTGCCATCCTGGCGGAAAATTTTGCAGAGGAGACGGCAAGGATCAGAACACTGCGCGATAAACTGCTGAAGAAACTTTTGACTCTGCCCGGTGTTACCGTGAACGGAACCATGGAACATAGAGTGTGCGGAAATCTGAATGTTTCCTTCAGCGGGGTTGACGGGGACACTTTCCTGTCATCACTTACCGATCTTGCTGTATCTTCAGGTTCCGCCTGTACCTCGGCCAGCATGGAGCCTTCCTATGTTCTGACTTCAATCGGGGTTCCGCGCGATTTGGCATACAGTTCAATCAGATTCTCTCTCGGCCGTTTTACCGAAGAGGAGGATCTAAACAGAGCTTTCATGGCGGTGACTAAATCTCTCGCCGCATTGAGATAGGAGATATGATGAATAAAGCAACACTGAAGGTTTTGCTTACCGACAAGGTTTATGAGGGGGTATGGGGCAGTGATCCCCTGGTTACCGTTGAAAATGAATGCGCCTATATCCATCTGACACCGGCGCACTGCGAACTGTCCAGCGTAGCTGCTGCCGGACGAACACTCGATTCCATGGGGTTCAAGAATGTCACCCCGTCAGGCGACGGCTGGGATTTTGAAAGGATCTATGCCTTTGTAACCGGCTATAATGCCGCATTTGACAAGAATTTTGTTCAGCTTGCAGGATTTGATGATCCGAAGCTGGTCAGGGATCTCAACCGATATATAACTGTATTTGACTGGTTGAAGTTTGAAATAAACTCACCGGCTTCAGAGCTTGATCCGGAACAGTTTGCCCAGGACTGCGAGGATTTCCTTGCAGACTGCGGAGCCGGAGAGACTCTTACCATGAAGACAGTTTTTTATGACGATCTTCTTGAAAACGGTTACGTTGGCACTGAAGCGGTGGGCCGCGGCTCTGAATGCAAATCATGTGTATTCATCGCCGAATACAATCCGCAGCATACTGATACCGTGGATGTGGCACTGGTTGGAAAGGGAATTACCTTTGATTCCGGCGGATACAGTCTTAAATCCGCCGACGGTATGCTGCTGATGAAATCTGATATGGGAGGTGCGGCAACAGCGGTGGCTGCTCTCGGCCTGATGATCCTGCGCGGACTTCCGTATCATGTGAAACTGGTGATCTGCTGTGCTGAAAACATGGTAAGCGGTTCATCCTACAAGCCAGGCGATCATCTGGAATATCCAAACGGCGTTACCGTTGAAGTTCTCAATACCGATGCCGAAGGCAGACTGATCCTGGCTGACGGTCTGATTGAAGCCCAGAAGTCAAAACCTGAACTTCTGATTGACGTGGCCACCCTTACCGGAGCGGCCAAGGTCGCTCTGGGCCGCGACTACAATGCAGCGCTGAGCTTCGATGAGAAACTGTCCTTCCTGTTCAAGAAGAGTGCCGAACAGGAGCATGAAAGAGCCTGGCCTCTTCCGCTTGACAGATTCCACCGCAACCTGGTGAAGGGCGTGAACACCGACATCGTAAATTCCGTATCTGCTGAAGGAACTGCAGGTGCAAGTACCGCCGCCGCCTTCCTTTCATATTTTGTAAACGAAGGGCAGCAGTGGCTTCACATAGATCTCGGAGCCTCCTTCCAGAAGTGCGCCAACCAGTTCTATGCACCGGGGGCCAAGGGGCACGGATTCAGAAGTATTGTCAGGTTCATTGAAAATGTGATCGGACAGGGAAATACAGCAAAATAAACGGCATAAATGTGTGCACAGTTAACTATTTTGAAGGTTGAGAGTTGATTTATTCCTTGTTTCTAAGCAAAATAGTTAAAATTTTTAGACTGACACAAGTTTATAGCACGAGAGGTGAAATATTATGGGTATTGAAAGAACATTATCAATTATTAAACCGGATGTTGTTGCAAGAGATTTAATCGGTGATGTATACCACCGCTATGAAAATGCAGGTTTGAGAATTATTGCAGCTAAAATGGTACATCTTCGTCCTGAGCAGGCTATGCGCTTTTATGCTCAGCACCGCAACAAGAAGTTTTTCATGGAGCTTGTTGACTATATGATTTCCGGACCTGTAATGATGCAGGTGCTTGAAGGAGAGGATGCGGTAAGAAAGCACCGCGAAATCATCGGTGATACTGATCCGAAAAAGGCAAGAACCGGTACCATCCGTTCCGACTATGCCCACAGTGTGGAGGAGAATGCTGTTCACGGATCTGATTCCGTAGAAACCGCTCAGGAGGAAATCTCTTTCTTCTTCTCTGAAAGCGAAATCTGTCCGCGAACCAGGTAGGCCGATGTCAGAACTGGTAAAAGAACAGGTCAACCTGCTTGACTTCAATAGAAAATCATTGCGCCTTTTTCTGGCGGATATAGAAGAAAAACCGTTTCGAGCCGATCAGATCATGAAGTGGATCTACCGCTACGGGTGTGATGATTTCGACTACATGACTGATCTCAATAAGAATCTGCGCGCAAAACTGAAGGAACTGGCTTATATCAAGGCAGTGGACATCAGTTGCGAGCAGCGTTCCTCCGACGGTACCATCAAATGGGCCATGGATGTCGGTGACGGACAGGAGATCGAATCTGTTTATATTCCCGAGGATGATCGCGCGACACTGTGCATATCAACCCAGGCCGGATGTCCTCTCAACTGTGCTTTCTGCTCAACCGGAAAGCAGGGGTTCAACCGCAACCTGCGGGTGAGTGAAATCATCGGACAGGTGTGGCGTGCCACCAAGGTTCTCGGATTTACCAACAAAACCGCTGAACGGGCCATCTCGAATGTGGTTCTGATGGGTATGGGTGAGCCGCTGCTTAATCTCAAGAATACCGTGGAGGCCACGGATATTATGCTGGATGACTACGGTTTCGGACTGTCGAAACGCCGTGTCACCATTTCAACAGCAGGTATCCCGCCGGCTATCGATCAGCTTTCTGAAATGACTGACGTTGCGCTGGCGCTGTCTCTGCATGCGCCGAATGATGAGCTGCGCTCCAGAATAATGCCGGTAAATGAGCGTTATCCGCTCAAGGACGTGATGGATGCGGTGATCAGGTACAACAACAAATCCACCGCCAATCACGGCAGAATAACCATTGAATACATTCTTCTGTCCGGTTTCAATGATAATGAGGAGAATGCCCACGAACTGGCGAAACTGCTCCAGCGGATCCCGTGCAAGATTAATCTGATCCCGTTCAACCCGCATCCGGGCAGTGAGTTCAGAAAACCGAGCAACAACAGAATCAATCATTTTGTCAAGATCCTGATGAGTTACGGGTTTACCGTGGTAATCCGCAAGACCCGCGGTGATGATATCGATGCGGCATGCGGACAGCTGGTTGGTGATATTGAAAACAGAATGAGAAATTTTGATAATCTTCAGCAGATTTCCGGAGTGGAGAAAAGCTGATCCTCCTGCCGTATACAGCGGTTTGTTACACCAGTATATTGAAGTCCCGCACTGCGGGATTTTCTGTTTTCTGAAACTGTGAAGAGGTTTTGCGGCTGATCAGACGGATCAGATTTTCAAGACCCCGTCATAATCGTTTTACGGTTCAAATTAAAATTACCGCCTTTGTCAAAAAAATTCAAAACTATGCTAAAATGGTTCAAATTTTCAGTTTGTTGTAAGGTTTTGTTTTTGTAAAGGGAGACAATATGTCATTTGCTTTAGTGGGCGATATTGGTGGTACCAATGCCCGTTTTTCACTGTGTGATATCGAAAACGGTGAAATTTCCAATACCAAGGTTTATTCAGGTCTTAAGTTCGATACTTTGGAGGCATGCGCAAAGCAGTATCTGGCTGATGTGAATGCTTCTGTAGAACATGCCTGTATTGCAATCGCATGCCCTATTATGGGGGACTGGGTGCAAATGACCAATCACACCTGGGCATTTTCCATTGCTGAAATGAAAAAGAGCATGGGTCTGACCACTCTCGAAATCATCAATGATTTTACCGCTGTTTCCATGGCTATTCCTGCGCTCAAGGATGAAGACAAGGTTAAACTCGGCGGCGGTGAGCCTCAGAAGGATCGTCCGATTGCCATCTACGGTGCCGGAACCGGTCTGGGTGTGGCTCATCTTATCAATTACAACGGGATCTGGATCCCTCTTCCAGGCGAAGGCGGTCACGTTGACTTTGCTCCTCACAATGAAGAGGAGGATCAGCTTCTGCTTCAGCTCAGAAAGGTATTCGGTCATGTTTCCTGTGAAAGAATTCTGTCAGGTCCGGGCCTGCTGAATATCTACAATGCCATGGCAAGATGTGCCAACCGCGAACCGCAGAACTACGAGCCGAAGGACATTACTGAACATGCCATCAATAAAACCGATGATGACTGTGTTAAGGCATTTACTCTGTTCTGTACTCTGATGGGTCGTTTCGGCGGCAACCTTGCACTTAACATCGGTGCCTTCGGCGGTGTTTATATTGCCGGCGGTATTGCTCCTCGTTTTGTTGAATATTTCAAGGATTCCAAGTTCCGTGCCGCCTTTGAAGACAAGGGACGTTTCAACAAATATCTGTCAAACATCCCTGTTTACATTGTAACCCACAACAGCGTTGGTCTGCTGGGAAGCGGTGTTTATCTGAGACAGAAACTCGGTAAAAAGATTTAATCGGGAGACAGACTATGAGAAAGAATTTCGGTGCCAAACCATGGGTATTTCCAATGCCTGTATTTATTGTAGGAACTTATGATGAGAACGGTGTTCCTGATGCCATGAATGCAGCCTGGGGCGGGATCGCTGATGATACCAGGGTTGTGCTCTGCCTGAGTCCTGAGCATAAAACCGTGGCAAATCTTCAGAAGTCAGGTGCTTTCACTCTCAGTATGGGGGATGTTGCCCACATGGCTGAATGTGACTATGTCGGAATTGTTACTGCGAACAAAGAGCCTGACAAGGTTGCAAAGTGCGGTCTTCATCCGGTGAAAAGCGAATTTGTCAACGCTCCTTATTTTGAGGAGTTGAAGATGAGTCTTGACTGCACCGTGATAAGCTACAATCCTGAAACCTGCTGTCTGATCGGTGAGATAGTAAATGTTAACGCTGATGAATCTGTGCTTGATGAAAAAGGTGCAATAGATCAGACCAAACTTGAACCGATCAGCTATGATCCGGTTAAACATCTGTATGTAAGACTTGGTGAAACAGTCGGAAGAGCATTCCACGACGGAAGAAAGTTCAAGTAGAATACTTTTGAATTTATTCTGATAGATCCCCGGAGGCTGAAACTTTCGGGGATTTTTTTCTGTTCATTTTCGTACTCACGTACTGGATGGTTTGCTGTACTTCCTGAACCTATGTTGTACAAGGTTTCGATAAAGAAGGGAAGGAAACTCAGATCACCTGTTAATTAATGGAACGTTAAAATTCTGAACCTTCTTATTTTCTGCATACCACTTCAGTGAAGAACTGTTCAGACAGTTGCTGATCAAGCTGAAGGTATTCTTTCTGCTCTTCCGGATTGTCGAGCTGCCGGTAGCAGCTAACGGACAGTTCATGAAACTGTCTGCACTTTTTCCTGAGAATGTCACAAGTTTTGTTGTTTCTGAATTGATGATCGGCAAATTCTGAAAGTCCTTTGTACGTTATGAAATACCCCAGCGAATGTTCAAATCTGATCCTGCTTACGGCCGGGGCGTTTTCCAAGGTTCTTCTTACATACAGTTGATCGTTGATCTGCATAACACGATCGGCCAGAATCATGGTTTCGACGGTGAAAAGACAGTCAGCATTGATAAATCCGCGTGGAAAGCTTACGCCGGTCCGGTCAAGCAAACTTTTCCTTGTGATATACATACCTGTTTGTTGCTCTTCAAAGGAACCCCGGGTGCACAGCCTGATAAAACATTCCTCTCCGGAAATGCAGGTATTGTATTCCAGGTGGGAACCGCAGGTGGGCTGATTATTCGGATAGCCCTTTTCCGGCTGCGGCTTCTTGCATGTTGTATGTTCATTGAAATAAATAATGTCGGGATTGTTATGCTCCAGCAGATCGAACAGTAACCGGTAGCTTCCAGGTTTAATCATGTCGTCGCTGTTGATAAAGTGAACATACTTGCCGTTTGCGTATTTAAGACCGGTATTTCTGGCGGCAGACAGTCCTCCGCTGCGCTGGCTGATGATGGTGATGAAAGGATACTTACGGGCAAACTGTTTGAGTATTTCCAGTGAACCGTCTGTTGAACCGTCGTTGACACAGATTATTTCGGTAACCGGAAGATTTCCGTTGTTGACAATACTTTTAAGACATTCCTCCAGGTACGGCCCGGTATTGTATACAGGAACGATTACCGACAGCATAGTCTGCGGGGTCCGGTATTGCGGAGCCATCATTTTTCGCTGACATTTGATCATTCTTTTCCATACCGGTTCGGTATGTACGATATGTGCTTTGAGATCAGTTTTGATTTTCTGATAATCGTTCATATTCAAAAATAAAGGTTCAGGAATTGTCCTGAACCCGGTATGGTTAGCGGTTATTCCTGTCTGGTTTATTTTTCAGCGGACGGTTGAACTGCATCAGGTAATTCTCCGAACAGATCATATTCATTGGCATCATAGATCCTGGTTCTGATATGTTCACCGATCTGCGGCAGCAGTGCGGTCTGGTCACTGTCATAAGGGATATAGATCTGACCGTCGATTTCAGGCGAATCGAATTTTGATCTGGTTATGATTACCTGTTCCTCGCGGTCGATGTCATCGACAACTGCCTCCTGGATTGAACCGATTTTTCTGTTCATGTTCTCCAGGGAAATTTTCTGCTGCACTTCCATGAACCGGTCATACCGTTCCTGTTTAACCTCTTCGCTGATCTGATCCGGAAGTTCATTGGCTTTTACTCCATCCACATTGCTGTAGATAAAGCATCCGACGCGATCAAGGCGTACTTTCCTGATAAAATCAAGCAGATTTTCAAAGTCATCCTCAGTTTCGCCCGGAAATCCGACAATACAGGAGGTTCTGATGCAAAGCTCGGGTATTTTTTCCTTCCATTCCAGGATCCTGTCGGCAAGTCGTTCAATATTGCCGGGGCGGCGCATCAGTTTGAGGATCCTCGGACTTGAATGCTGGAACGGAATATCGAGGTACGGGATTATTTTTCCGTCCTGCATGTACGGGATCAGACTGTCTATGGTATTGTACGGATACAGATAGTGAAGTCTGACCCAGATGTCTTTTTCAGCAAGAAAATCCACCAGTGAAATAATGTCGCTGCTGTACTCGCGCCCGCCGTAGCTTCGTTTGAGATCCGGAAGATCTCTGCCGTAGGCCATGGTATCCTGGGCAACAACAATAAGTTCACTGGTGCCGCGTTCAATAAGTCTGTCGGCTTCATACATAATCTCGTCGATCGGACGGGAAATCATTTTCCCTCTAAGTCCCGGAATGGCGCAGAAAGAGCAGTGGTTTGAACATCCTTCTGAGATTTTCAGATATGCATAATGGGACGGGGTGAGTTTGGTTCCGGGAACAGGTGCATCTCGGAAACAGTTGTGTCTGCCGTTGTTAAGCGGCAGTGCCTCACAGATCATCCGGTTAACCCCGTCATAGTCCTGAGGGCCGGTTATGCCGACCAGGTTGACCCGTCTGAACTGTTGCTGCAGAAATTCCTTTCTTGCTCCGAGACAGCCGGTAACCACAACCGGTTTGCCTGTATCAAGAGCCTCTTTTATTGCTTCGGTTGATTCAACAATTGAAGGATTGATGAAACCGCAGGTGTTGACCACAATCAGATCGCTGTCACCGGTGCTGGAGGCAATGCTGTAGCCGTTGCTCTGAAGAAGAGTGATCATGCGTTCTGCATCAACCAGATTCTTGCAGCACCCCAGTGAAATAAAACCGATTCTGTTTTTCATAATAACCCTTTCTGTCTTGTGATTTTTTCTGTAATTTTAAGAAATTTAAGGCGTGACAACAACTGTAAAATTTAATTTGGAAAAATCTGCCGGTCTGCCGGGAACAGCCTGGAATAGTTCATTTTTTTCTGACCGGTTGCTGTAGGAAATTTATCCCGTACCGGTTGTCATTCCTGTAACTGAGGTTGTTTCAGAAACTCTTTGATGCTTTCACCAAGGAACAGCTCTTTGATCATGATGATTCCAGTTTGTTTAGCTGCAACATCAGAATGTATGCACGGAGGAATACCGAATTCGTGGTTTGATGCGGCGTATGTCACTGCAGTTTCCTCACGGACTTCAGCTTGTCTTACGACTGTGACCGATGCCGCTTTTTTATCGACAAAGAACGTATACTAACTTATAATATGCCTACCGGGGATGTGCCGCACCGGATGACTGATTCATGTTATCCGCCGGAAATGTCTCTGTCCCATTGAATTATGATGAAGGTTTCCCGCAGTCTTTACTTCAGATCTGTTTCCGGGAAACGTTACAAACTGATCAGGATTGAACTAGAATGCAACTATATAATATAAAAGATCACAGCGAGGTGGTTGATTTCGCCCAGGCTGTAAGACAGGGTTTGGGCAGACAGCAGGGACTGTTTTTCCCTTCAGAGATTAAGGAAATCCCTGATGTTGACAGTATTCTTGATCTCCCTCTAGTAAAGAGATCTGAAATTGTACTGCGTAATTTCCTCGGCGATGAACTTCCGAATCTCGGCGAAGTTCTGGCCCGTGCCTTTACTTTCCCTGCCCCGCTGGTAAAAGTTTCCGAAAATTCCTATGCACTGGAACTGTTCCACGGTCCTACCCTGGCATTCAAGGATTTCGGCGGACGTTTCATGGCACAGGCTCTGCAGGCTGTATCCAACGGAAAGCACATCACCATTCTTACTGCAACCTCAGGTGATACCGGTGCCGCTGTGGCCCACGCATTCTACGGTCTTGAGAATATTGATGTGGTTATTCTCTATCCTAAGGGAAAAATCAGCAACCTGCAGGAAAAACTGTTCTGCACCCTCGGAAAGAATATCAGAACCATTGCTGTGGAAGGTACTTTTGATGACTGCCAGGCTCTGGTTAAGAAGGCTTTTGATGATCAGAAACTCAAGGAAGACATCGGGCTGAATTCCGCCAACTCAATCAATATCAGCCGTCTGCTTGCCCAGGTATGCTATTACTTTGAAGCTGTTGCACAGCTGCCTAAGGATCGCAGAGACAATATCGTTGTTTCAGTTCCTTCCGGCAATTTCGGTGATATCACCGCCGGTCTGCTGGCAAAAGCCTGCGGTCTGCGTATCAGCCGTTTTGTAGTTGCAACAAATGCCAACGATACCGTACCTAGATATCTTGCCAGCGGAAAATGGGATCCGAAGGAAACAATTCCTACCCTTTCCAATGCAATGGATGTAAGCCGTCCTAACAACTGGCCTCGTGTTGAGGAACTGTTCAGGGTTAAAGGCTGGGATCTGAAGGAACTGGCCTACGGAGCCCTCGATGACAGCCAGACTGAAGAAGCCATGAGAAAACTTCATGCAGCCGGCTATATCGGAGAACCTCACGGTACTATTGCATGGTCTCTGCTTCAGGATAATCTCAAAGACGGTGAAACCGGTATTTTCCTCTGTACCGCAGCTCCTGCAAAATTCAAGGAGAATGTTGACAGGATCCTCGGAACGGATATTCCTCTGCCTGCAGCACTGGCTGAAAGAGCGGACATGAAGGTTCTTTCCGAAACCTTCAAGCCTGACTGGGATACTCTCAGAGATTACCTGTACAGAAACGTTGCAAAGTAATATAGGCGGTACCGCCATATTCTGTGATGATCCGGGAAACTGCGGTTCCCCGGATTGTTTTTTGGTGTTTTAATGTAATATCGCAGAATTTGTATTGATTTTAGGTTAGAATATAGATCAGTATAGTTGGAAATTTAAAGGTTTCTGTTATGGCTTTCAATATTATCAACAAACTTAAACATCTGATTAAAGAACCAAAGCTTGATTCGAACGGTTTTATGATATATGCACCTATCAGTGGTGAGGTGATTCCGATAACTGATGTGCCGGATGTGGTCTTTTCCGAGAAAATAGCTGGCGACGGTGTAGCCATAAAACCTACCAGCAGTACCATCGTTGCCCCGGTGGACGGTGTTGCAACCCACATTTTCGAAACAAATCACTGTCTGGTAATTACTGCAGACAACGGGATCGAGGTTCTGATCCATTTCGGGATCGATACGGTTGAACTTCAGGGTAAGGGTTTTACCAGGGTTGCGGAAAAAGGACAGCAGGTTAAGGTCGGGGATCCTCTGATTGAACTGGATCTCGAATTTCTTGAAAGCAATGCAAAATCCACCATTACTCCGATCGTCATATCCAATATAGAGGTCAAAAGGGATGGAAAAAGCCAGTTCGGCTACTATGAGGGCAGTGCGGTTGCCGGAGTGACTCAGATTATGAGTATAGGGATCGGAGAAAAGAGTGAAAGTTGAGTTAAAGTGTCTCAAGTGCGGTTCGAATGAATTTGCCAATGCTAAGAATGTCCTGTTCAAGGACGGACAGAACGTGCAGTGCCTTAAGTGCGGGGCTGTCTATCCCTTTGAGGAATTAAAACGTGTTGCAGTTGAAAATGCAATAGAACAGTACGTTAAGAGCAACAAACAGCAGATCCTGAAAAATGCCGAAACTGTTACCGATGAGAAACAGTTAAAGGATCTCGGTAAATTGACTGCAAAAAAATAAATAGAAAAAGAACAATACCAGGAGTTTTTTTATGAAGTGTTCATATCCTACAGAAATCTGCTGTGCAAGACAGATTGAGTTTGATGTAGATGAAAGCGGAGTTGTAAGCAATATCGTGTTTTTCGGCGGCTGTGACGGCAACCTGAAAATGATCAGCAAACTGCTTGACGGCTGGACTCTGGATCAGATTATCGGCAAATGTTCGGGTAATCTGTGCCGAAACAAGGGTACATCCTGCGCAGATCAGTTTGCCAGAGTATGTGCTAGAGCAAAGGCTGATCTCGGACTATGATTGCATAAACGAGAACTTGATAAAGAGAAAGCGGAGACAGGTAAACGATCCATAATGACCTTTAAGGTAATTATGGCTTTTGCTTAGTCTAAGTGATTTCACTGAAAAGTGAATGAACTACGTTATGAGAGAATGAATT
>ONPL01000005.1 GCA_900319705.1 uncultured Pseudomonadota bacterium | reverse complement strand
ATATTGATGGAAATATTATTTCAAGTGGTATTTCCTATAAAAAGTTAAGTCTTATTGAAAAGCGAAAAGGTTGGATTGTTGATTTTAAACAATCTTAAGCTGCATCAAAGGTTATTATGGAGCGTTTACATAATATATGAAATTAAAACATTTTTTAGGTGCTTTATCATTGGTTTTCGGTTGTTACGCGGGAGCAGTGCAGTCAGCGCAGTATTCGGCAAGTTTTAAAAATACCGAAATTTCTGAGTTTATCAACACTGTCGGTAAGAATCTGCATAAAAATATGATTGTGGATCCTTCCATCAAGGGCAAGATCAATATTCGAAGCTATGATGTTCTTGATGATGATGCATATTACCAGTTCTTCCTGAGTGTGCTTGAACTGTACGGACTGGTGGCTATTCCGGTGGATGATCATACCGTGAAGGTCGTAAAGGTGGCAAAGGCGAAGGCTGTAGGTTATCCGCTTTATGATGAAAATGATCCGAGCTCCGGTTCTGAAATGATTGCAAGGGTATTCCCGGTGAAGAATATTTCAGTCAAGGAACTCTCACCTTTGCTGCGACAGATGGTGGATCTGTCAGAAGGCGGAAATGTTGTTCATTATGAACCTTCCAATGTACTTATTATTACCGGTCGCGCCAATGTGGTAAACCGTATTGTTGACGTGGTTAAAAGAGTGGACAAGGCCGGCGATCAGTCTGTTGACATCATCAAAGTAAAATATGCATCAGCTGCTGAAATTGCACGTCTGATTACCAGTCTGCTTAATGATGACAAGAACCGCAACAACCTTCCAGCCATGAGAACACCGAAAATTGAAGCCGACGAACGCTCAAATTCGATTGTGGTTTCCGGCGAGCCGAATGTTAGAAAACGCGTTATTGAACTGGTTAAGAGACTTGATCAGGATCAGGAGTTTGTCGGCAATACCAAGGTTATATACCTTAAGTACGCCAAGGCCAAGAATGTGGTTGAAGTTCTGAACGGACTGGGCTCAAACATCGATCCTGAAAAGGCAGGTGGAAAAGCTGCCTCTTCTCCGCTGAATGCCAAGTTTGCTGTATACGGCGATGAGGAAACCAATTCCGTGATTGTCAATGCCCAGCCGGATCTGATGCAGCAGATTGAGTCGGTTATTACAAAACTAGATATCCGCCGCGCCCAGGTTTATGTTGAGGCGATCATTGTTGAAATGTCAAATTCTGATGCTGCTGAATTCGGTGTACAGTGGGGTAACACCAAAGGCGGTGCGGTACTGTTCAACAGTCCGACCTCCGCTGCCAACCTGGTGGCAAACGGTTTCAGTGCACTGGGAAATCTTCAGGGCGGTATCGGCGGTTTCTATTCCGGCAACTGGTTCAGTCTGGTTACCGCACTTAAAACCGATGCCCGCAGTAACGTGCTGTCAACCCCGTCCGTGGTGACCCTCGACAACGAGGAGGCAGAATTTACCGTAGGTCAGGAAGTTCCGGTTCTTACTGGAAGCCAGAGCAGTCTGTCATCCGATGCAAACAATGTTTACCAGACAATTGAACGTAAAACGGTTGGAACCAAACTTAAGTTCACTCCGCAGATCAATGAGGGTGACTCAGTGATTCTGACAATTGAACAGGAGGTTTCATCGGTTGCTTCAACCTCGTCACATCCTGAACTCGGCGATACCTTTGATACCAGAACCATTAAGAACTCACTGCTGGTAAAGAGCGGGGAAACCGTGGTGCTTGGCGGTCTTCTTAACGAGTCCACCGATGAGGTTGTCTACAAGGTTCCTATTCTGGGTGATATTCCGCTGCTGGGATACCTGTTCAAGTACACAGCAGCCAACAAATCAAAACGCAATCTTATGGTATTTATTCATCCGATCATTATCCGTGATCCTGATACCTATTCATCCATTTCCCGCAACAAGTACACCAAGTTCAGATCTGAACAGCTTGATCGTGCGATAAAGGGTGTTGCACTGCTGCCTGATACCAAGACTTCTCCAATCATGCCTGTGTACGGTAAAAGTACCACCGACACCATGAGTATTATTCATATGGACTCTCCGACACAGGAACAGATCAGAAAAGCCCTTGATGAGAATAACGGAGGATTTGTTTTATCCCCTGAAGAAATTGCCAAGTAGATCTGCCGCCCTGATGTCGGGTGTTTACTGCGTGAACCGGTGCAGTAAAAACAAAATGCTTCAGGGAGGTATAGAGTGACTTGACGTATGGATAAAGAACCCGGAGGGAATGCCGGGGCATGAACCAGATTGGCTCCATACGTGGACGTATTGATATGAATTATTAAAAGGAGGACAGTGGCGATTCCTCCCGCGGGCGGCCCCCTGGGTTTCCTCGCCACAGACATTATGACAGATGAAAATTTAGCACAGACAGAGCAGCTGGAAGAGCAGGCTGCCGCCCTCGAAGAAAACGTGGCCGGTACGGCTTCTGCTTCCGAGGAGCAGGAAGAAGCTGACAACAGCGGAAAAATCGAACATAGAATCGATTTCTCCTATGCAAAGGAGCACAATCTCGCACTCGGGAAAAACGAGCACGGGGATACGGTTGTCTATACCACCAGAGATCTGACACAGAAGGAACTGCTGGAGGTTATCAGACATGTTGGATTTGATTTCGAGGTTGTTCAGACCGAGGCTCAGAGTTTCAATGAAATACTGACCAAAGCCTATCAGCTTGACAGTAATGAAGCCAAACAGCTGATGAACGATATCGGAAGTGAAGTGGATTTCTTCTCGATTGCCGAAGATCTCGGATCCTCCTCTGAAGATTTGCTGGAATCCGAGGATGACGCTCCGATTATCCGTCTGATCAATGCCATGCTCAGTGAGGCGATCAAGGAGGGCGCATCCGACGTTCATGTAGAATGCTACGAAAAGGAACTGGTAATCAGATTCCGTGTTGACGGTATTCTCAAGGAAATAATGCGTCAGCCGCGCCAGATGGGACCTCTGCTTATTTCCCGTATCAAGGTTATGGCTAAACTGGATATCGCCGAAAAGCGTGTTCCTCAGGACGGTCGTATTACGCTGAGGATCGGCGGTCGTGCCGTGGATGTGCGTGTTTCAACGCTGCCGTCAAGCCACGGCGAGCGTGTGGTACTGCGTCTTCTTGATAAAAATGCTGTTCATCTGGAACTTGCCGATCTCGGCATGACAGAGGAAAACCGGGAGAAGATTCAGTCAATTATCCGCAAACCTCACGGCATTATACTTGTTACCGGTCCTACCGGTTCCGGTAAGTCAACCACTCTGTACGCCGCACTGTCCAATGTTGATACCAAGGCTCTGAATGTTATGACTGTTGAGGATCCTATTGAATATGATCTCGAAGGCGTGGGACAGACCCAGGTAAATGCCAAGGTTGACATGACCTTCGCGCGGGGCCTGAGAGCAATTCTGCGTCAGGACCCTGACGTTGTGATGGTGGGAGAAATCCGTGATACCGAGACTGCGGAAATTGCAGTCCAGGCTTCACTGACCGGTCACCTTGTACTGTCAACTCTTCATACCAATACGGCAGTGGGTGCCATTACCAGACTTCGTGATATGGGAATTGAACCGTTCCTGCTGTCTTCGACCCTGCTTGGGGTTCTTGCTCAGCGCCTGGTGAGAACTCTGTGTCCTGAATGCAAGGAAAGATATAAAGCCAGCAACAAGGAGAAGGAGGTTGTGGGAATTACCGGAACTGAGGATGTATTCCTGTACCGTCCGGTGGGATGCAAGGCATGCAACAATACCGGATACAAGGGTAGAACCGGCATCCATGAACTTCTGCTTGTGAACAACGAGGTCCGTGAAAGTATCAATGAGGCCAAGGGTGAGTTGTACATAGAAAATCTCATCCGTCCGTATACTCCAAGCATTAAACAGGACGGAATGAACAAGGTTCTGCAGGGTAAAACCACTGTGGAAGAGGTTCTGCGTGTAGCAAGAGATAATTAACTATGGCATCTTATTCATATACTGCGATTGACAAGACAGGTAAGACAGTTACAGGTATCAGGGAAGGAGACAATGCTCGACAGATCCGTAATGCGCTGCGGGAAATGGAGCTGGTTCCTATTGATGTGATTGAATCCAATAAGAAAATGAAGACGAGTCAGGAAAAACTCTCTTTTTTTCAGCCGACCATCAAACTTTCCTACCTTACTCTGATTACCAGACAGCTGGCAACGCTGGTTGCCGCCTCGATTCCGATCGAGGAGGCGCTCAAGGCTGTGGCAGATCAGTGTGAAAACAATCAGCACCGCACGATTATTTCCGCGGTACGCAACAAGGTTCTCGAAGGTCACACTCTTGCCGATTCAATGGCTCAGTTCCCGAAGGTTTTTGATTCACTGTACCGCTCCATGGTTGCAGCAGGTGAAAAATCAGGTCATCTTGATACAGTTCTTCTGCGTCTTGCCGACTACAGTGAAAGAAGACAGGGGATCAAGAGCAAAATTCTCCAGGCTATGATTTATCCGGTAATTCTTACTCTGGTTGCAGTTACGGTTATAACTATTCTGCTGACCAGCGTGGTACCTAAGGTTATCGCACAGTTCGTCTACCTTAAACAGGATCTGCCCACTTCAACCCAGGTTCTGATCGCCGTAAGTGATTTTCTGAAGAATTACGGTTTTCTGATCCTGGCTCTGATTATCGGTTCGATCGTTCTGTTCAGACTGTGGATTACCAAGAGGCAGAATCTGCTGAGATTTCATAATCTGATCCTGAAACTGCCGGTGATCGGCAGGGTAAGCCGGGGCATAAATACCGCCAGATTCGCGCGTACGCTGGCGATCTTGAATTCATCCGCGGTTCCTTTGCTTGAAAGTCTCAAGATAAGCGGTGATGTTCTGAGTAATGAATATGCCAAAACAAAGATCGCCGAAGCAACTGATCTGGTTCGCGAGGGTTCTTCTCTCAAGGTTGCCCTTGAGCGTACCAAACTGTTCCCTCCTATGATGATTCATATGATTGCCTCCGGTGAAAAGTCAGGTGAACTTGATAATATGCTGATCAGATCTGCAGATAACCAGGATAACGAGTTTGAACGGCAGGTGAGCATGGCTCTGAGTATTTTTGAACCGATGCTGATTGTGTCCATGGCTTCCGTCGTATTGTTTATTGTACTTTCAATTCTTGAGCCGATCCTCAAGATGAACAGTATGGTATAGAAGATTAAATTTAAGGAGTTCAAATGAAAAAACAATTGGGATTTACCCTGCTTGAAATCATGGTAGTGGTAGTTATTATGGGTATGCTTGCATCCATAGTTTCATTCAATGTTATGGGTTCGAAAGCCGATGCAGAAGTCCGCAAGACCCGTATTGATATCAAGAATATTCAGCAGGCTCTTGATTTGTACAAACTGGACAACAGCCGTTATCCTACCACCGAGCAGGGACTCAAGGCTTTGATTAAGAAACCAACCGCATCTCCGGTTCCTAAAAACTGGAAGAAGGGCGGATATGTGCAGGAACTTCCTGAGGATCCGTGGGGTAACAAGTATCAGTATGCCAATCCGGGTGTTCACAATCCTGACAGCTATGATCTCTACTCATTCGGACCGGATCAGGAGGAAGGATCCGATGATGATATTGGAAATTGGCAGTCTGAAGCAGACGGGGACGACGACGATTATTAATGGCCGGTTCAAGCGTTAAGGGTTTTTCGTTACTTGAAATTTTAGTGGTGGTGCTGCTGATGGGACTGGCAACATCCACCGTTATGCTTGCGGTTCCTTCAAAAGGAGGCGACGCAGGCAGTTTTGATGATCTGTGCCATAAATATGCCAGAACATTTGCCTATATCTCCGAGCAGTCTATGGTGGAAAACCTGGTTATCGGAGTTTATTTCACGGACGAAAAAATGAAGATCATGCGTCGTGAGCGACCTGATGATCCGTCCCTGTTCCAGGGTGACGATATTATCAGCCGGATTATCCGCAAGGTCGACAATTACGAGAACTACAACTGGGTAGATTTGAAGCTGACACAGATCAAAAGCAGCTACCGGTGGCCTGAAGGGGTCAAGGTGGAACTGCAGGTCGGCGGGATCGGCTATCAGTCCGGCAGTGCAACCAACGGTTATAAAAAGGAATCACTCACGGCAAAATTTGATGTAAAGGAAAGACCTCAGGTATTTTTCTACCCGTCAATGGAACTGACACCCTTCACGCTTAAACTTGCAAGCGAAGAGGCTAATGAGGAGTTTACCATTTCAGCACAGGAAAACGGGCGCATAACTTTAATCAGAGGATCCGATAATGAAACGGAAACTTTCTAGTTCAAAGGGTATGACAATACTGGAGGTTCTGGTTGCTTTGGCGGTTTTTGCCATGGTAAGCGTAGCTCTGCTGTCATCGATGAACAACCAGGTTTTCGGACTGCAACTGCTGGAAAACAAGACTTTTGCAACTATTGTGGCCGACAACCAACTTACTGATCTGAAAATGCGCAGTATTCTTCCATCCGCATCCTGGGTTACCGGTGAGGAAAAACTGGCCGATCGTACCTGGTATTTCCGTTATAAGGCTCTTGAAACGGCGGATGACGCTTTTATGGCTATTGATATGCAGGTTCATGCGACCAAGGAATATGACGATCCGATTGTAACAATTCGCACCTATATATATACGAAGAAATGAGAAATAAAGGTTTTACACTTATTGAGGTACTGGTAAGTATCTTTATCTTTGCGATTCTGGCCTCCGGTTCCTACCAGGTGCTGCAGAGTGCTGTTCAGACGGATGAGGTTTCCGGTCGCAAGATAGACAGACTGGCGGAGATCCAGAAAACCTTTATGATTGCGGATCGTGATTTTTCGTATATGGCCAACCGGAGCAACCGCTATCCCGGCCAGGGAGCAAGACGCTACATCTGGTCCGGAAAGAACATCCTCGGTTCCGATGACTGGGGGATTGAGTTTGTCCGCAGCAGTCTGATTAATCCCGGGGCCATGCTGAACCGCAGTGAACTGCAGCGGGTTGCGTACCGGCTGAAGGACGGAGAACTGCAGCGGGGTGTTTATGACAGGCACGATCCGATAGAGGATCAGCCTCCGCAGTGGAGTACCCTGATAACCGGAGTTTCCAGATTTGAACTGAAATTCAGAAATAATAAAAACGGCAAGGACTGGTCTGATTTTGCCCGTGACGGCTCTGTTCCATTCGGTGTGATGTTTTCGATCACTCTTGATGATTACGGTCAGATCAGGAGAATTTATATGGTGTTGCGCGATGAATAGGCATAATAATGAACACGGTTCTGCAATAATTGTTGTGCTGCTGATCTTATCAGTAATGGTAATCGTGTCCACCAATATTACCGTGAAGTACAACAGTGAATTCCTGCGTACGGCAAACTTTATTAATGGAATACAGACCAAATGGTACGGGGTGGCTTCCGAGGAACTGGCGGCCCGAGTGCTTCACCAGGATTTCGAGGATAATCATAACACCATTAATCTGAGCGGCTACTGGGCGGCGCCGGAACGGAGTTTTGAAGTCGATGGCGGAACAATCAGAGGCTATGTGCAGGACGATTATTCCTGTCTGAACATCAATGCCCTCGGTAATTCCCTCTATACCGCGAGGGACGACAGCGACAACAGGATCAATCTTGCCAGGGAGGTGCTCTACCGGCTGATGGTATTTCTGCAGATCCCGGCTGATAATGCCGAGGAGGTTGCTGATTCGATTACCGATATGGTCGACAGTGATTCAAACACCCTGACATTCGGTGCGGAGGATCAGTTCTACCGTGGACAGCCGTATCCGTTTCTGATCCCGAACGGATACCTTTTTGATGTTAGTGAAATAAGGGCGGCAAAGGGCATGTCTGGCAGTATATATCGCAGAATTGCGCCTTTCCTGTGTGCTCTTAATAACAATGAACTTAAAATTAATGTAAATACAATATCGGAATTCAAATCTCCTCTGCTTGCTGCGCTGTTCCTTGATGACAGTGTTACAGTGGAGGATGCGCTGGAGATGATTTCGCAGCGCGACATTAACGGTTGGGCATCGATCAGTCAGTTTTTAAAACTTGATATGGTGGAAAGCAGAATAACCAGAAAAAACAAAGCTTTTTTCAACAGTATTTTAATGGTTAATTCCGGCTTTTTCAGTATGTACACCAGGGTAGAATACAATAACTCCACAATGGTATACAGATCCTTCTTCAAACGAAGGAACCGCTATGCGGAGTTATATAAAAGAGAATACGGAGGAATAGAATGAGTCAGCATTTAGTGATTCGTCTTGATGTTTCATTGACAGGTGTGGTCAACTATGCCGTAATCGAAGATCGTGACAGCAGCATAATACAGAGCGGAACATTGAAGGGAGTGGAAGAACTGGGTAACCTGTCCTCATTTTTTTCTCTTGATCTGATAGTTGTTCTGCCGTGCAGCAGGTTCTTCTTCAAACGGATAGAATATCCTAAAAAATACAACCAGAGCATGAAGGAATCGATCCCGTTCATGATTGAATCGGAAGTTTCCAGTGATATTGATGATCTGGAGATTGTTGTCCTTGAAACTAAAGGCCACCTGGTTGATATCATGGCTTATGAAAAAGAGTTCTTTTCACAGGCAAAACAGATTTTTGAATCCAGGGATCTTCATCCATCCAAGTATACCATTGACTGTTTTACCATCCCGTTCATGGATAAGCGGGTAACGTTTATCGATCTTGACGGGGAACTGATCTTCAGGAATTCCAAAAATTCAGGTATGGTAATGAATACCAGAATAGCAAAACAGTATTTCAAACTCGGTGGTGAAATGCCGATTTTCTACTGTTTGTCAGAACTTCCGTGGCCTGCAGACAAGGTATACGGTCTGGTACCTCTGGCCATGGGGGCAATTGCCAAGGGTGCTCTTGCATCCAATATAACCCCTTCCGGTCTGGTACAGTCAACAGGAAGTTTTATCTGGAAGCATCCGCTGGTAAGACCTTGGTATAAAGTGGGAATTGCTGTTGCGGCTGTGCTGCTTGTTTCCTACGGCGCTCTGATTGTCGACTGGATCCATCTGGAGTCCAAGGCAACGACACTCCGCTCCGATGTTAAGAAAATATTTAAAAGCAAGTTCCCTTCAGTAACCAAGATCACCAATCCGATGCTGCAGTTCAAACAGTTGACAAACCAGAACATTGATGCGGGAACCGAAAAGGATCAGAGCTTTGTTCATCATATGGCTGATGTTGCAGGAAGTTTCAACAGCAAGGTGCAGTTGCAGAACTTCTCTTACGATCGCAGACAGAAATCATATAAATTCAGACTGATTTATAAAAATCTTGATAATGTGGAAGATATCAAGAAAGCATTTCAGACGCTGGGTTACGAATCAGACTACGGTGATATAAGTACTAAAAACGGCATAAAAACGCTGAGTCTGGTAGTAAAGGAGGTGAAGTAGAATGAAAAAGAAAATCATTGAATTCCTCAGAAATCTTGATAAACGCTGGCAGTCAATGAATGAAAAACAGCGCATGGCTGCAGCTGCCATCTCGGTGGTTGTTGGAATAGTGATTGTTTACCTTGTGATGGTTTATCCGATCCAGAGCAGGATCTCCACCCTGCAGACCAAGACCGTTAACTATGAGAGGGACTACCGTACCATTGCCAATTATTCCACAGCACAGAAAACCACCAATACGGCTGTAGCGGCAGATCTTACCACCAGTCTGGAGGCTGCGATTGATAAAGTTGCCAAAGAACGTCAGATTGTTGTGACTAAAATGGTTAAATCAGGGAAAAAGGTTGTCAGCATCGAGATCGAAAAAATAGATTCTGTTGATTTGTTCTGTTTTCTTGAAGATCTGGAAAAGAAATATGCCATCTATGTTGACGGTATAGAGATTAACGCGGTTGACAGCAACAGTATTAAAGTCAAAAGGCTGATGGTGGGAAGAATTTAGGAGAGGAGCATGAAGAAAATCCATAAAATACTGATTGGGGTTGCAGTTTTCCTGATCTTCTTTGTTTATTTTGTTTTTCAAATTGCACCTGCCAACAAGGTGCTGAAGCTGGTGCCTCCTCCGAAAAATATTTCACTGGTGGGTGTGAGCGGAACGCTCTTTGACGGTGAAGCCGACAGTGTAACAGTAGAGAAGTATTCATATGAAAATGTACGATGGAAGACTTCTCTGTGGGGGCTGATAACCAAACAGCTTACTCTGATTATTAAAGATCCTCAGGGCATGAACGGATCAGGCAATGTACAGTTCAACAGCGACGGATCTTTTAATTTTGATTCGGTTAAAATGAAGATTTCCTTTGCCAACTTTTTAAAGTACGTGAAATACACTCTTCCGGTTAAAGTGTCCGGCAACATTGATCTGAGTCTTGATGAAGCCATGCTCAGCATCAACAAGTGCCGCAAGCTCAAGGGAAGTGTAGATCTTGACGGTGTCATCGTATTCACCCCGATGGGGGAATTCGACCTGGGAAGTTCCAAAATAGATCTTAACTGCCGTAACGGTCTGCTTATCGCGAAAATGATGAAAGCGGATAATGAGTATTTTACTCTTGACGGCAACATGGAATATGATCTGCCGAAGCGTGCATATGTGGTCCGTGCATTTGCCAAACCAAAGGAAACTCATAAAAATGAGGTTTCCATGCTGCTGCAGATGTTTGGAAAAATGAATCCGACGGGGACATATGAAATAGTATACCAGGGACAGTTTACCTACTGATAATCTGATAGATCTACGGACCGTGAACCAGGAACTGCTTTTTCTTTCACCGGTCCGGCGGATCTGATGCGGCTGTGCTAGTCATAAGCATGGCCGCTTTGCTTTACGGTCGGACTGGAAATTTTTCACGGAGCAGCGCATTTTTCTGCTTTTTAAATGCAGGTGTCCGCTTAAGTTTCAGGAACAGTTACTATGAAAATTGCAATTCGTACAGATGCAAACGGACAGATAGCCACCGGCCATCTGTTCCGCTGTCTTGCGATTGCCTCCCATCTGACTGAGGAAGGTGCTGAGGTTGTCTTTGTTTTTGCCGAACCGGAGGTTCTGTCGTCATATCCTGCGGTGACGAAATACCCTTGCAGAGTGTTGAATTCCGACTGGCGACGTCCTGATTCAGAAATTCAGTCACTCATAAGGCTCCTTCGGGAGGAGCAGACAGATCTGCTTCTGGTTGATACCTATTTTGCCTCGTCCTTTTACCTGGCCGTTCTGCACAAACATCTGCCGGTGGTCTACTTTGATGATCTGGCAAAAGAAATCTATGATGTTTCAATGTTGATTCACTGTATCCCGGAAACTGACTACGGCAGATATCTGCAGCGTTATCGTGATCGAGACACTGAAGTATGCTGCGGTCTTGAGTACTGTCCGATGCGGGATGAGTTCAGAAACTGCAGCAGGAACTCTGAACGGCCGCGCCGGATCCTGATCACCACCGGCGGGACAGACCCGCTTAATCTTCAGTACCGGCTGCTGGACAGATTTGTCAGAAACTCAGGACTGGCTTCCTTCTGTTTCACTGCAGTCAGCGGCGCGCTCAATGTGAACTATCCACGGTTAAGACAGTTGGAGGAACTTTATCCTGAAAGAGTAACGGTACTGCGAAATACTATGGATATGGCTGAACTGATGAAAAATTCCATGCTTGCCGTATCAGCCTGCGGTACCACATTGTATGAAATGTGTGCATGCGGACTTCCTGCAGTGGCATTCGCCATTGCAGACAATCAGCTCAGTGTCGGAAGGACCATGCACCAGCTAGGACTGATCCGGTACTGCGGTGATGCCAGGTGCCTGGGTATTGAAGAATCTGTTGAGAAAAATCTGGAGGAAATGATTGCAGATCCTGAAAAACTGCAGACAATGGGAAGGGAGATTCAGCTGCGCATAGACGGAAGAGGTACGGACCGGATCTGCCGTAAAATTATCGGACTGTGCAGCAGCCCCGGCATGACAGGCCGGAACTGAGACTACGTTCTGAGTCAGTATATTCTGCAGCGGTATTCCGGTCAGTTCATGCAGATTTTTTTGATCAGCTCTGCAAGGATCCTGTGATAATTCTCCAAATCGTTTTTAGGCAGATATTCGTTCGGCTGATGAGCGTTGTCTATACTCCCGATCCCGCAGATGGCAAGAGGACAGTTCAAATTTTTGAGGAATGATGCCTCGGTACAGTAATTTACTGAAATTGCCCGGTGTCCGGTAAGTTCCTCCAGGTATTTTATGTACTCATTGTCCGGTTCTGTTTTAAACGGTTCAATGTGATCGTAAAGAGCGGTCAGTTGGATCTCGAGATTTTCCTGTTTCGGGATCTTGTTTATTATTTCCCGGATCCTGTTTTCAATCATGGTGCACGGTGTTGATACCAGCGGTCTTATATCGAAGAGGATCTCGCATTCACCGCAGATCCTGTTTGGACTGTCGCCGCCGCTGATAGCGCCGATATTCATGGTCGGGTATGGTATATCGAATCCAGGCTCGCTGTAGTGGCTTCTCAGTTCATTTTCAAAAATCATCAGCTGTTCGATGATCCGGTTCATGGTATAGATGGCGTTAACACCAAGTGCCGGATTGGAACTGTGGCCGCTTTTTCCTGTTACAGTCAGGCGGTAGGCCATATATCCCTTGTGCTGGATTACCGGATAAAGGGAGGTTGGTTCACCGATCAGACAGAAATCCGGTTGAATGTTCTGCTCTTTGTTTGAAAACATGTTTGCGCCAACCATGGTAGTCTCCTCGTCAACTGTGGCGAGAATATAGACAGGCCTGATAAGCTGCTTGAGGTTTATGCTGTCGAGGGCGGCGAACACATGGGCGAAAAATCCTTTCATATCGATAATACCGAGTCCGGTATAGCGATCCTCTTCCTCTTTCATAATAAAAGGATCGGTTTTCCACTTTGATCGGTCGTAGGGAACGGTGTCGGTGTGTCCCGAGAAGAGAATTCCTCCGGTTCCGTTACCGAAACGAATAAGCAGATTGTTTTTGTTTGGTCGGGTCAGCACAACATCCTCTGTACAGATGCCGTTGCGTCTTGCTGCCTCATTTTTCAGAAGTTCTACCAGCTCCATATTGGAGCAGTCTTCATTGGGATTGTCGCTGCTGATGGTTCGGGTTTTAACAATTTTTGCGAGTAAATTTAAAAAATCTGTTTTATTCATTTTCAGTCCTGGAACTCTATTGTTACTACGTGCACATCCGGTTGCATGCTGAACTTTTCTGCCCTAACCGCCGTCAGTAACTTTTTCCTGAGCGGAGCAAGGTTATGAGAGTGTTCAGAGTCAAATATCAGTGATCTGTGCTAGTGTACACTATATTGCAACGGTTTTCATGAAAATGTTCCGCAGGAACGGCTCCGGGCTGACGTATGCTGTTTGAACCTATATGATCTGAAACAGGTTTTGATGCAGGAAATTCAGGAGCGTATTGAGAGAAAAAAAGAAGTGCAGGTTGTAGTCAACCTGCACTTTTGCAATCATCTGCCGTGAAGTGTATTTCAGGCAACCATTTCTATATTGATGCTGAGAGGTTCTCTTTCAAGATCCACTTCAACGATCTTGGCGCGAGGAATAAAGTTGAAATCGGTGGCAGTTGCGATGGTGTATGCACCCATCATTTTACCGATAATCAGATCACCGACATCCAGTTCCGGCAGAGGAATATCTTCAGCAATAATATCAATACTGTCACAGGTAGGACCTGCCAGCACAGAGAAATTGATTGCCCCGATTTTCTGGGTGAATTTAGGATATACTACGTGATCAAAAATCTGACCGGAGTAGCTGCAGTACACACCGTCATCAAGGTAGTACCATGGTTTTCCGAAACGCATGCTCTTGCCGGTTACGGAACAGATCCCCACCATGGAAGGAGCAGCAATGAATCTGCCTGGTTCTGCAATAACTCTGATGTTATCAGGAATGTTTGACAGAGCCTCCACGATCGGTTTACAGAACTCTCTGATGTCGGTCTCGCCGGCATTTTCGTAATCAACAGGGAAACCGCCGCCGATATCAAGAACATTTATGTTGATATTGTTTCTGCGGGCCTCGCTGATGATTTCAGAACATGCATTCACTGCTTCAACGTGTCTCTTTGAGGTCTTAACCTGTGAACCTACGTGGAATGAAAGACCGTAGACTTCAATTCCGAGGGAAACTGCAGTCTGCAGAAGAGGAAGAACTTCTTCCGGAAGAGCTCCGAACTTCTTTGACAGATCCACTTTGGTCTCAGGATTAGGGAAGCTTACACGGATCATAACTTTAACCTGATCCTTGAATGCGGCCAGCTTCTCCAGTTCGCATACATTATCGGCAACGAAGATTCTGCAGCCGTAATTGAGTGCGTATGCGATATCGTTCATCTTTTTAATAGGATGAGTGTGGATGCATTTATCAGGATCGATACCGTGTCTGATCATGATATCAACTTCACCGTTGGAAGCCAGATCAAAGCATGCCCCTTCCTCTTCGAGCACATCAATCAGAGTGTCGTGAGGCAGCGGTTTAAGCGCATAATGAAGGGTTACGCCCGGAAGGGCAGATTTGAGAGCTCGATACTGATGTCTAACAGTGGCCTTATCAAGCACGAGTAGTGGTGAACCATATTTGGAAACGAGATCCTGATAATTAAGTTCTGTATTAAGGAGATTGTTCATTATTTTTTAATTACACCTCGCAAATGTGGCTTTGCCACAGACCTGAAAAATGTCCGAAGCCGGGTCGGACCGCTTAGTAAAAAATCTCAGTCATTATAGGGAAAATGTACCGCGTTGCAACAATTTTTTTTTATAAAAATTAAATTATTTTTTGGTGGAGCTCCGGCCGGTTGAATATGACTGCGGACCGCCAGTAGGTGTCGCTTTAGCGGCGGCGTACCCGCCGCCCTGTCAGAGAAGGGAAAATGGTCATTATGGCGGGTTTAACTGTATAAAAATAAAGAAATGTTGATTAATAGTGAAAAAAATTAAGTGTACATGCAATTTTGTTCAAAAAATATATAACATCGAAGTATGATTTATGGCATAATTAAAGTTAGGCAAGAGTTTGTGTTTAAGTCGTTTCCATATTGTTTGAAATAAACAGTTTCAAGCAAGGATTTTATTTTTTATATATTTGATAAAAAGTTGATTAAAACTTTAGGAGCTTTTATGCAACAACAACATCCAAAGGTTGCAATCATAGGTGCAAGTGGATATGCAGGTGCAGAGTTAGCAAATCTGGTACAGAAACACCCTTATTTGGATTTATACGGTTTATATGTTTCATCCACTTCTAAGGATGCACACAGAAGATTTTCGGAACTGTATCCGATGTACAGTTCCCTGGTTGATCAGGAACTCATCCCGCTGGATGATGATCAGAAGGCAATGAATGATATCAAACAGAATGCCGATATCATCTGCCTGTGCACTGCACATGAAGTAAGTATGAAAATCGCTCCTGAATTCATTACCGATGATACCAAGCGCGTATTCGATCTTTCCGGTGCCTACAGAGTTAACGATCCGGATTTTTATGAAAAATACTACAATTTCAAACATACCAACCTTGACTGGCTGGAGAGTGCCGTTTACGGTCTTGCTGAATGGAATGCCGATCAGATCAGAGATGCCAAGCTGATTGCTGTTCCTGGATGCTATCCTACCGCATCCCTCACAGCGCTGAAACCTCTGTTCAATGCAGGACTTATTGATCCTGATACAATGCCTATTATCAATGCGGTTTCAGGTGTATCCGGTTCCGGACGCAAGGCATCCCTGACATCAAGTTTCTGTGAAGTGAGTCTGAACATGTACGGAGTGTTCGGACACAGACACCGTCCTGAGATCAGTCATCATCTCGGACAGAAGGTTCTGTTTCAGCCGCATCTCGGAAATTTCAAGAGAGGAATTCTGGCAACCATCTATGTCAAGTTGAAGGAAGGGGTGACAGATGAACAGATTTCGGCTGCTTACCACGGTGCTTATGACGATAAACCTCTGGTTAGAATACAGCCTAACTGGTCATCCATCAGATCGGTGGAGTTTACACCTTTTGTTGATCTGCACTGGCAGCGTGAGGATAACATGCTCATTGTAAGTTCTGCGATAGACAACCTGCTGAAGGGTGCTTCCGCCCAGGCTATGCAGTGTATCAATATCAACTGCGGCTATCCTGTGACAACCAGTCTGATTTAATTGGGAAAGAAAATGAATAATATTTTGGTTATTAAATTGGGCGGAGCATTGATTGAAAATGATGCTTCCCTTAATGCGCTGTTTGACGGTCTGTCCGGTTATCTCAGAGAGAACAGACGCCCGGTGATCCTTGTTCACGGAGGCGGATGTCTGGTGGATGATCTGTTGAAACAGCTCGGTATTAAAAGTGAAAAGAAAAACGGACTGAGAGTAACTCCGTTTGAACATATTCAGTATATTACCGGTGCTCTTGCCGGTACTGCCAACAAACTGATGCTGGCTAAAGCCATCCAGTATAAATTCAATGCAGTGGGACTGTGTCTGTCAGATGCGGCACTGTGTGAAATCGGACAGCTGGATCCGGAGCTGGGAGCGGTAGGTACCGCAGCCATAGGTTCTCCTAAACTGCTCAATCTGCTGCTGGAAAATGATTATTTCCCGATCATCAGTTCCATCGGTATTACACCAGAAGGACAGCTGATGAATGTAAATGCCGATCAGGCTGCAACATCCATCGCGATGTCGCTGAATGCAGATCTTGCGTTACTGTCTGATGTAGACGGTATTCTGGACAAGGATCGCAATCTGATAACAGATATGACCGGTGAAAAGGCTGCTGAATTGATCGAAAACGGTGTGATTACCGGTGGTATGGAAGTTAAGGTGAAAGCTGCTCTGAAAGCCTCCAAAACTCTTGGAAAGGCTGTATCTGTAGCCGGCTGGAAGAATCCGCAACTGCTCAAGCAACTGCTGGCAGGCGAAGCCATCGGAACTCAGGTGAAGGCATCGTAGAAGGAGTATCACATGCGTCATTTATTAAATACAACAGAATTTTCCAGAGACGAAGTTCTTCAGATGATCGACCTCGGTCGGCAGATGAAGAAGGAACCGGAGAAATTCAACCGGAGACTCGCCGGAAAAAGCGTTGTCACTCTTTTTGAAAAGCAGTCTCTGAGAACCAGGGTTACTTTTGATATCGGAGTAACGAGACTCGGCGGACATGCTGTTTACATGGATCAGCGCAACGGCATCATGGGTCAGCGCGAATCAGTAAAGGACTATGCACGTAATCTGTCCCGCTGGTGCGACGGTATTGTTGCCCGCGTATATGATCACAACACTCTGCTGCAGCTCAGCAAGTACGGCTCTGTACCAGTTATAAACGCGCTGTGCAACCTTTATCATCCATGTCAGGTGCTGGCTGACTATATGACTATCATGGAAAACTATGATGATGTAACCAAGGTAAAACTGGCATATTTCGGTGACGGCAATAACATGACCCACTCTCTGCTTATTACCGGAGCGATCCTCGGTTCAGACGTTGCGATAGTGTCTCCTAAGGGCCGCGGTCCTGATGCTGCAATTTTCAACCTGGCTGCTGATATCGCCAGAAAATCTGGTGCAAAACTGTCTGTAACAGATAATGTTGCAGATGTGAAAGGCTATGATGTTGCCTATACTGATACATGGGTATCCATGGGTGACAGCACCCCGATGGAGGAGGCTGCAAAAATTTTCATGCCTTATCAGGTCAACCGCAAATTATTGAATGACACAGGTATCAAACATGTGTTACATTGTCAACCGGCTCACAGAGAAATGGAAATTACTTCAGACATTATGGATGATGAAAATGTTTCATTAATCTATGACGAGGCTGAAAATCGATTACATGCCCAAATGGCAGTTTTAGATACTCTTATTAATCAGGAAAAATAAAAATGGCAGATATTAAAAAAGTTTTATTGGCTTATTCAGGCGGTCTTGATACTTCTGCAATCGTACCTTGGCTTAAAGAAAACTACAACTGCGAAGTTATTTGCTTCGTGGCTGATGTGGGACAGGATCGTGAAGATCTGGTTGGAATCGAGGAAAAGGCAAAGCAGTCCGGTGCCACCAAGTGCATTATCAAGGATCTGCGTGAAGAATTTGTAAAGAATTACGTATATCCTACTCTGAAGACCGGTGCTGTTTACGAAGGAACCTACTTACTGGGAACCTCAATGGCCCGTCCTGTAATAGCAAAAGCCATGGTTGAAACAGCTCTGGCAGAAGGTGTTCAGGCCGTTGCTCACGGATGCACCGGTAAAGGTAACGATCAGGTTCGTTTTGAAGGTGCCGTTGCCGCTCTGGCTCCTCAGCTTGAAGTGATTGCTCCATGGCGTATCTGGAAAATGCGTTCAAGAGAAGATTTGCTGAACTACCTTAATGAAAGAAACATTCCGTGCAAGGCTACTCTAAAGAAGATTTACAGTCGTGATGCCAACGCATGGCATATCTCAACTGAAGGCGGTGAACTGGAGGATACCTGGAACAGAGCTTCAGAAAATGTTTGGACCTGGACAGTTGATCCTGAAAAAGCTCCTAACGAGCCTGAATTTGTATCTGTTAAGATTGAAAAGGGCGAGATTGTTGCAGTTAACGACAAGGCTATGTCTCCGTACAACTGTCTTGCAACCCTGAATGATCTTGCTGCTAAACACGGTGTTGGTCGTGTTGACATTACTGAAAACCGTCTGGTTGGTATGAAATCACGCGGTTGCTATGAAACTCCGGGTGGTACAGTTATGATGGCAGCTTTACGTGCTGTTGAAGAACTGATCCTCGACAAGACAACCCGTTCATGGCGTGAAAAACTCGGTCTTGAGTTCTCTCACCTGGTTTATGACGGCAGATGGTTCACTCCACTGTGCAAGGCTATTCTTGCTTCTGCCAATGCCATTGCTGAAGATGTTTCCGGTGAAGTTGTGCTGAAACTTTACAAAGGTAGCGTAACTGCAGTTCAGAAACGTTCTGACAACAGTCTGTTCAACGTTGATTTCTGTACTTTCGGTGCAGACAATGTATACGATCAGAGTCACGCCGACGGATTCATTCGTTTGTATTCTCTGCCAAGCAGAATCAGAGCAATCAATGAAGCCAACAAGGCTAACAAGTAATATAACATTTAGCTGAATCCTTAAGTTGTTGAGATCGGGTTTATCATAAAGACCCGGTCTCTTTGTTTTTTGATTTGTATCTGTGGAAAATACAAGTATAATTACAGATAAATTTTTATTGAGGATTATTTATGGCATTATGGGGTGGACGCTTCACTCAGGAAGCGGATATTAGATTCAAAAAGTTCAATGATTCTTTGGTGTTTGACTATCGTATGGCAAGACAGGATCTGGAAGGATCCAAGGGCTGGGCTGATGCAATCTGTTCTGTCGGGATTATTACCGAGGACGAAAACAAAAGACTGCAGGTCGCTCTTGATGAACTGATTGCTGAAGTGGATCAGGATCCTCATTCAATTGCCGGTGCCGGATTCGAGGATATCCATTCTTATGTTGAGAGCAGACTGATTGATAAGGTCGGGGATCTTGGCAAAAAACTTCATACCGGAAGAAGCAGAAACGATCAGGTTGCCACAGATCTGAAACTATGGTGCCGTGCTCAGGTTGCTGTACTTCTCCAGTCCATCAGAAATTTCCAGAAGTCTCTGGTTAAAGTTGCCGATCAATATCAGGGTACGGTTATTCCTGGTTATACACATCTGCAAAGGGCTCAGCCGGTAACATTCGGTCACTGGGCGCTTGCATATGCTGAAATGCTTGATCGCGATTATATCCGTCTTAAGAATGCAAATGATCTGATGAACCGTTGTCCGCTCGGATCTGCGGCCCTGGCTGGAACGGCATATCCGGTAGATCGTGAAAAACTTGCCAGAGCCCTGGGGTTTGATGAGGCAACTCGAAACAGTCTCGATTCAGTTTCAGATCGTGATCACGTGCTTGAACTGCTCAACTGCGCAAGTATTTCGATGATTCATCTGTCAAGATTCGCTGAAGATTTGATTATATACAATTCAGGTGAGGCTGGCTTTGTAGAACTTTCCGACAGGGTTACTTCAGGCTCATCTCTGATGCCTCAGAAAAAGAACCCTGATGCACTTGAACTTATCCGCGGTAAATCAGGCAGAGTTATAGGCGCCCTCACTGGAATGCTGGTAACTGTAAAAGCATTACCGCTTGCATACAACAAGGATCTTCAGGAGGATAAGGAAGGTCTGTTTGATGCTCTTGATACATGGCACGACTGCCTCGATATGGCCTCGCTTGTGCTTGAGGATCTCAAGGTTAGAGAGGATGTTACCCTTCAGGCGGCAAAAGGCGGATATTCAAATGCAACAGAACTGGCAGATTATCTGGTAACCAAGGGAATTCCGTTCAGAGAGGCACATCATATTGTTGGCGAAATCGTTGTATATGCAATTAAAGAGCAGCAACCTCTGGAGAAACTTACTCTGGAACAGTTCCGCAGTGTATGTCCTAAGATTGACGGCGATGTGTACGCCTGTCTGGAAATTTCTGCACTGCTTGATAAAAGATGTGCCAAGGGCGGTGTGGCGCCTGCACAGATTGCCAGTGCGGTTGAATATATGAAGAAACATCTCGACTGCTAGACAGTTGCGGTTCCCGGCGGCATCCGCCGTCCTGCGGATGCTTTATGAATTTGTTTTTTACAGGTAAACATATGAGCGAAAAACAAGGTTTTATGATCATCATTACTGCAGAGGATCATAAAATAATTGATTTGACTATGGGTGACTTGCTGAAGACCATCCGCAGTTCCGGTGCAGTTACAAAAGGTCCGATTCTTGGAAAAAATATCAAGTTGGAAAACGGTGTTGTGGTTCACACCAGAAAACTGAAGGTTTTGGAACCGACAGCCGAAACAACAACTGCATTGTCAGACATGACTATACCGAAGGATGTCAGATGCAAAATCATCAAGGCGTAGTCTCTTGACCCGGTATTTTACCAACTGCGTAATAGATCCCTGACCACCTGTGAAGGGAGAAGTTACCTATCAGAACAATAAGATATCCCCGTACGGGGATATTGTTTTCAACCAAAACTGTGAGTTGTAACAAATTTTTAAAAAGTTGTTGAAAACGGCATAGCTTCATGTATAATACAAACGTTTTTGTGTAGCTTATCGTTAAAAACTACATTTATTTTAAAAGTCCTTCCGATCTGGAAGGAAATGAGTGGATTGTCTCCTCGCGTTTGGAAGAAAAGAGCGTGAAGTGAGATTTTCTTTTTGTTCTTTAACCATCTTGGAGCTCTGGCAAAATGCAGAACCAAAGAATTAGAATTAGATTAAAGGCTTTTGATCATCACCTGATTGATCAGTCAACAGCTGAAATCGTAGAAACTGCAAAGCGTTCTGGCGCACAGGTACGTGGTCCAATTCCATTACCAACCCGCAAAGAACGTTTCACCGTACTGATTTCTCCACACGTAAACAAAGATGCACGTGATCAGTATGAAATCCGTACACACAAGCGATTAATTGATATCGTTCAACCTTCTGATAAAACTGTAGACGCTTTAATGCGTTTAGATTTATCTGCTGGTGTTGATGTTCAGATTCGCCTAGATTAACGGAAGGGGTATAAATAATGTCAATCGGTTTAATCGGTCGTAAAGTTGGAATGACCAGAATTTTTAAGGAAGATGGCTTATCTGTTCCTGTAACTGTAATTGAAGTTGAAGCAAACCGTGTAACACAGGTTAAAACAGTTGAAACTGACGGTTACAATGCTATCCAGGTAACAACTGGCAGCGTTAAAGCAAGTCGTCTTAACAAAGCTCAGACTGGCCATTTTGCAAAGGCTGGCGTTGAAGCCGGTCGTGGTTTATGGGAATTTCGTTTAACTGAAGATGAACTCTCAAACTACAAGGTTGGTTCAGAAGTTAAACTTGACGTTTTAAACGATGTTAAAAGAGTGGATGTAACCGGAACTTCTAAAGGTAAAGGTTTCGCCGGTACTGTTAAACGTTGGAATTTCCGTACACAGGATTGGACCCACGGTAACTCACGTTCTCACCGTGTTCCTGGTTCTACTGGTCAGAACCAGACTCCGGGTCGTGTTTTCCAGGGTAAGAAAATGTGCGGTCATTTAGGTAGCGAAACTACTACAGTTCAATACCTTGAAGTTGTACGCGTAGATGTAGAACGCAATCTGTTACTGGTTAAAGGTGCTGTTCCAGGTGCTGTTAACGGTAATATCGTTGTTAAACCAACTGTTAAAGCATAATACTTGAGGAGATAGGAATGGAATTAGTAATTAAAGACACAAACGGTGCTCTTCAAGTTTCTGAAACTACCTTTGCTCGTGAGTATAACGAAGCATTGGTTCACCAGGTTGTTGTTGCTTACACAAATGCTGGCCGTCAGGGTACCCGTGCTCAGAAGAATCGTTCAGATGTTTCTGGTGGCGGTAAGAAACCATGGCGTCAGAAGGGAACCGGCCGTGCTCGCGCTGGTAGTATCCGTTCTCCATTATGGAGAGGCGGTGGAGTTACTTTCGCAGCTCGTCCTCAGGATCACAGCCAGAAAGTTAACAAGAAAATGTATCGTGCAGCTTTACAGAGCATCTTCTCTGAATTAGTTCGTCAAGATCGTCTCGTGGTTGTAAATGATTTTTCTGTTGACCAGCCAAAGACCAAAGCCTTAGTTGCAAAATTAAAAGCTATGGATTTAAGCGATGTTCTTATCATTAAGAAAGAGGTTGATGTTGATTTGTTCTTGGCATCCAGAAATATCTACAAGGTTGATGTTCGTGATGTTAAAGGAATTGACCCAGTTAGCTTAATTCGTTTTGATAAGGTATTAATTACAGCTGATGCTGTAAAAGAAGTTGAGGAGTCACTAAAATAATGAATCGTCAAGAATACCTGTTCGATGTAATCAAGTCTTTTGTTATATCAGAAAAGTCACAGCGTGTTGCCGAAGTATCAAAAGATGCTAAAACATATGTTTTAAAGGTGCTTCGCACTGCATCTAAAGCTGATATCAAACAGGCTGTTGAAGCCAGCTTTGATGTTAAAGTTGATACAGTTAATACCTTAAACATGAGCGGTAAGGTAAAGCGCAGCAGACACGGTTTAGGTCGTTGCAAAGACTGGAAAAAAGCTTATGTAACTCTTGCTCCTGGTGAAACATTAGATGATCAATCAGTAGCAGTAGAAAAAAGTGCTGAGTAAGGGAGTTTAGATCATGACAGTTGTTAAGTGTAAACCAACTTCTGCAGGTCGTCGTCACGTTGTTAAAGTGACCACACCTGATTTATATAAAGGAGCTCCTTACAAAGCTCTGTTGGAAGCTAAGCGTAAAACTGGCGGCCGTAACAATACCGGTCGTATCACCACCCGTCATATCGGCGGCGGTCACAAACAGTTCTACCGTTTAGTTGATTTTAAACGCATCAAGGATGATATTCCTGCAAAAGTTGAACGTATCGAATACGATCCAAACCGTTCTGCAAACATTGCTCTGATTTGCTACAGAGACGGTTCAAGAGCTTATATTCTTGCTCCTAAAGGATTAACCGTAGGTTCTACTGTTGTTTCAGGAAGTGAAGCACCAATCAAGGTAGGTAATACACTGCCTATGAGAAATATTCCAGTTGGTACAACTGTACACGCTGTAGAATTATTCCCAGGTAAAGGTGCTCAACTGGCTCGTTCAGCCGGTGCCTATGCTCAGATTCTTGCTCGTGACGGTTCATATGTAACTCTTCGCTTACGTTCAGGCGAAATGAGAAGAGTTCTTGCAGACGGCCGTGCAACAATCGGTGAGGTTGGTAATTCAGAACACATGCTCCGTCAATTAGGTAAAGCTGGTGCTAAGCGTTGGCTCGGTATCAGACCTACCGTACGCGGTATGTCTATGAACCCTATCGATCACCCACACGGTGGTGGTGAAGGACGTAACAAGGGTATTCAGCCTGTTACTCCATGGGGTCAACCATGCAAGGGCTACAAGACCCGTCATAACAAACGTACTGATAAGTATATCGTACATCGTCGTAGTAAGTAATAATATAGGAGTATAACCATGCCACGCTCTCTCAAGAAGGGTCCTTTTATTGACCTACACTTGTTGAAGAAGGTAGAGAAAGCAATGGAAACAGGCGACAAGAAGCCAATCAAGACTTGGAGTCGTCGTTCAATGATAATACCGTCAATGATCGGTATGACCATTGCTGTCCATAATGGTCGTCAACACGTACCAGTATACGTAACTGACGAAATGGTAGGCCATAAGTTAGGTGAATTTGCACCTACAAGAACATTCAAGGGTCACAGTGCTGACAAGGCGGCAGCTAAGTAAGGTAGGAGAATAAAAATGGAAGCTAAAGCAATACATCGTTATGCTCGTTCTTCTGCTCAGAAGGCTCGCTTAATGGCAGATCTAATCAGAGGTCTTCCAGTTGAACAGGCATTAAATCAATTAAAGTTCAGCCCTCGTCATGGTGCTGCTCTGATTTTAAAGGTTTTAAAATCAGCTATCGCTAACGCAGAACATAACAACGGTATGGACATTGATCAATTGAAAGTATCAACAATTATGGTTGATGAAGGTCCTTCAATGAAACGTGTTTTCCCACGTGCTAAGGGTCGCGCTGATCGTATCATCAAGCGTACATGTCACATCACAGTTGTTGTTTCAGATAAGAAGTAATCCGGGAGAATGTAAATGGGTCAGAAAGTTAATCCAAATGGTATCCGTTTAGGTATTACCAAACCTTTTAGTTCTACCTGGTATGCAGGTACTAAAGATTATGCAAATTATCTTGCAGCTGATTTTAAAGTTCGTGAATATTTACAGAAGACTTTAAAAGATGCTTCAGTATCACGCATCAACATTGAACGTCCTTCAAAGAGCATCAAGGTAACTATCAATACCGCTCGTCCAGGTCTTGTTTGCGGACAAAAAGGTGAAAATATTGAAAAACTTCGCAAGAATATCGGTAAGATTGCCGGCGTTCCTGTTCAGGTTTTCATCAACGAAATCCGTAAGCCAGAAACCGACAGTAAGCTTGTAGCTGATTCTATCGCTTCACAGCTTGAACATCGTGTTATGTTCAGAAGAGCAATGAAGAAAGCTATCCAGAATGCTATGGCTCATCAGGCCAAGGGTATCAAGGTTGAAGTAAGCGGTCGTCTTGGCGGTGCTGAAATCGCACGTTCTGAATGGATCCGTGAAGGTCGCGTACCTCTGCATACATTACGTGCTGATATCGACTATGCAGTATCTGAAGCTAATACAACCTACGGTGTGATTGGTGTTAAGGTATGGATTTTTAAGGGTGAGGTTTTAGGTGGTTTAGCTGCTTTGGAAGCTCAAAAAGCTGCTGAAAAAGCCGATGCTCCTGCAAAACCAAAACGTAATAAAACACGTGGAAAGAAGTAAGGAGAATTTGTAAATGTTACAACCTAAGCGTACTAAATTCCGTAAGGTTCATAAAGGCCGTAATCGTGGTTTAGCTCAGAACGGTAACGCAGTAGAATTCGGTCAGTACGGTTTAAAGGCTACTACCCGTGGTCAATTAACCGCCCGTGAGATCGAAGCTGCTCGTCGTACCATGACTCGTTCAATCAAGCGTGAAGGTCAGGTATGGATCCGTATTTTCCCGGACAAACCTATTACTGAAAAAGCTCTTGGCGTTCGTCAGGGTAAAGGTAAGGGTAACGTGGAATACTGGGTAGCTGTTATTCAACCAGGTAAGATCTTATATGAAATGGGTGGAGTTGGTGAAGCAGAAGCAAGACATGCTTTTGAATTGGCCGCTGCCAAGTTATCTGTGAAGACTACCTTTGTTACAAGGACTATTTTATAATGAAAGCAAAAGAATTTCGCGAAATGAGTGTTGAGGAACTCAATGCTGAATTATTAAAGTTAGCAAAACAAGAGTTACTTCTTAAGATGGCTAACAAAGTTGGTCAGTTGCAACAAACTCATAAAATCAGCCAGACTCGTCGTGATATCGCTCGAGTTAAGACTGTATTGACTGAAAAGGCAGGTAAATAATGAGCGAGAAGACACGTACATTAAGAGCCGTTGTTGTTAGCGATAAAATGCAGAAAACATGTGTTTGCGCTGTTGAAAGACGTGTTAAACATCCTGTTTACGGCAAGATTGTTAAGAAAACAACAAAACTTCACGTGCACGATGAAAACAATGAAGCAAAAGTAGGTGATATTGTTGAAATTCAGGAATGTCGTCCTATTTCCAAGACTGTTTCTTGGACTTTGGTTTCAGTTGTTGAAAAAGCCGAAGATTAATTAGATCTTATTTTATAAAGATTCATAAGGCATACTTTATAGGTATGCCTTTTTTTATTATTTTTTGCAAAATACTACACATATCACATAAATTGTGTTATCATGCATTGCCCTTGTAATTTAGGGTAGGTTTTATTGTTTCATAAAGAAGCATGTACATATAGAAGGAATTCATTCATGATCCAGATGCAAAGTATGCTTGATGTGGCTGATAATTCAGGTGCTCGTAGCGTAATGTGTATTAAGGTTCTTGGTGGTTCACATCGTAGATATGCAAATGTTGGCGATATTATTAAAGTTTCTGTAAAGGAAGCTATTCCTCGCGGAAAGGTTAATAAGGGTGATGTTTGCACTGCAGTTGTTGTTCGCACTAAGAAAGGCGTTAGACGTCAAGATGGTTCTGTTATTAGATTTGATAGCAATGCTGCAGTTTTATTAAACGGTCAGCTTGAACCAATTGGTACCCGTATTTTTGGACCTGTGACTCGCGAACTTCGTGGCGATAAGTTTATGAAGATTGTGTCATTGGCACCAGAAGTATTATAAGGAGTTAGTAATGGCAGCAAAAATTCGCCGTGATGATGAAGTTATTGTAATCGCTGGTAAGGATAAAGGTAAACGCGGTAAGGTTACCAAAGTTCTTCGTGATGTACATAAAGTAATCGTTGAAGGTATCAATACTGTAAAGAAACACAAGAAAGCAAATCCTCAGGCTCAGGAAGAGGGTGCTATTATTACAATGGAAGCTCCTATTGATGTTTCTAATGTAGCGATTTACAACCCTGAAACTCAGAAAGCAGATCGCGTTGGTTTTAAATACGAAGACGGTAAGAAAGTTCGTTTCTTTAAGTCAAATAACAAAGTAATTGTAAAATAATTGGAGTAAGCGATGGCGAAACTACATGATATTTACAGACAAGAAGTAATCGGCAAATTGACAAAACAATTTGGTTACAAGACTGTCATGCAAGTCCCTCGAATCGAAAAGATTACCCTTAATATGGGTGTCGGCGAGGCCTTGACTGATAAAAAGATCCTTGAAAATGCAGCAGCTGATATGGCAGCAATTTCAGGTCAGAAACCATTAATCACTAAAGCACGCAAATCAGTTGCAGGCTTCAAAATCCGTGAAGGATACCCTATTGGTTGTAAAGTAACCTTACGTGGTGAACGTATGTGGGAATTCTTAGAACGTCTGATTTGTATTGCTATGCCACGTATTCGTGATTTCCGTGGTGTTAGTGACAAATCCTTTGATGGTAAAGGTAACTATTCAATGGGCGTTCGTGAACAGATCATTTTCCCTGAAATCGACTATGATAAAGTTGATCAGGTGCGCGGTTTGGATATTACTATCACAACATCCGCTAGAACCGATGAAGAAGGTCGTGCTCTGTTAGCCGCTTTTAATTTCCCATTCCGTAAGTAAGGTGAGGTTATGGCAAAATTATCTACAGTAAATCGTGAAAAGAAACGCGAGTTATTAGTAAACAAATATTTTGAAAAGCGTCAGGCTTTGAAAAAAATTATTTCTGATGTGAACGCTTCTGAAGAAGATCGTTGGAACGCAAGTCTCAAACTTCAAACTTTACCTAGAGATTCAAGTCCATGCCGTATCCGCAGACGTTGCAGCATCACTGGTCGTCCACATGGCAATTTACGTAAGTTCGGTCTGTGCCGTATCAAACTGCGTGAAATGATGATGAATGGACAGGTTCCTGGTCTTAAGAAAGCAAGTTGGTAATAGAGGGGAGAAAGACGTATGAGTATGCAAGATCCAATTGCAGATATGTTGACTCGAATCAGAAATGGTCAGTCCGCACAGAAAGAATTCGTTGTTATGCCTTACTCTAAGCAAAAAGCTGCAATCGCTAAGTTGCTGAAAGACGAAGGTTACATTTCTGATTTTTCAGAATCCGACGAAGTAAAGAAGGTTTTAACCATTAATCTTAAGTACTTTGAAGGCAAACCTGTAGTTGAAATGATCAAACGCGTTTCACGTCCTGGTTTGAGAGTATACAAGAGAAGTTATGAACTGCCTAAGATCCAGAACGGTCTTGGTATTGCAGTGGTATCTACTTCCAAGGGTTTAATGACCGACCGTGCAGCTCGTAAAGCTAAGCTCGGTGGTGAAATTATTTGCTACGTAGCATAAGGGGATAAAATGTCACGTGTTGCTAAAGCACCTGTCAGCATTCCTGCTGGCGTAGAGGTAAAGGTTGACGGTCAGACTGTCACCGTAAAGGGTAAGACTGCTACATTGTCAAAAACTTTTAATGATGCAGTAGTTATTAATGTTTCTGATAAAGAAGTTACTTTTGCTCCTAGAGAAGGTTTTGATAAGGCTGACGCCCATGCCGGTACAGCTAGAGCTATCGTTAATTCATTCGTTTCCGGTCTTGTTAAACCATTCGAAAAGAAGCTTACTTTAATCGGCGTAGGTTATCGTGCTGCTGCTAAGGGTAACGTTTTAAGTTTGGCCTTAGGTTACTCACACCCAATCGAATATGCTATTCCAGAGGGTGTTTCTGTTGAGTGCCCATCTCAGACTGAAATTGTCCTGAAGAGTGCTGACAAGGCTCTCTTAGGCCAGGTTGCTGCAAATGTTCGCGCGTACCGCGCACCTGAACCATATAAAGGAAAAGGTGTTAGATATGCTGACGAAGTTGTTCGTATCAAAGAAACTAAGAAGAAGTAAGGAAAAAAAATGGACAAGAAATCTTCTCGTCTTCGTCGTGCTCTCAAGGCACGTTGTAAAATGGCTGAATTGGGTGCAATTCGTCTAGTTGTTTTCCGCACTCCACGCCATATTTACGCACAGGTAATCGATGATGGTAAGGTAATCGTTGCTGCTTCTACTTTGGAAAAAGAAGTAAAAGAACAGGTTAAATACACCGGTAACAAGGATGCAGCAAAGGTTGTTGGTAAAATTGTAGCAGAAAGAGCTCTTGCAAAAGACGTTAAGACTGTATCTTTCGATCGTTCTGGTTTCCAGTATCACGGTCGTGTTGCAGCTTTAGCTGAAGGTGCTCGCGAAGCTGGTTTGCAGTTCTAATGTAAGGTAGGAATAAAATGGCAAAAATTGATACTCAAGCAAATGAATTGCAAGAAAAATTAGTGGCGGTGAACCGCGTAGCCAAGGTTGTTAAAGGTGGTCGTATATTCTCATTCGCAGCTTTAACTGTTGTTGGTGACGGTCACGGTAAGTTTGGTTACGGCTACGGTAAGGCTCATGAAGTTCCTGCTGCTATTCAGAAAGCTATGGAACAGGCTAAGAAACACCTGGTTCAGGTAAATCTTAACAATGGAACCTTATATCATGCAGTAACTGGTGATCACGCTGGTTCTCACGTTTACATGCAGCCTGCATCAGAAGGTACCGGTATTATCGCCGGCGGTGCTATGCGTGCCGTTCTGGAAGTTGCCGGAATTGAAAACGTGCTGGCTAAAGCTTATGGTTCAACAAACCCTGTGAATGTGGTTCGTTCCACCGTTAAAGCTTTATCATCAATGAAATCCCCTGATCAGGTAGCTCGCAAGAGAGGCTTATCTGTAAAAGAGATATTGGAGTAGTAAAATGGCTGAAAAGACTATTAAGGTTACTCAAACTCGCAGCGCAATCGGCCGTCTGCCAAAGCACAAAGCTACATTGCGTGCATTAGGTCTGCGTCATATCGGTCACACAGTTGAAGTTGCTGATAACCCAGTTATGCGCGGTATGATCAATAAAGTTTATTATATGGTTAAGGTAGAGGAGTAAAAAATGGGTTTACGTTTAAATCAATTAGCTCCTAATCCAGGTTCTAAGCCTGCTAAGACCCGTGTAGGTCGCGGTATTGGTTCTGGTATTGGTAAGACTTCCGGTCGCGGTATTAAAGGTGCTGGTGCTCGTAAGAGTGGCGGTACTCGTCACGGATTTGAAGGCGGTCAGATGCCATTGAAGATCCGTCTGCCTAAATTCGGTTTCTTCTCTAGAACAGCTGCTGTTACTACAGATTTACCGCTTAGTGCAGTCTTGAAACTTCAGGAAACCAACATTAATCTTTCAACTCTGAAGGAAAATGATCTTGTTTCTGACAAGTTTAAGAATGTTAAGATTGTAATGTCTAAGAACACCAAGGTTGAGAAAGCTATCACTTTATCCGGTATCTATGTAACCAAGAGTGTGAAAGCTGCTATCGAAGCCGCTGGTGGAAAGGTAGAAGGCGAACAAGAGTAAGGATAGGAAATGGCAAGAACACCGGGTTTGGAGAATGCAAAGAAAGGTATGTCTGAGTTGACTCAAAGACTGCTGTTCGTTGTATTTGCTCTTATTGTGTTCCGAATCGGTTCACATATTCCGTGCCCTGGAATTAATGCTCAACGCCTTGCTGAAGTTATGGAACAACAAAAGGGTACCATCATCGGATTATTCAACATGTTCAGTGGTGGTGCTCTTTCTAGAGCTTCCTTGTTTGCACTTGGTATTATGCCGTACATTTCTGCTGCAATTATTGTTCAGTTGCTGGGAGTTATGGTTCCTAGCATTCAGGAAATGAAGAAAGAAGGTGAAGCTGGCCGTCGCAAGATAACCCAGCTGACCAGGTACGGTACTTTGGTACTCGGTGCAGTGCAGGCCTTTGGTATAGCAACAGGTCTACCTAATATGATCCAGGGTGTTGTAGACGATCCAGGATTCAGCTTCTACTTTGTAACTACAATCAGTTTACTCACAGGAACAATGTTCCTGATGTGGTTAGGTGAACAAATTACTGAAAGAGGTATCGGCAACGGTATTTCGCTTATAATTTTTGCTGGTATTGTTGCAGGTCTTCCTCCTGCCATCGGCAGTACAATCGAGCAGTTTAAACAGGAAGGCGGCGCTTATGTGCTCGTTCTTATTGCTATAATTGCCATTGTGGTTGCTGTAACAGTTTTCGTTGTGTTTATGGAAAGAGCACTTCGTAAGATTACAGTACACTATGCCAGACAGCAGCAGGGAAACAGGATGTATGCTCCGCCTACATCTCATCTGCCTCTGAAGATCAATCAGTCAGGCGTTATCCCTGCGATTTTTGCATCAAGTATAATCATGTTCCCGGCTACAGTGGCATCATGGTTTGGTCAGGGTGACAGCACTTTTGCCCAGATTGTGAACAAGGTATCCCAGGTTCTTCAGCCTGGTCAGCCGTTGTATGAATTGTTATATGCGAGCGCTATCGTATTCTTCTGCTTCTTCTATACTTCTTTAGTGTTCAATCCTAAAGAACTGAGTGAAAACCTGAAGAAGAGCGGTGCTTTCATATCAGGTATCAGACCTGGTGAACAGACAGCCAAGTTCATTGATCAGGTGATGACAAGGTTAACCCTGGTCGGATCCATGTACATGGTACTTGTATGTTTGATCCCTCAGTTTATGATGACATTCCTGAATGTTCAGTTCTACTTTGGTGGTACTTCTCTGCTGATTGTTGTAGTAGTGGTGATGGACTTTACTTCACAGCTCATGGCTCATAAGGTTTCTCATCAATATGCAGATGTTATGAGAAAACAGAATTTAAAATTTACAAATCGAATCTAATTGGGAGTTAATCATGAAAGTTGGTGCTTCAGTTAAAAAAATGTGTCGTCACTGCAAAATTATTAAACGTCACGGTGTTGTTCGTGTAATTTGTCAAGATCCAAAGCACAAACAACGTCAGGGTTAATATTTTTGTAATCAAGATCAAAAAAACTTGAAAAAAATACAGCAGGCGCGTTATAATTACGTGCCTGCTTTTTTAGCATGTGCACTTATTGCTACCACGTATCCGTAACGGGCTTTGTGGTGGCGTGATTTTTAGTACTTTATAGGAGTAATATAGTGGCCCGTATAGCTGGCATTAATGTTCCTGATAATCAGCATGCAGTTATTGCATTGACTTCAATCTACGGCATTGGTAAACCAACCGCTAAAGATATTTTAGCTAAAGTTGCTATTGCTGAAGAAACAAAGTTAAAAGAATTATCAGAAGAACAATTAGATAAAATTCGTGCTGAAGTTGCAAATTATACTGTAGAAGGTGATTTGCGCCGTGAAATTTCTATGAATATCAAGCGTTTAGTTGATTTAGGTTGCTATCGCGGTATTCGTCATCGTCGTGGTTTACCTGTACGTGGTCAGCGTACAAAGACTAATGCGCGCACTCGCAAGGGTCCTCGCAAGGCAATTAAGAAGTAACGGAGTAAATTATGGCAGTTAATCAAACTCGTGCACGTAAGCGTGTTAAGAAGCAAGTTAGCGACGGTATCGCTCATGTTCATGCTTCATTCAACAATACTATTATAACTATCACCGATCGTCAGGGTAATGCTCTTTCCTGGGCTACCTCTGGTGGTTCTGGTTTCCGCGGTTCCCGTAAGTCAACTCCGTACGCAGCTCAGGTTGCTGCAGAGAAAGCTGGTGAAGCTGCAAAAGAATTTGGTTTAAAGAATCTTGAAGTTCTTGTTAAAGGCCCTGGTCCAGGACGTGAATCTTCTATTCGTGCTTTAAATGCAATTGGTTATAAAATAACTAATATTACTGATGTGACTCCAATTCCACACAATGGATGCCGTCCACCAAAGAAACGTCGCGTTTAATAAGTTGGGAGATTATAAGAAATGGCAAGATATTTAGGCCCTAAATTAAAGCTTAGTCGTCGTGAAGGAACCGACTTATTTTTAAAGTCAGGCGTTCGTTCTATTGATACAAAGTGCAACATCGATACCAAACCTGGTCAGCACGGTGCTGTTAAGCCACGTGATACCGACTACGGTGCACAGTTGAGAGAAAAACAGAAAGTACGTCGCATGTACGGTGTTCTTGAAAGACAGTTCCGTAACTACTATAAGACAGCTGCCCGCAAGAAAGGTAATACCGGTGAAAACCTTCTTACTCTTCTTGAAGCAAGACTTGACAACGTGGTTTACAGAATGGGTTTTGGTTCTACCAGAGCAGAAAGCCGTCAGCTTGTTAGCCACAAGGCAATTCTGGTTAACGACAAGGTAGTTAACATCCCATCATACCAGGTTTCACCTAGTGATGTTATTTCTGTTCGCGAAAAGGCAAAGAATCAAGAACGCATTAAAACTTCTATTGAACTGGCTCAGAGCAAAACCAAATGTGAATGGTTGGAAGTTGATTTAGATAAAATGTCAGGTACCTACAAGGCTAACCCAGACAGATCTGAATTACCTCAAGAAATTCAGGAACAGCTTATCGTAGAATACTATTCTAAGATGTAGTTTTTAAAGAGAGGTTATAATGCAAGGTTCTTTACCAGATTTTTTAATACCAAATCAAGAAATTGAGGTATCTAAGGATAGTATTTTCTGTGCAAAGGTTGTTTTACAGCCTATGGAACGTGGCTTCGGCATTACCCTCGGTAATGCGCTGAGAAGAATTCTGCTTTCTTCAATGCCAGGTTATGCTATTACTGAAGCTGAGATTGATGGAGTACAGCATGAGTATTCCACTAAAGAAGGTGTAAAAGAAGACATTGAAGTAATTCTTTTAAACTTAAAAGGTGTTGCAGTAAAATTATTCGATAAGAATGAGGAATACTTAACTCTAGAGAAAAAAGGTGCAGGACCAGTAGTTGCAGGTGATATTAAGTGCAGTGACAATGTACAAATTGCTAATCCTGATCACGTGATCTGTAATCTTACTTCTGCAGACAGTGAGATCAAGATGCGTCTTAAGGTACAGCGCGGTCGCGGTTACAAGCCGGCTCAGACTCGAATTGATGAAGATCGAGCTATCGGTCATCTTCTTGTTGACGCTGTGTACAGCCCGATTGTACGTATTGCATTTAATGTTGAGTCAGCACGTGTTGAACAACGTACCGATCTGGATAAATTAGTAATGGAAATTGAAACCAACGGTACTATTGAGCCAGATGAAGCAATTCGTAATGCAGCTACAATTTTGTATTGCCAGTTAGAGCCTTTCGTAGATTTAGGCTCTAAACTTACAGTTAAACCTGAAGAGCCGGAAGAACCTAAGGTTCCGGATATATTAAAACGTCCTGTTGACGATTTAGAGTTGACAGTTCGTTCAGCTAACTGTTTGAAGGCGGAAGCTATTCACTATATTGGTGATTTGGTTCAACGTACAGAAGTTGAGTTGTTAAGAACTCCAAATCTTGGTAAGAAGTCTCTCTCTGAGATCAAGGATGTTCTCGCACAGCGAAATCTGTCTCTTGGAATGCGTGTCGAAGGATGGCCTCCAAAGGATATCGTTGATAAAGGTAGTTTCTAATAAGTTTTTTAAAGATTTTATTTAATAAGAGGGTTATGTCATGCGTCATCGTATGAGTGGTCGTCAACTAAATCGCAACAGCAGCAATAGAAAAGCTCTGTTCCGTAGTTTAGCAATAGCATTAGTTAGTAGCAAAGATGGCTTAATCAAGACAACTTTGCCAAAAGCTAAAGAATTACGTCGCGTAGTTGAGCCTTTAATTACATTAGCTAAAGTTGATTCTGTAGCTAACCGTAGACTTGCTTATGCTCGTCTTGATGATAAGAGTGCAGTTGGTAGATTATTCCAGATTGCTCCACTTTTCGCTAACAGAGCTGGTGGATATACTCGTATCCTTAAGTGCGGTCTGAGACCAGGTGATAATGCACCTATGGCTTATGTTCAGTTTACTGAAGCTCTTCCTCAGGAAGAAGCTCCTGAACAGGCTGAAAAGGCTGCTGAATAATAACGTAGTTACGAACATATGTAGTTAATCTTTGAGGGGATCTTTTGTGGATCCCCTTTTTGTAACTGAGGGATTTATGATCGATTTTTCACGTGACCTTAATGAAGATACTCTTGGTGAGGAGATGGATGCTTTGTTTGAAAACGCCAAGCAGATCTTTGATGTAGTAAAAGATCAGTTTGATGATGAAGAACGCAGCGCCATTGCGTCTTTTTTTGATAATGAGGAGTATGTGTTTTATATCTGTGAGGCACATGACGAGTTGTGGATTGACAGCGTTAGGGATTATGAAGAGTTTAAATCCCATAATCAAATGTACGAAATCAGATTCTCCAGTCCTGACAACAAGCAGATTGATTATCTGGCAGCCTTAAATACTCCTGATGGCGAGTTTTATCTGAACTGGATGGTTCCTCCAGCCACGTCTGATCTATAAATCTTTCTCGTTTATTTTGCGGTGTCTTTCAGTGCACTGTCGAGAAGATCTTTAAGAACTTCTATGTTGTTGATAGTATCAGCAAGGTATTCGTTTTTTGCCATCTTCTCTTCAACGTAATTCTCAATTTTTTTGAAGCTCTCTGCAGTGGTTTTCTGCAGATCCAAATGAAATGAGGCGACGCTCTGGAGCTTGATTATATTGTTGTTGATTGAACCGATAATGTCGCCCATGGACATTCTGTTATTTTTTTCTTTTTCCATTGCATTGTTAAATATATTCTGGGCGTTATTGGTTGAATTAGACATGTCTTCAAGCATCTGCTTGTTTGTTTCTGTTTCCGTAATGATTGTGTCAATCTGATGATTGAATCCGTCCACAGTTGTGTCAATTTTTGATGAAGCTTCCGCTGTATCAAGGGAAAGTTTTTTTACTTCTCCGGCTACTACGGCGAACCCACGACCATGTTCTCCTGCTCGTGCTGCTTCAATTGTTGCATTCAGTGCAAGCAGATTAGTCTGATTGGACAGATCAGAAATCATTTCTGTACATTCGCGTATTGATTTCATCTGTTCGCGCAGACCGACAAATGAGCTGATAAATGATTCCTGCAGTTTCTGCATTGATACGATGCTTGTGGTCAGACTGTCCAGAACCTGCTTGATTTCTTCGATCTCTCGGGCGTTGTTACTGTATACTTCCTCTACTTTCTGAATAGCTTCGTCTATAGAATCTTTAATACCATCGAGGGAACTCAGATTCTCCTCCTGGGCCAGCAGATCCCGATGATCATCAGCTAAATCGGTTATGAACTGTTTAAGCTTGCTTCCTTTTTTGTCATTGCGTAGGCTTTCTTCTATTTCATTGGCAACAGTGAAGGCATCTGATATCCTGTTATTCTTATTTTTGAGCTGATTTTTAATTTTTTCTCTAGAAGCACCAAACATAATCAATCCCACTTTAAACTCTACCTCATGCTAACAGTTTAACGATACTTTAATTCATTTAACGTGAGTATTATCTAGTTTTTTGAATTAAGTGGTGCTCTGGAGGCCTGATAATGAATTTTGGATCATATCATTATGATTTGTAAGTTTTTCGCTCTAACCTGCTGTAATGTAAGAGCACAATCCTTTGGAAGTCGTCCAAAGGCTGGTATTTGTTACTGTCGATTGTTGTATAATTGAAATTTGAAAATGCAGAGCAGATCTGCGTTATTGTTTATAGTAAATAATAAGGATCAAAATGAAAAAAGCATATTTATTTGTTTCTGCCGCTATGGCCATGGCATGTATTCCTGCTATGGCGGAAGATATCGGTACCGATACCGGATACGTAAAAAAATGCGTGAATATTGATGCTTGCAGTACAGACAACGAAGATGTAAGAGAATACTGCCGCCTTGGTAATTACAACTGCCACAGTGACGGTTCTGATGATCTGCTGCAACTTGCCAAGAAACCTTCCAAACCGTCAGTAATAGATCTTTTAACCGTTCTTAATTCCAAGTGGCCTTCATACGTAATTACCGATTATATTAAAAAGGCGGAGAAGGAACCTGCTAATCCTGTTTCTTTTGTTGCAGAAGGTAAAAGTGATGAGTCTCCGGTTGTTATCGGTCGACTGTTCAGGTACAGTGATGGCCGAACAGGTCTTGCAATGATCTTTCACCAGCCAACATCTTCATTTTTTCATGAGACACTTCATTTCTATGAATACGATCCAACTACCGGGATAATTTCATATAAAAACAATCTTACGGTGCAGAATGCTCCAGCCCCGTTCAAATCAATGAGTTCAGAAAGCGTTCTGTCCTATTCGCTTAATGATGATAATTCCATTGGTAGATATTTTGAGGAAGTTGACGGCATTTTTGTCGATCAGTATGAATCCTATGCCTGGGATGGCTTATCTGATAAATTTGATTACGGTAATATAATTATTAAACTAGATAAGACGGATCTCGCCTCGAAACTAAGAGGTATGAACCCTACATACTATGCATACTCTGACATAGATGGTGACGGCAATTCTGAGCTGTTTTTGGGCAATAAGGATAAGTCAGAGCAGGTTGTAGTTTCTCTTGTCAGAAATGATCAGAAAGGTAAAGATTCCAATAAGTATATTCTGTTGCACAAAAAGTCCTCAGACGAGATTTTTGTTCATGAGAATGGAATTTCGGTAGAAGATACTACCTATGCATCCAATGGTATTTCCGAGTTCCTTACAATTAAAGACAGCGGAGTAACAGCAAGACTGACTTTCAAAAACAATCAGTATTATTTAAATGGGGAAAAATTTGATTCAATCAAGGCGGATCAGTTTATTTCTTCTTTGGGGAAAGTAAAGGATATCACACTTGACTGGAAAAAACTCAAACAGCTCAATACTATTGAGGAATCGATGAATATCGATAACTAGCCGGATCAGGTGACTGACGCTGTGATAGTGACTGGTTATGATTATTGAACTGAAATATTCCGATCAGTCACTTTTTTCAAAGAAGCGATGGATTTTCAGTTCCAATCTTATTTCGTTTACAGGAAGAATCTATTCCAAATTGATCCTAAATAGTTCAGGATCAGAGCTACCTAGCCGACTATTGAAAACATAGAACCGAATTTATAGGTGAAACATTGAACGTAAGACTTGACTTGACACTAATTGGTATCTGAAAGTGGTGCCTCGGGTGGGACTCGAACCCACACGGTGATTAGCCGGCGGATTTTGAATCCGCTGCGTCTACCAATTCCGCCACCGAGGCACGGAACACAGCTATAATTATACAAATATAATCTGTAATAGCAACTTTTTTTTAGGGCAAAAACGTCCGATTGGTTAAGTTATCTTCTCGTAAGAACCCATATTGCACAGCACAGAAATATGCAGCTTGGCAGCAACACGCATAACAATGGCGGCATACCGTATACCAGACTGATAGGAGAGATGAGCTGATTGGCAACATAGAATGCAAAACCGCCTACCACGCCGAGAACAATACGTGCACTCATGGACAGTGATCTCATTGAACCGAAGGCAACTGCAGCCGCAAGACAGATCATGGTGATTACAGCCAGTGGTGAACACACTTTTCTATACAGCTCGAATTCATGTTTTTTGGATTCAATCTTGTTCTTTTTCAAATACTTAACATATGACCACAGTGATGAAATAGGAAGTTCATCCGCACTTACACTCAGTGCATTGAATTTATCCGGTGCAATTGACAGATCCCAGATTTCATCTTTTATGCTGGTTATTTCAAGTTTTTGATCTGTGAACTTATGGTGCACGGTATTATCGAATTTCCACTGACCTTCAGAGTAGGTTCCCTTGTTAGCCTCCGCAGCGTCAATCAACCTGTGGCTGTTCCGGTCAAAAGTATAAAGAGAAACGCCGTAAACTATACCGTCACTGTCTGCATGGTCGATATGAAGAAATTTATTGTCCTCTTTGATCCAGATATCTCCTGCACTTCCGACAGAAATATCTGTACCTTTGATGGCTTTTGCTCTAATTTCATCGTACTTTGCTTCAGATTTGGGAATGACATATTCTGCAAGCAGCATGACAGCGATCATCAGTGGTACGGAAAATTTAAGTGTGGCTAAAACTATTTTTAATTTTGAGAGCCCTGCACTCTGCATTACCACCAGTTCCTGTCTCGAACCGAGCATACAGAGTGATACAACTGTCCCCATCAGTGCTGAAAGAGGAAAAAAAACGTAGACGTTATGGGGAATACGCATGGTAACCGCCAGCATTGCCATTCCGATGGTATATGTGCCTGTTCCAATGTGGTTTAGCTGCTCCATGAATTTTATCAGCCAGGACAGAATACAGAAAAACACAGTGGTATACAGTATCCAGGTAACTACATATTTACCGACATAGCGCTCTATAATGGAAGGTATAATTTTCATTAATTTTTTATCTCTTTGGATTTATCTGACTGTTTTCTGATTTTCTGCAACTGATACTTTTTATACCACTTGGTTTCAGTCATATTAAGAGGTACCGCAAACAGAACAAAATAAGCAAATATTAGAATATACAATCCCGGGAATGCAGGGAATATTCCTTTGCTTATCAGGTGTTTGAGCGAAACCATCAGCAGGAAGAAGGAACCGTAAATCATCAGTGCAGGCAGGAATTTTGCAAATTTTCCCTGTCTCGGCCTTACGTTGGCCAGAGGTACAACTATAAGAGTAAGAATTGGAATTGCAAGAGCAACGCACAGTCGCCACTGCAACTCGGCTGTTGCCACCGGACCACTCATGGTTAACAGTTCTGACGTCGGTACTGCATTGATTTTGATCTCATTCTGATCCTGTGAATTATCGGCAAGCTGGGTTCTGTATTCATCGTAATCCATTTTGGTATATTTGTTCTTTTCATTAGGTCCGATGTAGAAGGTCCCATCCTCCAAAACCAGCCACATGATGTTATCCTCGTCCTGGGTTACATATCCTTTTTCAGCGTAACCTATCGTGGTCGGACGTTTTTGTCTTGAGGTCTGAGGCATGAAAAGATATACGTTTTCCATTTTTCGAAGATCTTTCTTGCTGGATACCTTATTGCTCTTTTCGTCATTTACATCATCTATATATGCGATCAGTCTGTTATTTCCGAACCGTATGATCTGTCCGCTGTTGATGGCGAAGTAACTTGAATTTTCTCTAGCATCCTGGAGAAGTGTTTCCTGTTTTGCCTGTGCTTTGGGTACCAGATAAAGAGAGTTGAACAGTGCAACAACTGCTGTAAAGACACCTAGAATAAAGGCTCCTTTGAGAATACTGAACGGGGTAACCCCGAGTGATTTCATGACTACAAATTCTGAGTCTGCGCCAAGACGGGCGTGTGCAACAAGGATCCCGAGGTAGACAGTTAAAGGGATCATTAGTATGGACATGTTCGGAATTGACAGCATCAGCATTTCTGTAACCAGCTGTGCGGGAATATCCCCCTTGGATGCACTGCGTAGGATCTGAATAAAAGACTGACACAGAAAGATTGCATTTAATATGATGTAGAATATTACCTGCATCTTTATGGTTTCTTTTAAAATGTACCTGTTTAATATCACTGTTATTATTCTTTTAAAAAGTTATTTATACAATTATGAAAAATTAATTTAAAATCATTAAAAAGGCATTTTGCATACATATCTGATATTAATAATCATAAACTAATTATCCGAATTATAGCATATTTGCTGCCAATTTATATAAGCCGAGTTTTTTCAGGAGTGACTTTAATCTGCTATGAGTGTTTTGACTGACGTTGTTATTTCCCGGGTTACCGATCAGGGATTCGGTGTTGCGGACCTGAACGGACGCAGTGTATATGTAGATCGGACATATACCGGTGAAAAGGTTAGGGTCAGAATAATCGAGGAACATCCAACCTATTACAATGCACATCTGGTGGAGGTGCTCGAAGCCAGCCCTTTCAGAATCGAGCCGGAGTGTTGCTACAGTTCATGCGGGGGGTGTGCATTTAACTTTATAGACAGTAAGGAACTTTTAAAATTGAAAAATGAGTTCCTGCTGTCGTGCTTAAAAGAGCAGTGTGTAAAGTTTGATTGTATTTTGCCTGAGTGTTCAGGAATGTATGATTTTCACGGATACAGGAATAAAGCTATCTATTACGTCAGAGCGCAGAATGGAAAATTTGTGATTGGCTTTTTTAGCAAGAATTCCCACGATGTAGTTGAAATTTACGGTTGCATAATGGAACCTGATTTTGTTTCTAGTGCCAATGAAATTATTGCAAAATGGGCTGAAGATTTTAATATTCACGCCTTTGATGAATCGACCGGTAGAGGGTTGATCAAAAATATAATTTACCGGAGCGGAGAGGGAACCGGTGAACGGATGCTGGTTGTGGTTGCTACCGATTTTCAGATCCCTAACCTTGACGAATTGATGTTAAGACTTGAACCGCTGAAATTTACCAGTGTGTGGATTTGCAGAAACAAAAGTCAAGGAAACAGTATCTGGACTGATGAACTGAAAAAAATCAGCGGAAAGGAGCATATTTATACTTGTCTTGCGGGGTTGAAATATGAAATTTCTGCCAGATCTTTCCTTCAGTTGAATATAAAGCAATGTGAGAAACTGTACGGATTGGTTTTAGAGTTTGCAGATGTGAAATCTTCTGATGTGGTTTTTGATCTGTACTGCGGCATAGGAACCATAACTCTCAAGCTTGCCCAGAAAGCTCGAAAAGTATACGGTATTGAAATAGTGCCGGAAGCTGTGAAAAATGCCGTTCGCAATGCTGAACTGAATGATTTAAGAAATGTTGAGTTTATTGAAGGAAAAAGTGAAACGGTTTGCGAAGAGTTGGTAAATAAAAAACAGATTAGAGCTGATATTGTTGTGGTTGATCCTCCCCGTAAGGGTTGCGACAGTTCTCTGATAAATACACTGATTTTTCTTAATCCTGAAAAAATAGTATATGTTTCATGCAACCCGAAAACATTGGCTAGAGATCTTAAGCTTCTTGAATCAGATTATAAAATAACAAAAATTGCAACAGTAGATATGTTCCCGAACACTTTACACGTAGAATCAGTTGTGAAGCTCACTCGAGCCGGGTTGTGACTATAGAATTACTGTTATCGAATTGATGGATGAGGAACAGCGATGAATGAGATCATAAATTACGACAAAGCCGTAGAAACCATTAAGACCGCGATATTGCAGAGTCAGTATGACGCAGCTTGCTCTGTGAATGAGAAACAGCTGATACTCTATTACGGCATTGGAAAATACATTTCCCTGAATTCTCGGAAGGGCTTCTGGGGGAAAGGAGCTATTGATGCCATCAGCGAGAGGTTGGACAAAGAGTTGCCAGGATTAAAAGGATTTTCGGCGAGGAGTCTGAGATACATGCGGACATTCTATGAAGAATGGTCGTATCTTGACAAATCTGAACCGGCACTTCTTGAGTCCGATAAGGACAATTTGGCACCGGTGGGTGCCAAATTGGAGATTTCAAATTGGAACCAGCTGGTACCAAAGCAAATTGAGTTTCCGGATGCTTCATTTTTCGCCATAGGCTTCTCCCATCATCGAACGATTCTGTCCAAGGTAAAAGATACAGATGAGCGTATTTTTTACATCAGGAAATGTGCAGACGAAAAATACAGCCGCGAGGCACTGATCGCAAGCATCGCCCGTGACGACTATCACCACCAGGGCTGCCTGCCGAACAATTTCTTGCAGACGCTGCCGGCGGCGGAGCAGGCTTTCCGCGCCATCAATACGTTCAAGGATGAATATCTTCTGGATTATATCAATGTGGAGGAATTGGGAATCCGGGATAAGCAGGATGTGGACGAGCGGGTGGTAGAGAATGCCATCATCCATAATGTGAAGAATTTCATCCTAACTTTCGGTAAGGACTTCGCCTTCGTTCGCAACCAGTATCACCTGGATGCCTTCGGGGAAGATCAGTATATTGACCTTCTGTTTTTCAATCGTGAGCTGAACTGCCTGGTAGCGGTGGAACTGAAGACCGGGAAGTTCAAGACATCCTATCTTGGACAGCTGCAGGGATATTTGAGCGTTTTGGACGGGTTCGAGCGAAAACCGCATGAAAATCCGTCCATCGGACTCATCCTCTGCAAGGATATGAACAAGTCCTTCGTAGACTATGTCATACAAGATTACGCCAAACCAATGGGCGTGGCAACCTATAAGACGTCCAATGATATGTCAGATGAACTGCGGAAAGCACTGCCGGATGTTGAGGCACTGAAAAAGCTGCTGGATGATCAAGAAGTTTAATACAGAATTTTTCGGGGAGTAAGAAGGCAAAAGAGATAAAACCTCAGGATACAACAAGAGCTATGGCTTTTGAATTATGGATGAAAGCACCAAATCCAATGGTAACCTTTTTCAAGACTCTGGATGTATCCAATTTGGTTATGTACAGTAAAAAGAAGTGTTTGAAGTTTAATATGCTGCTTGATTACTGCATAGGAAGAGCAGTCGAGCCAATAAAAGAGTTTTATACTCTTCCGGTTGATGATAAACGGTTGATGATAAATTGTTTCAGTATGATGCTATTGCGGTAAATACAATCGTTAAGAACAGAAATAATGAAGTAAGCTCCTGCGATATCAGTCACTTAGATGATCTTGACGTTTTTAATCGAGAATACTTGAAATATACCGCTCAAGTTGCTGAAAGCTGTATGGATAGAGACTTGTTAGAAAATCATATGGTCATTGGTACATAGGCAATTCTCGATACTGAAATTGATTGAGCAGTCGGCAAGAACAGCGGAATATTCAATAATCCGTTTATCATTTGAGGGAAGTATCGAAAAAGTATTTGCTATATTACCTGCCGATATCATTTCAGTTTCATCACACGCAAATGGATGGCGCCCATGCAGGTAGATTTCTTGCAAACCTTCAAAATGAGATCATGCAATTATGGTAACGCATTCCCATTTTTCGGTATGTTTCCGCGAACCGCCAATGAGATATGTTCCCGGTGTACAGCAAAACGGTGGATATGTTCCTGACCACGTTATTTGCGTACAGACACGGAGATTATGACTATCAATTTCATTTCCTCAAGCCACGTCGAGACGGTAGTGCTCATGTCTCGAAAGTAACACCCTCGTAAACCCTTGATTTATAAGACTTTTCGAGGGATTGGCAGGGAGTTTAAAAGACCTGGTGTCTGTATCCCGTTACAACATACACGTATAGGGAAACATATCAATAGAGACGCTTTTGGCTAAAATGTAATCAAAATTTACCGGTGTGCAATCTGAACACTCGAGGTTAACACACTTAAGACTGTAGTAATTATGACGTGTTCCCAACGCAACTTTGGGGTTGTGACTTCGGTAGACATGTCAAAATCGGCTGATTTTTTGAGCGGAACGGGAAGGCTGTCAGGGGCTTTTGTGATAGGTGGGGATGTTTGGCAGAGCAGAAAAAAGAAAAGACCCATCATGAAGACGAGCCTCGCGGGATAGATCGGGTTAGCAGCCGTTGGATTGAGTTTACTTCCCAAACAGATCACTCTCGTGAGTGCCTGTTCTGGTAAGAGGAAAAGGTAGGGTTTTGTTAACCATCAATGGAATCTTCTATTTCCTGTTGCACAGCTTCTTTTACAATAATGCCTTCGGGACAGCAGTCAAATTTGAAGACCTCATGGCATTGAAGAAAGAGCTGATTGTTCGCAGGAAGTTTTCAGATTTGAATTGATTTTCGATGTGGCAAACACCATAATATTGACGTAGCAAATGTTATGTCGGAGGCTGGGCGTGAAGAATCTTATTCTTGAAATCAGAAACCGGTTGAATGCAAGTCAGGAAGATTTGGCTAGGATGATCGGCATCTCCTATGCAACCGTGAACCGGTGGGAAAACGGACATTCTCAGCCGAACAAGGCAGCTCAACTTCGCTTGTACGATATCTGTAAGGAAAGAAACATCGATTTGGAAGATATTATTCAAAAGAAGATTGAGAAAAGTGTTGTGAATGTAAGCAGCAGCTCCGAAAAAGGTAAACGATCCATAATAACCTTTAAGGTAATTATGGCTTTTGCTTAGTCTAAGTGATTTCACTGAAAAGTGAATGAACTACGTTATGAGAGAATGAAT
>ONPL01000056.1 GCA_900319705.1 uncultured Pseudomonadota bacterium | reverse complement strand
TAAAAAAGTAAGGTGCCATAACCGGCAGATACATAAGTTTAAAACTTTAAAAGGCGGCATAAGGAAACTTAATCAATCACCTTACATGATTCACGGATTTAGACTGTTTGATAAAGTCAGGATAAACAATCAGACAGGATTTATATACGGTAGGAGACAGAGAGGCTCCTACCTTGTTAAAGATATAGATGGAAATATTATTTCAAGTGGTATTTCTTATAAAAAGTTAAGTCTTATTGAAAAAAGAAAAGGTTGGATTGTTGATTTTAAACAATCTTAAATAGCATCAAAGGTTATTATGGAGCGTTTACGTTATATATGGTAATGACAACAACTGAAATAAGAACTGCTTTTCTAGAATTTTTTAAATCAAAAGGACATCAGATCGTATCATCCAGTTCGCTGGTTCCGAACAACGATCCTACCCTGCTGTTTACCAATGCGGGTATGAATCAGTTCAAAGATGTTTTTTTGGGAAAGGAAAAACGTTCTTATACAAGAGCCACTACAGCCCAGAAGTGTGTTAGAGCTGGTGGAAAGCATAATGATTTGGATAATGTGGGATATACCGCACGTCACCATACTTTTTTTGAAATGCTTGGTAATTTCAGCTTCGGTGATTATTTCAAAAAGGAAGTGATTCCATTTGCCTGGGAATTTCTTACAGAAGTTATTAAATTGCCGAAAGATCGTCTGACTGTTACAGTTTATGCAGACGATGATGAAGCCTACGATATCTGGCATGATGTTGTGGGATTGCCTGCTGAAAGAATAATTCGTATCGGTGATAACAAGGGTGCGAAATACGCATCAGATAACTTCTGGCAGATGGGTGATACCGGCCCTTGCGGTCCGAGCACTGAAATTTTCTATGATCACGGTGCCGACATCTGGGGTGGCCCTCCGGGATCTCCTGAAGAAGATGGCGATCGCTACATAGAAATCTGGAATCTTGTATTCATGCAGTTTAACAGACTGGCTGACGGGACTATGGAGAAACTGCCTAAGCCGTCAGTTGATACCGGAATGGGATTGGAGAGAATAGCTGCAGTTCTTCAGGGTGTTCACAATAATTATGATATCGATCTGTTTAAGGATTTGATTTCATATATTGCTGATCTGCTGAAAGTTTCCGATCTTACCAGCAAGTCTTTGCGCGTTATTGCAGATCACATCAGATCCTGCTCTTTCCTTATTGCCGACGGTGTTATGCCATCCAACGAAGGTCGCGGATATGTTCTGCGCAGAATTATACGCCGCGCCGTAAGACACGGCAGACTTTTGGGTGTAAAGGATGTATTTTTCTATAAAATTGTTTCCAAACTGGTAGAACTGATGGGGGCCGCATATCCGGAACTGGTACAGCAGCAGCCTGTTATTGAAAAAGTTCTGCACGTTGAGGAGGAACAGTTTGCCAAGACAATTGACAGAGGTCTGGCTTTACTGGAAGATGCTCTTAAGAATCTTAACGATACCAAGGTTATTCCGGGAAATATAGTGTTCAAACTGTATGATACATACGGATTCCCTGCCGATTTAACAGCAGATGTTGTCCGCGATCGAGGTTACACTATTGATAATGCCGGATTTGATGAACTGATGCAGAAACAGAAAGCGCTGGCCAAGGAGAATTCAAACTTCAAGGTTGATTACAATAAGCAGCTTTCATGCAAGTTCTCGTCAGAATTCAAGGGGTACGAGTCTGTTGAAACAGATTCCAAAATCCTTGAAATATTCAAGAACGGTAAAGATTCAGTAAGTTCAGTCAGCGCCGGTGATGATGCTCTGATTATTCTTGATCAGACTCCATTTTACGGTGAAAAAGGCGGTCAGATCGGTGATGTCGGTGTTATTGAAACAACTGAAGGTCGTTTTATTGTAACTGATACCCAGATCCTAGGTAATGCAGTTGCTCATGTCGGTTATACCGAACAGGGTTGCTTTGAGGTAGGTAAGACTGTAAAAGCCCGTATAGATGTTACAAACCGTGCTCAAATATGTGCACATCATTCTGCAACACACCTTCTTCAGGCTGCCCTGCAACAGGTGCTCGGTTCACATGTGGCTCAGAAGGGATCTTTCGTGTGTGCAAATCGTCTTCGTTTTGACTTTTCTCACTTTGAAGCTGTTACTGCAGAGCAGTTGCAGCAGGTAGAAAAACTGGTCAACGATCAGATAAGAGCCAATAGCGAAATCAAAACACAGCTTATGACGCTTGAGGATGCAAAGAAAACCTGTGCAATGGCGCTGTTCAATGACAAGTATGATGATACAGTCCGTGTTGTATCAATGGGGGATTTCTCCATGGAACTCTGTGGCGGTACCCATGCTAAACGAACCGGAGATTTAGGTTTGTTCAAAATCGACAGTGAAAGCGGTATTTCTGCGGGTGTACGAAGAATTGAAGCTTTAGTTGGCAGCGCTGCTGTTGCTGAAATTCAGGAACAGAGCAGTCAGTTATCAGCTGTAAATCGTCTGATTAAGGGTGAAGGTTCGGTTTCAGAAAAGGTTTCTGCTTTGATTGATGAACAGAAAGCATTGGAAAAGCAGATCTCTGCGTTGAAGGAGAAAATTGCAGTTAATATGGCAGCTTCTCTGTTGAACGATGTTGTAACCATTAACAATACCAAGGTCCTTGTTGCTGAACTTAATGATGTTGAAGCCAAGAATTTAAGGAACATTCTTGATGATCTTAAATCAAGACTTGGTTCAGGTGTTATTGTTCTTGCTACAAAGGTTAATGAAGAGAAAGTCAGCCTTATTGCCGGTGTAACCTCAAATCTTACGTCAAAGATTAAAGCAGGTGAACTGATCAACATGGTGGCCTCTTTTGTTGGCGGTAAGGGCGGTGGACGTCCTGATATGGCTCAGGCCGGTGGTACAAAACCTGAATTTTTGGATAAAGCTTTATCCAATGTTCATTCATGGTTGGAGGAGCGCCTCTAACATACGGCCGTTTATCTGTTAAAATTATATATTAGCCGGGATCCTGTAATGGACCCGGTTTTTTTTATTTAAGAAATATGCCTGGCGAAAAAAGAAATCGAATATTTACCTATTTGATCTTTTTGTGGTAAGATAAAGACAGTTAATTATTTTGACATGGATTTATCTTTGAAATGCTTATATTAACACGTCGTGTTGGAGAAACAGTGGTTGTCGGTGACAATATATCTGTGACCGTACTTGGTTTTAAGGGAAGCCAGGTTCGTCTCGGTATCGAGGCACCTACTGATGTTTCTGTGCATAGAGAAGAGATCTTCAACCGCTTGCAGCTGCAGGATCAGGATGAACCAGAAAAGCAGGATAGTGATTCTGATCGCTAGTTGTTCCACGTCTCGATAAATGGTCACGGTTCCGGAGGTGCCTGTCATTTCTTTGTTGGTATCCGGAAATTCAAATTACTTCTTGTTATATCATCTTAAAGTAGTTCGAAAATTTTTAGTTATTTCATTCAGTCGATTTAAGTGTCCGGCAGTGGCAGGTACAGCCTGCTGATAAGAGTACTATTTTGATTGATAAATGAATAAACAAACTCTCCTTGTTTTTGATTATTTTGTGTTTAAAAAACAGTCGTAATCTTATTCGATTTGAAATGTTACGCCATCTGTCGAAGATTTAATCATCAAAAGTTTTAGCTTTATTTGAATAGGAAAATTATAAAAACAGGATCCTAAATTTAAAAGTATTTGATTTTTGTATAAATATTACGCATAAAAATCATAATTTGTTTTTTATTTCTGATTTTTACTTGACATATTTTTATTACACGCTATCATATAACGCGTGTTTGGTGAGATGACTGAGAGGCCGAAAGTACTCCCCTGCTAAGGGAGCATGCGCCCAAAAGCGCATCGAGGGTTCGAATCCCTCTCTCACCGCCATCGCGCACCCGTGGCTCAGCTGGATAGAGTACTCGGCTACGAACCGATTGGTCGGGGGTTCGAATCCCTCCGGGTGCGCCATCTCAAATTTACTTTCCTTATATTTATCTTTTTCTTCACGTCATTTATCAATTATAAAATTTAATTCTTTATGTTATTATTGTAAAAAATTTCGGGCAGTGAATAACTGTCTTTTTTAGTTTTATACATAAGGAATGAGATTTTATGAATATTAATCAACTGCCGGATTTAACCAGAGACTGGTCCGGTACTTTGGCTGAAGGAACCATATATAAAGTAGAGAACGGCTCTTTTATTTTATTAAATCAATTACCTTTCAAATCTTCTGTAACTGTACTTCTCGCTGACAGCATCGCCCGCGCTGATGTTGAATTGTTTTTGAAACTGGCAGACAAGTATCATCTGCAGACATGCTATGCAGGAATTTTTAATGAATCTGGGGTGGATGGAGTGATTTTTATCCATGACAGGTTTGATAATGAATATTCTCAGGAATTAAAGTTCCTTGATTGGAAGATTGATGCGTTCCATGCTGGTTCATTGCCTGATACCTCAAAAACCGGTGTAATCCTGATGGATATGGACGCTACCTGTGTGCAGTGTGAATGTATAGATGAGATGGCTAAACTGGCCGGGATCGGAGAGCAGGTATCTGCTGTTACTGCTATGGCTATGAAAGGACATATGGAATTCCAGGAGAGTTTCAGAAGACGTGTTGCTTTGTTTAACGGAAAAAGTGAATCGATCATGGATACCGTTGAAGAAAATCTTCCTGTAATGCCGGGGTTTGCAGAGCTCGTTAAAAAAGCTAAAAGTTACGGATGGAAGCTTGCTATAGCTTCTGGCGGTTTTACCCGCTACGTTACCAAGCTTAAGAACGAATTCGGTCTCGATTATGTTATAGCCAACGATATAGAGGCTGTTGACGGGGTGTTTACCGGAAAGGTACTGGGACAGATTGTAGATTCCAAGGTTAAGGCTAATACGCTTTTAAAACTGAAGGAACAATACGGAGTACGTACTTCTGAAACTATCGCAATAGGAGACGGTGCGAATGATTTACCAATGATTTCTCTTGCCGGTACAGGTATTGCTATTCATGCAAAACCGGTAGTCAGAGAGAAGGCTCCTATTACAATAAATCATCTGAACCTTCATGCAGCTGCGGCTATACTGGAAGCCAGCACGCTCCTTTCAAAAATAAAGACTTACTAATCTGATATGTGAATGCTGGATGGATTGATTGTACAACATTGTGCAGAACGGTCCCGTTTCTGCGCAGTGTTACCGGCATTCACCTTTGCTGAATGTCACGTGTCCAACTTCCATACCCGATTGCAGCAGGAAATAGGAGTAGTTTATTTTCCACAGCTCATCCCAGTTGGCTATATTGGTCATCAGACTGCAGGCAATAGGCTTGTTTTTGAGTAACAGGGTATTTAATTTGGATGAATTGAATTTATCCAAATCTTCCTGTGATATTTTTCGATCATCTATTTCAATTTTGAAAATCAGGATGTTGTCTTTGAATTCAGCATCGCGCAGTACTGTTAATTGATCTATTGTCTGAGGTAACTGTTTTTTGAGCCCGTTTAAGATCTGAATTTGGATTTCATTGGTTGAGCCGTTTGAAATTTCGGAAGAAACGGACATCTCTTCGATTTCGTGGCTTATTTCTTTAGCATTCTGTTCTATGGATTTGACTTCATTCTGTTTATTTGCCTTGTTGTAATTAAACAGCTGATAGGCCAGGATAACAAATATTACGAAGATTAAAAAAAATATGAATTTAATAATCATTTTTTTCTGCTGCGCTACAAACTTTCTGCGGGTAGCTTCCAATTCTTCTTTATTGTAATCCATAGAACTATTTGATTCTTAATTTCTGTTTGTAAAGTCGTACTTTTGCCATAAACGTCTTGTTTCCTGATGAAGATCTGGTTGGGTTGTAAATCGGCAGACCTGGATTGGTTGAGTCTACGGCATGACCGTTTATTTCAAGTTGATAATGAATATGAGGACCTGTACTTATTCCTCCCGACATTCCCGCAAGCCCGATAGTCTGACCTTGTCTTACCCTTTGACCGTCATGAACTCCAATCTTGCTTAAATGCATATATATCGTCTGAATACCGCTACCGTGATCTACTACGATATAGTGGCCGGCTCCGGGAAACTGGTGACCGACTTTTTTTACAACTCCGTTTGCTGTTGTGAATACAGGCGTTCCGGTTGGGCATGGATAATCGGTTCCGAGATGCGCACGGTAACGTCTCAGCTTAGGATGATAACGTGAAGGGCTGAACGGGGATGAAATTCTCAAATTAGGTATTCTTATAGGAACACGAAGGAACTTACTTGTAATTGTTGAATTCATTCCGACTTCGTCATAATAGCGACCGTCGGTTTCTGATAGAAACATATTACGGTATTTCCCGTTTATGACAAAACTGACAGCCAGTATCTTGGCCTTCTCATCGGTGCTGTATCTGTCAAACAGAATCTTAAAGGAATCTCCTTTTCGGATATCTCTTCTGAAATCAAGTTTACCTCTGTAGATATCGGCAATTTTTCTCAGCTGCTTCTTTGATAAACCGGCATTCTGTCCGTCAATAATAAACGAACCCTGTACAATTTTTCCCGATACTATGGTGGTATCTCTGTGATAACCTTTTTCCTTTTCCTGGTTTTTGGCAATCTGCTGCTCTTTCTGTTCCCGTTCCTTCTGTAAAGCAAGCTGTTTCTGTCGCTCTTTCTCCAGCCGTTCTTTTTCCAGTTTCTGTTGGGCAATCAGCTGCTGACGTTCTTTTTCCCGTTTCTGCTGATCCTTGCTTATACTGTCGTTTGTTTTAGAGAAAATATCTGTAATATCTGATTTGAACAATTCTGTGTCAGGTGCAGCGGTGTTTTCTGCGATTTTTGCAGAATCAGAAGTGCTTTCTATTTTCCCTGGTATATAATTGTTGCGAGGTTCCATAACCACGGAAACCTCTTCTGTTCTGTGATAATCAATCGGATCAATATAGGAAACATATTTCTTATCGGGGGTTCTTACAAACAGAACTTCCTGTTTTCCATTTTTCAGCGGAACGCTCAGACAGCGAAGAACACCTCTTTCATCGATAAGAAAATCCAGTTCCTGACCGATCCTCAATGAGGTCAGACTGCTCTTGATGTCAACTTTGATAACTTTCTGCAGTGTTGACTGCGGCAGATTTAAAGTTCTGAATATGGCTGCAAGATTTTCGTTTTCCTTAACTGTGTATGTCAGCCATTCGTAGTCTGAATGAATGTCATCAATAGAATCTGTTTCAAATGCTTCCTTGAAAATCTGCTGACTTGCAATGTCCAAATCTGTGTATGCGATGATTTCCTCTTCGTCGTCATCGTCATCAGGAATTTCAACCAGGATACTGTTGTCGTATAGGCCATCCCTGTTGATTTCGTACTCATTGTTTTCATCATCATAAACCGGCAAAAAAGGAGCTACTATAATCGCAGTAATAGCAAATACCAGCAATCCGTAAATTCGTAATTTCGGTATAGGACTGTTTTCCAGTAACAGAGCTTTTTTAATCAGTCTAAAGAATCTCATTGTAGTAGTTTTTATTATTGTTTTAAGTGAAATCTATGAGTGCACGATTCTCTAAAATCATACATATAAATTCATTATTTGGCAATTTTATCCCGGTAACATATTGATTAGAGTCTCAAAAAATCAAAAAGTTCAATAAATTATGTTATTCGGGGTTTTCTAAATACGCTGAAATATTTAAATAAAAAAAGATCTGAATGGATATTCAGATCTTTTTTTATTTATCTGCTCGAATGATCGTTATTAGTTCTTAGCTACGTTTACTTTTTCTTTCAATGCTTTACCTGCAACGAAAGCTGGTACAGAAGACGGTTTAATTTCAATTGTCTGACCAGTTCTTGGGTTGCGTCCTGTGCGACCATTTCTGTGATTTACCTTAAATGTACCAAAACCTACTAATTGAACACTGTCACCGCCAACCAGGGCTTCAGAAACTGCCTCTAATACAGCTTCTAAGGCTTTTTTAGATTGTGATTTTGTCAATTCGGTCTTTGAAGCAATAGCATCAACTAACTCAGTCTTATTCATATATAAACCTCTTAATTTACAATTGTGGTGAGTAACACCATCCCTTTTTGTGTAATGAAATAAACTCTAATCATTATCGTTAATTTTAGTAAATAATCAAAGTATTTTGATTATTTAAAGTCCTAAAAAATTAAATTTGTGATATATGACATGTTTTATTTAATACTCGGAAACAATTCTTGACAGGCCTCTGAATACAGGCTCTGCATAGGCACGGAGCCTCAAGAATCAGTCGCATATCTTATTATTTTAATATCATCTATTCAAGATGTTTTATGAATATTTAACAACATCCGTACTGTTTTACGTTTCTGATTTACGGGCGTGTTTATTTTGATCCTTAACTGCCACAAACTTATGCTTAAACAGCTTTGCAAGGCAGTCCTAAAACGTACAGAGTCTCCGCAGTTATGTCGACAATGTCACATATTCCTATAATACTCCAGATTGTATCTTCAAATCTCTTTGCCTTATGAATGGCATACTTTGAGATATAATTCAGTTCCTTGGCTATATAGTCAATATCCGGCTTTCCTGTTCTGGTGATAAAAAGCTTGAGAACATAGAGATGATTACGCTCGAGAGCCTTACTGCAGAAGTTTCTCTTTTCGTCATAACTGCTGAAATCTTCGTCAAGCATGGTGTCGTAGCAGATATTGTTATTATGGTCATAACTTCTGCTTATGAATACGACTGTTTCTCTCGGTGAATAGAAACGTTGCATTTCTCTCAGCGGATCAAGCAGTACCCTTCTCAGCAATTTATCATGCAGCATCGGATAAACGTTGAATTTTGAACTGTCATCGGAAATAAGTTCCGAAAAGAGATTATAGACTGTACGCGGTTGTCCTATTCTTCCGATTGCACCGAGTCTGTTCGGTTTACTTTTGCACATATACAGCGGACATGTAAAAATATGCTGTGTAAACAGATATCGCAGACTTTTCGACAGAGTGCTCAAATTCTGAAGCTCTTTTGAGGTTGCCAGTGTATCATGGTTGTTCTCAATCAGAAGATCGAAGAACTTGCGGCCGACGTGTGTGTCAGGATCCCCTTCGATGGTCAGATGAATAATGGTCTGAGACTGGTTGGTATGTACAACCCGGTACGGTAAATCCTTAAGCTTAAGATCTTTGGTCAGAGACTGCAGTTTCGGCAGCGTCAGATGGACAATATCATCTTTGTTACACGGGACTGATTCGGCTAATTCTAGCTGAAGGCCCATGGTGGAGATATCCTTGGTCCAGCCGACAACTGATACTCCGTTGGCAAGCTTGAGTGCAACAGCCGTTTTGTGAATATAGCGTGGCTCCTTACGCATCTTGATGTAGTGAAGCATTTCGGTACGGCACGGTTCTACGGCAAGATTGTGTGCGAAAATCTGCAGCTCGTTGGCATTGAACTGTTCAAGAGTTATTGCACGGTAGTCAGAAAGCCCCTGTTCATCACTCTTTACTTCAATAAGCTGCCCGGTGTAGCCTATTTTAAGAAGTTCCTTGGTTACGCGCTCACGATCAACCAGCTGCACAGTATCTTCAATATACTGACTTACATTCTGATCATCAATGTCTGATTTTTCGAAACTGAACTTATATACTCGCCAGCTTGGACGCTTGGAACCGACCATGAAGAAAAGTTCTTTTGTATTAGTCTGCTCCAGTTCCTCCATTGTTGCAGAGAAAAAGAATATGTGACTGCGCACCATGTGCCTGAAACAATATATAAAAGTCTCATAACTTCCGGTCCGGTTGATTTCATTCATCATTATCTGCATACGCTTCTGGTTGAAAAGAGAAGGAAGTTTGTCGTCGTTCCGTTCATCTCTCCAGTATTCCAGAATTCCCTGATTATTTTCACTCTTAAGAGTGAATATCAGCTTCGGCGAGGCGGCTTTGTCAAAAAAAAGCGGCAGTGCAGTGGTTCTTGGCATGTAGAACTGTTCATATCCTTTGGTTTCGACTGTTACAAGAAGATTGTCCACACTGACAGAATACTTGAGCTTGTTTTGCTGGATAAAACCATCTATAAGCTGGGCGAAAACCTGATCTTTGTCGGCTTTTACCAGAATCAGACTGATTTTTTCATTTTTTTTCTGCTGATTCAGGATTAAATAAGGTGCCTGATCCAGTTTGTTGTTCGGATCGGCAATTAGCTTCTGCAAGCCGGTAAAGGTCACCCAGCATGGCTGTCTGTTTTCATATTCAATTTCTTTTTCCAGGGTCAGCTTCAGACCGCCGCATGACAAATCCGATGTTTTTACAGAAACGGTTTCTCCGTTTTCCAAAAGAAGAACAGCAGGTGAACTGTAATGCATTCTTTCTTCACTGCGGTAAAAATATGAAGCAAAGTTTACAGTATCAACTTCATAGCGCGAGATCTGACTTTCCAATGAAATCTGATCTTCCTTCTCAATTTTGTTTGCTTTTCTGAGTTTATGCTGGGCGATTATATTTTCATAAACACCCATTGTATATTCGCCGTGATACAGTTTCAGCTCATCGGCGAATGTTTTTAAATCTTCTTTACCCAGGTAATGTGTTACCCCGAGAATGACATATTTTTGACAGCTGGGATCGGTATCTCTGAAGTCAATTACTCGCACGCACGGTGAATAGCGCCGGTTCAATTCCATTTTAATCAAAAATCTGGTATTGGCCGACTCGTTGGCTGTAAGCTTTTGAAAAATAGTATCAAAATTAGGATCTCTGTAAAGAGGAACCAACTGATTGATAATCGGATTGTCTACTACGTCCATTTAATTACAACAACTTAATTATAATTTATTACCTGTTTATTTGCTGCATCTGAAAATCAGCGTTAAATTGATTAAGCATAATTTGTGCCGATGGCTGGATGCGGCTGTAAGATCTTGTCATAACCTGAAAAAATCAAGGCTGAAAATCACTCATATAGCCGATTCTAACACAGACAGAAAAGATAATTTACGATCTAGGTTTGAAAATAGAAACAGGAACTGCTTTTGAATTGTGATTTTGGATCCTCTCGAAATGCAGAAAAAACAGACGGACAGGCAGGAGTCAGAATCATGTTAGAACGCAAGATACAAATTTCTGGTTTTATTGCGGTATTCTTCAGTGTATCCGTTATTTTCATCTCTGATGGTGATATTTTCTGTTTCAACTGCCGGATGAAGAACTGCGGCTACAGGCTTTTTCCAGAAGAGCAGCTGCAGATAGCATGCTTTCCCCGTTTTAGGGTATACATATATATTTCTGGTAAGGATCAGTCCGGCCTGGTCTGCAATAGCTTTTACTTCATCTGCCGTCTGATGAGGCAGACATATTGCGAGAGTACCGGATCTCTCAAGAAGTTCCTGAGATTTTTCTATAAGAACACGGTGAGAAAGAGTTCCGGTGTAGCGGGCAAGGTCCCTGGTGGTGCTTCTTGTCGGAGAGCCGGATTTAAAATAAGGAGGGTTTGAAATGATCAAATCGAATTTTCTGTCCGGTTCATAACTGTTGAAATCAGCCGGGATTACTGTAATCTGATTCTCTTTTCTGTTAATTTCCACATTACGTACTGCCTGACGGCAGGCTGATTCATCAATATCAATGGCAGTAATTTCTGCATCTGTTTCGCAGGAAAGCTGAATAGCAAGAAGCCCGGTACCGGTACCGACATCCAGAATTCGTCTGACGCCAGATACTGAGGTGTAGCATCCAAGCAGTACACTGTCTGTACTTACTTTCATACCGCAGTCATTCTGATAAATTATAAACTGCTTAAATTGAAAATAATTATTACTCATTATATATCTTTACCGGTTGAACCGCTCAATGATAACACAACAAATGAACGTTTGTAATTTTGTTTTGCTAATGTTGCTGATATGTGGCATTATGCAGGCTGATAGGAAGAAATGGTGGTGTTTTAGTAAACGATCCATAATAACCTTTAAGGTAATTATGGCTTTTGCTTAGTCTATGTGATTTCACTGAAAAGTGAATGAACTACGTTATGAGAGAATGAATTTATGCAAATAAATTCAAATAGTTACCTTCGGATGTTCATCTAGTCTGAAGCT